>NZ_JAPSMD010000004.1 GCF_027856955.1 Falsiroseomonas oryzae | reverse complement strand
GCCGCGCTGGTGCTGGGCACCGCCGACCTTGCCGCCGCAGCGCGCGCGCTGGGGACGGCGCCGGGCGCCACGGTGGCGGCCGCGCCCGCCCGAGCCACCGGCGTGCTGCTGCGCTTCGTGCCGGCCTGACCATGGCGGGCTGCGCCCGAAGTTGACGTTACGGCGGCGCGGCCCGCATGCTGCGCCGCAAGATGACGGTCCCCAGGAGGGTCTGATGGATCTCACGCGTCGCGCGACACTTCTCACCTCCGCCGCGCTCGCCTCGAGCGTGATGTTTCCCGAGAGAGCCTTCGCGCAGGAGACGCCCCGCCGCGGCGGGGTGATGACGGTCCACTTCGCGACCGAACAGCGCATCCTCAACCCCAGCCTGCAGGCCTCGACCGGCGTCTACATCGTCGGCGGCAAGATGCAGGAGCCGCTGGTGGACCTGGACGCGGCCGGCAATCCCACGGCCTGCCTGGCCGAAAGCTGGGAGGCCGCGCCGGACGGCAAGACCATCACCTTCCGCCTGCGCCAGGGCGTCACCTGGCATGACGGGCGCCCCTTCACCTCCGCCGACGTGCAGTTCACGGCGATGGAGATGTGGAAGAAGATCCTCAACTACGGCACTGCGTTGCAGCAGTTCCTGACCGCCGTGGATACGCCGGACGCACGCACCGCCGTGTTCCGCTACGAGCGGCCGATGCCGCTGAACCTGCTGCTGCGCGCCCTGCCGGACCTCGGCTACGTCTCGCCGAAGCATGTGTACGAGGGCACGAACATCCGGGAGAACCCGGCCAACACCGCGCCGGTCGGCACTGGCCCCTATCGCTTCCTGCAATACGAGCGCGGCCAGTTCATCATCGCGGAGCGCAATCCGAACTACTGGCGCAACAACCTGCCCTACCTGGACCGGGTGGTCTGGCGCGTGGTCGGCGACCGCTCCGCGGCGGCGGCGCAGCTGGAAGCCGGGCAGATCCTGTTCAGCCCCTATTCCTCGCTGGCCATCGCCGACCTGCAGCGGCTGGGGCGCGACCCGCGCTTCGAGGTGACGACGCGCGGCAACGAGGGCAATGCGCGGACCAACACGCTGGAGTTCAATTTCCGCAATCCCGTGCTGGCCGACATCCGCGTCCGCCGCGCCATCGCGCATGCGCTGGACGTGCCCTTCTTCATCGAGAACTTCCTGGGCGACTTCGCGAAGCTCGGCACCGGGCCGATCCCTTCGGTCTCGCGGGACTACTACCCGACGGAGCCGATGCCGCAATACGCCTTCGACCGCCGCCGCGCGAATGCGCTGCTGGAC
Organism: Falsiroseomonas oryzae; assembly: GCF_027856955.1. GTDB lineage: Bacteria > Pseudomonadota > Alphaproteobacteria > Acetobacterales > Acetobacteraceae > Falsiroseomonas > Falsiroseomonas oryzae. The sequence goes on along the minus strand of NZ_JAPSMD010000004.1, from coordinate 55,045 downwards.
GAGGCCGGGCACCGGCGCGGCGCGGGCGGCGTGCGCTTCACGCTGCGGCTGAACCCGGCCCCCTGGGGCGAGGACATCGCCCTGTGGTCCACCTTCATCCAGCAGTCGCTGCAAGAGGTGGGCATCCGCGTGGAGATCGTGCGCCTGGACGCTGCGGGCTTCCTGCGCACCGTCTACAACGACTGGAACTTCGATCTCGCCACCGGCTGGCACCAGTACCGCAACGACCCGGCGGTCTCGACCACCGTCTGGTACCGCTCCGGCCAGCCGCGCGGCGCCCCCTGGACGAACCAGTGGGGCTGGCAGGACGCCGAGGCCGACCGCATCATGGACGCGGCGCAGACCGAGCTCGATCCGGCGCGGCGCAAGCAGCTCTATGCCGACTTCGTCCGGCGCGTGAACACCGAGCTGCCGCTGTGGATGCCGATCGAGCAGATCTTCGTCTCGGTCTTCAACCGGCGTCTGCGCAACTACGCCAACAATCCGCGCTGGGCCTCCTCGTCCTGGCACGACCTGTGGCTCGCCTCCTGACCTGATGCGGGTGCTCGCGCTGGCGGGGAGGCGGCTGGCCGCCTCGCTGCCCACGCTCGTGCTGATCCTGGCGGGCATGTTCCTGCTGCTGCAGCTTGCGCCCGGGGACACGGTGGATGCCCTGCTCGGGCAGATGGGCGGTGGCGGGGATGCGGCGCTGGCTGCCGAGCTGCGGCGCTACTACGGGCTCGACCTCTCCGTGCCCGCGCAGCTCGCCAACTACTTCTGGCGGCTCGTGCGGCTCGACCTCGGTTTCTCCGCCATCTACGGCAAGCCCGTGGCGACGGTGATCCTGGAGCGGCTGCCGACGACGCTGCTGCTGATGAGCGCCGCGCTGTCCTTCGCCTTCTTCGTCGGTCTGGTGCTGGGCGTGCTGGCCGCGCGGCGGGTGAATGGCTGGACGGATACGCTGATCTCGACGCTCGGCCTGGTGTTCTACGCCACGCCGTCCTTCTGGTTCGGGCTGATGGCCATCGTGCTTTTCTCGGTCCACCTGGCCTGGCTGCCGGCGGGCGGCTTCGAGGAGATCGGCGCGGGCTACACGGGACTGCGCCGCGTGCTGGACATCGCGGCGCATCTGGTGCTGCCGACGCTGACGCTCGGGCTGATCTTCCTGGCGATCTACCTGCGGATCATGCGCGCCTCCATGCTGGAGGTGCTGACGCTGGACTTCGTGCGCACCGCGCGCGCAAAGGGGCTGGACGAGACGCGCGTGCTGACGCGCCATGTGCTGCGCAACGCGATGCTGCCAATGGTGACGCTGATCGGCCTGCAGGCCGGCACCATGCTCGGTGGCTCGGTGGTGGTGGAGAGCGTCTTCTCCCTGCCGGGCCTCGGCCGGCTGGCCTATGAGGCGGTGGTGCAGCGCGACCTCAACACGCTGCTGGGCATCGTCTTCATCTCGGCGCTGCTGGTGATCGTGGTGAACTTCCTGGTGGACCTGGTCTATGCCCGGCTCGACCCGCGGATCGGGGCCGGGCGGTGAAGCGTTTCCTGCTGGCCTATCTGAAGAGCCCGCCGGCGGTCATCGGCCTGGTGCTGCTGCTGGTGATCGTCGCGATGGCGCTCTCTGCCGACTGGTTCTTCCCGCGCGACCCGCTGTCGCTGGCCGGGCGGCCGCTGCAATGGCCGGGCGCAAATCCCCGCTTCCCGCTGGGCACCGACAATTCGGGCCGCGACATCGCCGCGCAGATCTTCCACGGCGCGCGCGTCTCCCTGCTGATCGGCGTCGTCGCCACCTCCATCGCGGTCGGGCTCGGCATCGTCGTCGGCGCGCTGGCGGGCTACCACGGGGGCTGGGTGGACGACGCGCTGATGCGCGTGACCGAGGCGTTCCAGACCCTGCCGAACTTCCTGCTGCTGCTGGTGCTGGTCGCCGTGTTCGGTTCCGACATCACGACCGTTACCGTCGCCGTCGGCGCAGTCTCCTGGCCGGCGCCGGCGCGGTTGACGCGGGCGGAGTTCCTCAGCCTGCGCAACCGCGAATTCGTGCAGGCCTGCCGCACGCTGGGCATGGGCGACGCCCGCATCATCTTCCGCGAGGTGCTGCCGAACGCGCTGCCGCCGGTGATCGTCTATGCCTCCGTCGTCATGGCGGTGGCGATCCTGCTGGAAAGTGCGCTCGCCTTCCTGCGGCTGTCCGACCCCAACGTGGCGTCCTGGGGGAACCTGATCGGGCTGGGGCGGGACGTGCTGCGCGTGCAGTGGTACGTCTCCGCCATCCCCGGCGTCGCGATCCTGGTGACCGTGCTGGCGGTCTCGCTGGTGGGGCAGGGGCTGAACGACGCGCTGAACCCGCGGCTGCGTGGGCGATGAGCGGTCCGGTCCTCTCGATCCGCGGGCTCGGCGTGAGGCTGCCGCGCAACGCGGACCGCAGCCACGCGCTGCGCGACGTCTCGCTCGACATCCAGCCGAACGAGATCCTCTGCGTGGTGGGGGAGAGCGGGTCCGGCAAGTCGATGACGGCGAGCGCGGTGATGCGCCTGCTGCCGGCGAATGTCGCGATCGATGCGGGCCAGGTCCTGTTCGGCGGCGAGGACCTGGTGCAGGCCAGCGAGGCGCGGATGCGCGCGCTGCGCGGCGCCGGCATCGCCATGGTGTTCCAGGAGCCGATGACGGCGCTGAACCCGCTGCGCACGGTGGGCGACCAGATCGCGGAGATGTTCCGCATCCACACCCGGATGGATGCCGCCGCGATCTCGGCGCGCACCCTGGGGCTGCTGGAGGAGGTGCGGATCCCCGACCCGCGCCTGGCGCTGCGCGCCTATCCGCACGAGCTGTCCGGCGGGCAGCGCCAGCGCGCGATGATCGCGATGGCGCTCGCGCTCGACCCGAAGCTGCTGATCGCGGACGAGCCGACCACGGCGCTGGACGTGACGACGCAGGCGCAGATCCTGGCGCTCATCAAGGACCTGCAGCGGCGCAAGGGCACCGCCGTGCTGTTCATCACGCACGATTTCGGCGTGGTGGCGGAGATCGCGGACCGCGTGGCGGTGATGCAGCATGGGCTGGTGGTGGAGCAGGGGCCGGCGAGCGAGGTGCTGCACGCGCCGCAGCACGACTACACCCGCGCGCTGATCGCGGCCGTCCCGGCGATCGGCGCGCCGGCGCCGCGGCCGGTGTCGGACACGAACATCCTGCAGATGCGCGGCGTCGAGAAGACGTATCGCACCGGCGGCTTCCTGGGCCGCCATGCGCGGGTGACGCATGCGGTGCGTGGCGTGACGCTGGACCTGCCGAAGGGCGCCACGCTCGGCATCGTCGGTGAGTCCGGGTCCGGCAAGTCCACCCTGGCGCGCTGCATCGTGCGCTTGGTGGAGCCCGAGCGCGGCGTCATCACGCTGGACGGGACGGACCTGCTGAAGCTGCGCAGGCGCGAGATGCGGCAGGCCGCACGCCGCGTCCAGATGGTGTTCCAGGACCCCTTCGCGTCGCTCAATCCCCGCCGCCGCGCCGGGGAACTGGTTGCGCAGGGGCCGATGGTTCACGGCGTGCCGCGTGCCGAGGCGATGCGCCGCGCGAAGGAGCTGTTCGCCCTGGTCGGGCTCGATCCCGCCGCCACCGACCGCTTCCCGCACGAGTTCAGCGGCGGCCAGCGCCAGCGCATCGGCCTGGCGCGCGCGCTGGCGCTGGAGCCTGAGGTGCTGGTCGCGGACGAGCCGGTCTCGGCGCTCGACGTCTCGGTGCAGGCGCAGGTGCTGCGTCTGCTGCAGGATCTCCGCGTTCGCCTCGGCCTGTCGCTGGTGTTCATCACGCACGACCTGCGCGTGGCCGCGCAGGTCTGCGACCTGGTCGCGGTGATGAAGGACGGCGAGGTGGTGGAGCACGGGCCGGTGGCGGAGGTGTTCCGCGCGCCACGGCATGCCTACACCCGCGCGCTGCTCGACTCCGTGCCGGGCCGGCATTTCGCAGGCGCGGCGCCGGCCTGACCGGCTAGCCGCATCGCACGGTCATCCCGCCATCCACGACGAGTTCTGTGCCCGTGATGAAGCGCGCCTCCTCCGAGGCGAGGAACAGCACGGCGTTCGCCGTGTCCCGCCCGTCGCCGGCGAAGCCCAGCGGGATGCGCGACACGCGCTGCCTCACCAGCGCGGCCACGTCGCCGTCGGCACGCTGCCTGGCCAGCCGCGCCTCCACCATCGGCGTGTGCATCTGGCCAGGCACCACGGTGTTCACCCGTATGCCCTTGTCGGCGTACTGCAAGGCCACGACGCGCGACAGCTGGATGACGCCGGCCTTGGACGCGGCATAGGCGACCTGCGCCGCACCGGTCCAGCGGATGCCGGAGGCGGAGGCCAGGTTCACCACGGCGCCCGCGCCCTGCCGCTCCATCACCGGCAGGACGTGCTTCAGCATCAGGAAGACGCTCTTCAGGTTGGTGTCGACCTGGAGATCCCAGACCTCCTCCGCCATCTCCACCGGCCCGCCGGCGGCCGAGCCGCCGACGTTGTTCACCAGGACGTCGATGCGGCCGTGGCGCGACGCCACCTCCGCGACCAGGCGGGCGATCGCGGCGCTGTCCGTCACGTCGAGCGTGGCGGGCTCGAAGCGACCGCCTTCCGCGGCGATGCGCCCGGCGGTCTCCTCCATCGAGTCCGGCCGGCGGTCCAGGCCGATCACGGTGGCCCCCTCCCGCGCAAGGCCGACCGCGACCGCACGCCCGTTGCCCCAGCCCGGGCCGACGCAACCGGCGCCGGTGACGACGGCGACCTTGCCAGCGAAACGCTCGGACATGGCCCGCTCCCCTGCGCTGGCGACAGGCAAGCCTGCGCGGTCACGCCGCGACGTGCAACCGCCTTCCCTCCCACGGCACGGGCGCCCATCCTGCGCCAGCAGCTGAAAAGGAGCACCGTCATGCCGCGCCTGGACATGCCGCCCGAGGAGGCCATGACACCGGAGCAGAAGGCGGCCTGCGCGGAGGCCATCGCAGGCATCCGCGGTCGCGTGCCGGCGCCGATGATCGCCTGGCTGCAGAACCCGGAGCTGGCCGAGCGCGCGCAGAAGCTGGGGGAGCTGCTGCGCTACCGCACGACGCTGGAGCCGCATCTGTCGGAGCTGGCGATCCTGGTCTGCGCCCGCCACTGGACCTCGCACCACGAATGGGCAGCGCACAAGCGGGAGGGTCTGAAGGCGGGCATGGACCCGGAGGTGATCGCCGCCATCGCCGCGCGACGCCCGCCCCGCCTGCGCGACGCGCGGGAGCAGGCGGTGTTCGACGTGGCGTCGACGCTGCTGTCCACCGCGCGCGTGCCGCCGCCGCTCTACGCGCGCGGCGTCGCGGAACTGGGCGAGCGCGGGATGGTCGAGCTGGTCGGCATCCTGGGCTACTACTGCCTGGTCGCGCTGACGCTGAACGCCTTCGAGCTCGGCCTGCCCGGCAGCATCGCGCCGGAGCTGGAGGACCCTGAGTACCGCTGACGCCGGTCCGGCTTCTCTGGCCCGGCGATTCCCGCCCTTCGCCGTGCCCACCTTCGGTGTGCACACTCAGGGCGATCGCGGGCTAGTCGAGCCGGATGTCGGCCGCGCGCACCACGGTGGTCCAGCGGGCGATCTCGGCGCGGATGAAGGCGGCAAACTCGTCCGGGCCGAGCGGCGCCGCGACTGCGCCTGCGGCTTCGACACGCTGCATCGTCGGGCCTTCCGCCAGCACCGCGCGCGCCGCGTTGTCCAGGCGCTCGACCAGCGCCGGCGGCGTCCCGGCCGGGACGAAGAGGCCGGTCCAGCCGTTGAGCTCGAAGCCCGGCAGGAACTCCGCCACCGCGGGCAGCTCGGGGAATTCGGGGAGCCGGGTCGGGGAGGTGACGGCGAGCATGCGCAGCTTCCCCTCGCGGACCAGCGCGCGCGTTGCGACCAGCGTGTCCACCATCACCTGCACCTGTCCGCCGGCCAGCGCCACGGTCGCCGCCGTCGGCGCGCGGAAGGGCACGTGAACGATGTCGAGGCCGGCCATGTGCTTCAGCATCTCGGCTGCCAGATGCGTCGTGGTGCCCGCCCCGCCGGATCCGTAGTTCAGCTGGCCGGGATGCGCCTTGGCATAGGCGATCAGCCCAGGCAGGTCGGTGACGGGCAGCGCCGGATGCACGACCACGGCGCTGACGCCGCTGGACAGCCGCGTCACCGGCAGGAAGTCCCGGAGCGGGTCATAGGACAGCCTGGCGCCGTAGAGCGGCACGTTCATCGCATGCGTGCTGATCGTGCCGATCAGCAGCGTGTGCCCGTCGGCCGGGCTGCGGGCTGCGGCCTCCACGCCGATGATGCCCGCTGCGCCGGGCCGGTTCTCCACCACGAAGGCCTGGCCGAACAGCGCGCCGAACCGGTCGGCGATCAACCGGCCCATCACGTCGGTGGATCCGCCCGGCGCGAAGGGGACGATCACGCGCACCAGGCGGTTGGGCCACTCGCGCGGCTGGGCCGTTGCAGGGCGGGCGGCGAGCCCGGCCACGCCGGCAAACAGAAGGCTGCGCCTTGCGATCCTCATCGTTGCCCGTTCTCCCTCGCGCCGGTCATGTCGGCATGGCGTGCACCTCGCGCGCCTTGGCGGCGCAGGCGCCGATCAGGAAGCCCAGGTCCGTGCCGGTGGAGACGTAGCGCGCGCCCATGCGCACGAATTCCGCCGTCAGGTCCGGGCGCGTGGCCAGGCCGCCGATGCCGACATGCTTGCCGCATCCGCGCGCGACCTGGATCAGCCGGGCATAGGCGGCGCGGACCTCGGGATGGTCGAACTCGCCCGGGATGCCGAGTTCCGCCGTCAGGTCGTTGGTGCCGACGAGCACCATGTCCACGCCCGGCACGGCCAGGATCTCCTCCGCGTTGCGCAGCGCCTCGACGGTCTCGATCATCGGGATGACCATGGTTGCGGCGTCGAGGACAGGATCGCCAACCTTCGCCGGCCAGGCGCGGAACCCGAATTGCGGCAGGTGGCCAGCCGCCGAGCGCGTACCGAGCGGCGGGAAGCGCGCCATGCGGACCAGCGCGCGCGCGTCCTCCGCGCCGTGCACATGCGGCGCGATGATGCCGAGGGCGCCGGCATCCAGCACGCGGCCGACGAATTCCGGCGTCAGCGCCGGGACCCGGACGAAGGGCGTGACGCCGAGCGCCAGCGCCGCCATGCAGATCTGCCCGGTGACGTCGATGGTCAGCGGTCCGTGCTCCAGGTCGACGTAGAGGCTGTCGAAGCCGGTGCTGGCGGCGATCTGCGCCACCTCGATTCCGCGCACGAGGCGCGCTGTCATGGAGGCGACGACCTCGTCGCGCGCCAGCTTCTCCCGCACGCGGTTGACGACGACGGGGGCGCTGGCGGTCATGGCTCGGCTTCCACGCTTCAGGCTTCGAAGGACAGGGTGAGCTCGCCGCGACCGGCGAAGCTGGCCACCACGCGGTCGCCCGGCCTGGCGCGATGCAGGCCGGCGTAGGAGCCGGTGGTGATGATGGTGCCGCGCGGCAGCCGGTCCGGACGGCCCGGGGCCCGGAGGAAGGCCAGCGCCGGCAGCCGCGGGTCGCCGGCGGGATGCCCGCCCGAGACCTCGGCGACGCAGCGGCCGCCGACATGGAGCGCGACGCCGAGTGTCGCGAGCTCCGTCGGGGCGACGCCGATCCAGGGCGCGCCGAAGACGAGACCTCCATTCGACATGAAGTCGGCGGCGCGATGCAGCAGCGGCGTGCGTTCGTAGCTGGTGAAGCGCGTGTCAACGACCTCGATGGCGGGCACCACGCTCACGAGGCGGTCGAACTCCGCGAGCGTCACGCGGCGGTCGGCGGCAGTGATCTCTGACTCAAGACGGAAGGCTATCTCCGGCTCCACGCCCAGCATCGGCACGGCCGCCGCGCGGAAGACGGCCGGGGAGGGCTTGGCGCGGCTTCCCAGCACCGCGCCCCACATCACGCTGTCCGGATCGACGCCCGCGACCTTGTAGCCGGCCGCGGACTCCCCCAGGGCTGCGAGGATCGCCACCTGGATGGCGGCAGCCTCCGCGAAGGTCGCGGGCTGCGCGCCGGTCGGCAGCGCGACGAGCCGCGGCTCGCCGCGCTGTACCCCGGCGAGGAGCCGCGCGGCTTCGGCGATGGCGGCGGGCTGCATGGCCGCTACGCCGCCAGCGGCCGGATCGGCGCGCCGTCCAGGAAGGCGAGGACGTTCTCGATGGCCTGGCGATGGAACACGGCGTAGTTCTCCTGGACGCAATAACCGAGATGCGGGGTCAGCACGGTGCCGGGCAGACGGCGCAGCGGGTGATCCGCCGGCAGCGGCTCTCGGTCGTAGACATCGAGCGCCGCGACGATCCGCCCGGCGGCGAGCGCGGCCAGCAGGGCCGTCTCCTCCACCAGCGCGCCGCGGGAGGTGTTCACCAGGATGGCGCCGGGACGCATCAGGCCGAGCTCGCGGGCGCCGAGCAGGCCGACCGTGCCAGGCGCCAGCACCATGTGCAGGCTGACGACGTCCGATGCGGAGAGCAGCGCGTCCTTCGGCACCAGCGTCGCCCCTGCGGCATCCGCCCGGGCGGCGGTGAGGTTCGGGCTCCAGGCCAGCAGCGTCATGCCCAGCGCCCGGCCGTAGCCGGCCATCATCGTGCCGAGCCGCCCGAGCCCGATCAGGCCGAGCGTGCGGCCGCGCAGCGTGAAGCCGGGCAGGATGCCGGCCTGGAAGCCGCCCGCGCGGATCGCCGCGTCGCCCGCCGCCACATGCCGCGCGGCGGCCAGCATGAGGGCGAGCGCGAGTTCCGCTGTCGCGGAGCCGTCCTCGCCGGCCTCGGTGCGGGTCACCACGATGCCGCGCGCGGCGAGTGCGGCCACGTCGACCGACCGGTTGCGCGCGCCGGTGACGCTCAGCATCCGCAGGCGCGGCAGCCGCGCGATCAGCGACGCCGGGAAGGGCGTGCGCTCCCGCATGGACATGACGATGTCGAAGCTGGCCAGCGCTGCCGCCGCTGCGTCCTCGTCGGCGAAGGCGTCGTGCAGGAAGAGCACCTCGGCGCGGGCTTCGAGCGCGGTCCAGTCCGCGCTGGCCCGTGCCACGCGCTGCCAGTCGTCGATGACGGCGACCCTGGGCCGCATGGCGGGGCGCCCAGGTCAGCTCAGGGTGATGTTGGCATCCCGGATCAGCTGCTCAAGCAGCGTGCGCTGCTCGTTCAGCCAGGAGGCGAACTGCGCCGGCTCGTCGGCGACGAGGATGGAGCCGACGGCCGAGAGCCGCTGGATCACCGCCTGATCGCGCGCCGCTTCCGCGACAACGGCCTGCATCCGGGCGATGACGGGCTGCGGCACGCCGCTCGGCGCGAAGAGGCCGCTCCAATCCTCCATGCTGAAGCCGGGCAGTCCCTGCTCCGCGAAGGTGGGCACGTCCGGCAGCATGGGGCTGCGCTCCGCGCTGGTGACACCGAGGACGCGCACGCGGCCACCCTGGAGATAGGGGTTGATGGTGGAGGTGGTGAGGATGACGGCGTCGAGCGTGCCGGTCGCAACCTCCCGCGCCGCGTCGGTCGCCAGCCGATAGGCGACATGCTGGATGCGGATGCCTGCCCGCGCCTGGAGCAGCTCGCCGGCCATCTGCCCCATGCCGGCGCCGGGCGGCGTGCCGTAGTTCACTGCGCCCGGGCGCTGCCGGGCATGGACGATGAACTCCTGCAGGCTCGCGGCCGGGAAGTCCCGGCGCACGGCGAGCACCTGCGGGAAGCGCGCGAGGCGCGTGACGGGCAGGAACGCCGTGCGGAAGTCGAGCGGCAGGTTCGTCATCAGCACCGGGTTGACCAGCAGCTGCGACGAGTTGACCAGGAAGGTGTAGCCGTCATGCGGCTGCTGGAAGGCGTGCTGGGAGCCGATGACGGTGTTGCCGCCGGTGCGGTTGTCCACCACGACCGGCTGGCCGACGATGTCCGCGACGCGCGCGAAGACGGCACGGCAGACCGTGTCGGCCGCGCCGCCGGGGCCGTAGGGGACGACGATGGTGACGGAGCGGGATGGCCAGGCGCGCTGGGCAGAGGCCATCCGCCCGTGCAGCAGGGCCGGCATCGCGAGCGCGGCGGCCAGCAGCGGGCGACGTTCCAGGCTGGGCATTCCTCGCTTCCTCCGCTTCGTTCGAGCGCGACGCGCCGAGGCCCGCCGGGCGCCGCCATCCTGCATGCGCGACCAGCGAAGCCGGCCATGCACGCGATGCCTTCCGGAAGGAGGGACCAGGCCGGGTCAGGCTGTCAATCGCCAATTTATAGTACTATACGCAGTGCGTCCGTGCTGGCGCTGTCGGGCGGCTCATCCGGCGATCAGCGGCGCGGCGAACAGACCGCGTTCGCGGCGGACGGCGTAGGCCGCGGCGTTGTGGACGTTGGCAGGCCGCCGCCCCGAGAGCTCGTCGAGCACGGCCTGGGCCGCCGCGAGCCCGACCCTGCGCACCGCGGCCTCGGTCTGGCCGGCGACATGCGGCGACAGAAGCACGTTGTGCATGCGCCGGAGCGGGGAGTCCCCCGGCAGCGGCTCCTCGGCAAAGGTATCGAGCGCCGCGCCGCCGAGACGGCCGGCGGCCAGCGCGCGGATCAGCGCCGGCTCGTCCACCAGCTCGCCGCGCGCGGTGTTGACGAGGAGCGCGCCGGGCTTGAGGGCGGCGATCGCCGCCGCATCGAGACAGCCCGCCGTCTCGGCCGAAAGCCGAAGGTGCAGCGTCAGGACATCGGAGGTGGCCAGCAGGTCCGGCAGCTCCACCATGGCGACGCCGGCCACCTGTCGCTGGGCGCGCCCGCTGCGCCAGGCCTGCACCCGCATCCCGAAGCCGAGCGCCTGCCGGGCGACACGTTCGCCGATGGCGCCGAGCCCGAGGATGCCGAGGACGCGCCCCTCGAGTTCCAGGCCGACCAGCGGTTCGCGTGACCACGCGCCGCCGCGCATGGCGTGATCGGCCTGCGGCAGCTTGCGGGCCAGCGCCAGCAGCAGGGCGAAGGTGTATTCGGCGACCGCGGCCGCGTTGGCGCTGCCGGTGCTGGTCACGACAACGCCCTGGGCGGTGGCCGCAGCAAGGTCCACCGCATCCACGCCGACGCCGTGACGCGCGACGATCCGCAGCCCCGGCGCGGCCTGTATGACGCGGCGCGTCACCGTGCCGAGGCGGGCCAGGATGGCGCTGGCCCCGCTTGCGGCCTGCGCGAAGACGTCCTCGGGGCTGTAGGCGTCGAGGATGCGAAGCGTGCAGTCGCGCGCCAGAAGCGCGACGGCGTCGGGATGGATGCTCGGGTCGGACAGCACGACGAGGGGGCGGTGCGGGGCGGCGCCGCCGGATGCCTGGGCGGTCATGTCCGGGGCGCTCAGGTGCCCTTCGGATAGGTGCCGGGCCATCGCCGCTCGTAGCGGACATAGGTGTTCACGGCGTCCAGACGGCGCTTGGCCGCGCCGAGTGCGGCGACCGCGCCGGCCGGCGGTGTCCATGGGGCGTGCAGCTCCACGATGCCGAGGCAGTCCGTTCCGTCCGGCTGCTCGGCGGCGAAGACGCGGAGTTGCGCCGTCTCCGGCTGGTCCGCGTAGATGCGGCGCAGCCCCTCGACGATCGTCGCGGCGTCATGCTCCGCCAGGCCGCGGAAGCGCCAGACGACCAGGCGCGCGGCGTTGCCGGACGCGCCGAGCAACTGCCCGCCAGGGTGTATCTGGCGCGCCGCGGCGCGATACTGCCCCCAGACGCGGGCAACGATCCGCCCGGTCCAGTGGCTGTAGTTGTCGACGGCGATGCGCGCATAGTCGGGACCTCCGAGGACGCCGATGTCGGCGAGGTCGTACATGGCCAGGTAGCGCGGCCAGCCATCGATGCAGACGAAGCGCGCGGCGGTCAGGAAGCCCGGCGTGTCGCGGCGCTCGGGGAAGTGTTCCGTGTCGTACCAGTGCTGGAACTCCTCCTCCAGCTCCGGGGAGGGTTCCATGGCGGCGAAGAGCAGCCCGCACTGCTGGAGCCTGGTGTCGTCGCGCTGCATCGTCGTCTCCGGTCGCCGGGCCGGGCGGGGCCGTCGCGCCGCGACCTGCCGCCTTGCCCTTGCGCGGGCATGAGGCTAACGAATAGATCACTCAACAAGCAACTCCAGGGGCGCTCGGCGCCGCGGGACGTCCGATGCAGCACTGCCAGGGGCCGAGGATCGCATCGCGCAGGCCCGGCTTCGCCCTGCCGCCACTCGCCTGCGACAGTCATGCCCACATCATCGGCCCGGCGGATCGCTATCCTTTCGTGCCGAACCGCAGCTTCACGCCGCCCGATGCGTCGGAGCAGGACTTCCTGGCCATGCTCGGCACGCTGGGGCTGGCGCGCATGGTGATCGTGCAGCCCAGCGTCTACGGCACGGACAACCGGCGGACGGTCGACGCGGTGCGCAACCTCGGTCCGGCGCGGGCGCGCGGCGTGGCCATGGTCTCCGCCGGCGTCGGGGATGACGAGCTGCGCGCGCTGCACCAGGCCGGCATTCGCGCGACGCGCTTCATCACCACGGCCGGTGGCGGGCCGTCGCTGGATGACCTGCCTGCCGTTGCGCGGCGGATTGCCGCCTTCGGCTGGCATATCGAGATGTACGTGCCGACCGCGACCTGGCCGCACGTGCTGCCGGTATTGCCTTCGCTGCCGGTGCCGGTGGTGTTCGACCATATGGGCGGGCTGCGGGCGGATGCCGACGCGAATGACCCGTTGCTGGCCGAGATCCTGCGGCTGCTGGAGACGGGGCGCTGCTGGGTGAAGCTGTGCGGCTACCGCAACTCGGTCGCGGGCTTCCCCTATGCCGATGTCGCGCCGCTCGCGCGGCGCTTCATCGCCCATGCGCCGGAACGCTGCGTCTGGGGAACCGACTGGCCGCACACGGCGATCGAGGGCCACATGCCCGAGGATGCGGATCTGCTCGACCTGCTGGCGGCCTGGGCGCCCGACCCGGCGGTGCGACACCGGATCCTGGTGGAGAATCCCGCGGCGCTCTACGGCTTCGACCCGCCGCACGGCGTCGCCGCCGCGGCACCGGTCTAGCGGGCCGCGCGATGGACGGGATGCAGCCCAGGGGCAGTGGCGCGCAACGTGCAGCGCGTGCGAACGGGCCGGGCGCGGAGGATGGGCGGCGGCGGCGGATGCTGGCCGCGGACCGTCGCGAGCACATCCTTCGCGAAGCGACCGCATACTTCGCCGAGTTCGGGCTGAGCGCCGGGACCATCGAGCTGGCGCGGCGCGTCGGCATCACGCAGCCTCTGCTCTACAAGTATTTCGCGACCAAGGAGGTGCTGCTCGTCGCGGTGTACGAGCGCCTGTTCCCGCAGAACTGGGATCCGGCGCTGGAGGCGCTGCTGGAGGATGCCGCGAAGCCGGTGGAGGAGCGCCTCATCGCCTTCTACCGGCACTTCGCGCATGAGGTGCTGACCTACGAGCATGTGCGTCTGTTCCTGTTCAGCGGGCTGACGAACAGCGCGCTCAACGCGGCCTACTACGCGATCCTTACCAGGCGCATCTTCACGCGGATCGCCAAGGCGTTGCGACGGGAGTTCCTGGACGATCCCGGCCGGGGCCGCGTCGGTCACGCGGAACTGGAACTGGTGCAGTCGCTGCATGCCGCGATCTATCATGTCGCCTTCCGGCGCTGGCTGCATGGCCTGTCCGTGGAGGCGGACCTGGACGAGCTGATCGCGCAGAAGGTCAGGATCTTCCTGGGCGGTGCCGGGCGCGAGCTCGTCGGGATCGCGGCGGGCCGCGGAAGGTCGGTGGGCAGGGCACGCAAGCCCGCAGCCCCGACGCGCCGCCCTCGGGCGCGCGAGGGCGCCTAGCATGGCGCTGATGGTCTTCCTGAACCGCGTGCAGTTCGGCGAAGGGGCGCTGGCGGAGCTGCCGGCGGAGCTCGCGCTGGCCGGCATCCTGCGCCCGCTCGTGGTGACGGATCCGGGGGTGGTCGCGGCGGGGCTGCTCGATCGGCTGCTGGCCGTGCTGCCGGCCGGCATGGCGCACGCCGTCTTCGCGGCGACGCCGCCCAATCCGACGGAGCGGGCGGTGCGGAGCGCAACCCAGGCGTTCCGGGCGCATCGTGCGGATGGCGTGATCGGGCTGGGCGGCGGGTCGCCGCTGGACCTGGCGAAGGCGGTCGCGCTGGCGGCAACGCATCCGTCGGAGGCGCTGGCGCCCTATGCGGTGGTGGAGGGCGGGCTCTCGCGCATCACGGGCGCCGCGGTCCCCGTCGTGGCCGTGCCGACCACGGCCGGCACCGGCAGCGAGGTGAGCCGCGGCGCGCTGATCGTACTGGACGATGGCCGCAAGGTCTCGATCGGCAGTCCGTATTTGATCCCCCGAGCGGCCGTCTGCGACCCGAGCCTGACCCTTGGCCTGCCGCCGAGGCTGACGGCGGCGACCGGCATGGACGCGATCGCGCATTGCATCGAGACCTTCTGTGCCCCTCGGGAGAATCCGGTCGCGGATGCCATCGCTCTGGACGGGTTGCGACGTGGCTGGCGCGCTCTGCCCGACGCAGTGGCGGATGGAGCGAACCGAGCGGCGCGGGCGGCGATGATGCTGGCCTCGGTCGAGGGCGCCCTGGCCTTCCAGAAGGGGCTGGGGGCGGTGCATGCCCTGTCCCATGCGCTCGGCGCGCTGCCCGTCTCTCCGCATCACGGCACGCTCAATGCGGTGCTGTTGCCGCATGTCCTGCGCTTCAACGCCCCCGCGATCGCCGCGCTGGTGCCGCGCCTCGCGGATGCGATGGAAATTGCCGACGCATCCGTCGAGGCGCTGGCCCAGGCGATCGGGACGCGCAACGCCGCGATCGGCCTGCCTTCCGGCCTGGCGGCGATGGGGATCGAGTCCGCGCAGTTGCCTGCGGCGGCCGCCGCGGCGATGCGCGACCACCACCACCTGACCAATCCGCGCCGCGCGACGGAGGACGACTACCTCCGCCTGCTGCGCGACGCCCATCCGGGACAAGGCGCATGAGCGCAGCCACGCCACGCACGATGTTCGACAAGATCTGGGACCGGCACCGCGTGCTGGAGCGGGAGGACGGCCAGACCCTGCTGTACGTGGACTGCCACCTGCTGCACGACGGCACCGCGCCGGCCTTCGAGATGCTGAAGGCTCGCGGCGTGCGCCTGCGCGCGCCGGAGCGTGCCTTCGCGACTCCCGACCACTACATGCCGACCGACACGCGCGTCGCGGCCGACATCCCCAACCCGGCGCTGCGCGAGATGGTCGTCTCGCTGGAGCGTAATGCGGCGGCCGAGGGGTTCACGCTGTTCGGCCTGCAGGACGGCCGCCAGGGCATCGTACATGTGGTGGGGCCGGAGGAGGGGCTCAGCCAGCCCGGCATGATCATCGTGTGCGGCGACAGCCACACCTCGACGCATGGCGCGCTGGGCGCACTCGCCTTCGGCATCGGGATGACGGAGGTGGCGCATGTGCTGGCCACGCAATGCCTCTGGCAGCGCAAGCCGAAGACGATGCGCATCACGGTGGATGGCGAACTGGGCGCCGGCGTCACCGCGAAGGACGTGATCCTGCACGTGATCGCCACGATCGGCACCGCGGGGGCGACTGGGCATGTCGTCGAGTATGCGGGCTCCGCGGTGCGCGGCCTGACGATGGAGGGGCGGCTGACGCTCTGCAACATGTCCATCGAGGCCGGGGCCCGCGCCGGCATGGTGGCGCCGGACGAGACGACCTTCGCATACCTGGCAGGCCGGCCGCGGGCACCGCAGGGCGCGGAATGGGACCGGGCCGTCGGGCGGTGGCGGGACCTGCGCAGCGATCCCGGGGCGCGCTTCGACGCCGAGGTCGCGATCGATGCCGCGGAGGTCGCACCGACTGTCACCTGGGGCACCTCGCCGCAGGAGGCGGTGCCGGTGCACGGATGCGTGCCCGATCCAGCGACGGCGCCGGGCGCGGAGCGTCGCGCAGCGATGGAGGAGATGCTGGACTACATGGGCCTGGAGCCCGGCCAGAGGATCGAGGAGATCGCCGTGGACCGCGTCTTCATCGGGTCCTGCACCAATGGCCGGATCGAGGATCTGCGCGCGGCGGCCACGATCGCACGCGGGCGTCGCGTGGCGGCGGGCGTCACCGCCTGGGTGGTGCCGGGCTCCGCGCCCGTGAAGCGTCAGGCGGAGGCCGAGGGGCTCGATCGGATCTTCCGGGAGGCCGGGTTTGCCTGGCGGGAGGCCGGGTGTTCCATGTGCATCGGCACGAATGGCGAGATCGCCGCGCCAGGCGAGCGCGTCGCCTCAACCTCGAACCGCAACTTCCGCGGCCGCCAGGGGCCAGGCGCGCGGACCCATCTGATGAGCCCCGCGATGGCCGCCGCAGCGGCGGTGACCGGCCGCATCACCGATGTGCGTCGCCTGCTGGGGAAGACGGTGTGATGGAACGCTTCCAGGTCGTCCGCTCTGTCGCCGTGCCGTTCCCGAAGTCCAATATCGACACGGACCAGATCCTGCCGGCGCGCTTCCTGCATCTGCCGCGCGACGCGGATCACGGCGCCTGCCTGTTCCGCGACCTGCGCTACCGTCCCGACGGCAGCGAGATCGAGGAGTTCCCCCTGAACCGTCCGGTCTGGCGGACCGGGCGCATCGCCCTCTGCGGCGACAACTTCGGCTGCGGCTCCTCGCGCGAGAATGCGGTGTGGGCGATGCATGGGCATGGCTTCCGGGCCGTGATCGCACCGTCCTTCGGCGACATCTTCGCCCAGAACGGCCTGAAGAACGGACTGCTGCCGGTGCGGCTGCTGGCCGGGACGGTGGCGATGATGATCGCGCAGGCCGAGACCGACCCGCAGGGCGAGGTCACCGTGGACCTGCAGGCGCAGACGGTCACCGCGGCGGATGGCAGCGTGCACGATTTCGAGATCGATCCATTCGCGCGGAGGTGCCTGCTGGAGGGCATCGACGAGCTCGCCTTCACCCTGGGGCATGACGAGGAGATCGCCGCCTTCGAGCGTCGCTTCGGGCGCGAGAACAGCTGAGGACATGACGCGCATGCATATCGCGGTGCTCGCCGGCGACGGCATCGGCCCGGAGGTGACGGCCCAGGCGGTGAAGGCGCTGCGCGCGCTGGCTGCCAACGGGCCGCAGTTCGAATTCAGCGCCGCGCCGGTCGGCGACGCAGCCTACGACACGGTCGGCGATCCGCTGCCCGAGGCTACGGCGACACTGGCGGAGCGGGCCGATGCCGTGCTGTTCGGGGCCGCCGGCACCTATGAGAGTGACCTGCGCCCGCCCGAGGCGCGCGGGGGGCATGCGCTGCTGCGGCTGCGCAAGCGGATGGACCTGTTCGCCAATTTCCGTCCCGTCTTCGCCTTCCCCGAGCTGCTCGGCGCCTCCACCCTGCGGCGGGAGGTGATCGAGGGTGTGGACCTGATCGTGCTGCGCGAGCTGACGGGCGACATCTATTTCGGCCAGCCGCGTGGCGTGCGGGTGGAGAATGCCGAGCGGGTGGGCATCAACACGATGCGCTACACCGAAGGCGAGATCCGCCGCGTGGCCCGCGCCGGGTTCGAGGCAGCGCGCGGGCGACGCAAGAAGCTCTGCTCCGTGGACAAGGCGAATGTGCTGGAGACCAGCGCGCTGTGGCGAGAGGTGGTGACGGAGGTCGCGCGCGACTATCCCGATGTGGAGCTGACGCATCAGTATGTCGACGCGGCCTCCATGATGCTGATCCGGCGGCCGCGCGACTTCGACGTGATCGTCACCGGCAATATCTTCGGCGACATCCTGTCGGATGCCGCGGCCATGCTGACCGGATCGATCGGCATGCTGCCATCGGCGTCGCTGAACGCGGCGGGGCAGGGGCTCTACGAGCCGGTGCATGGCTCGGCTCCGGACATCGCGGGCAAGGACATCGCGAACCCGCTGGCGTCCATTCTCTCGGCGGCCATGATGCTGCGCCACTCGTTGAAGCAGCCCGCACTCGCGGCGCGGATGGAGCAGGCGGTCCGGCGCGTGCTGGCGGCGGGGCTGCGCACCGCCGACATCATGGAGCCGGGCGCGATGCTGGTCGGCACCGAGGCCATGGGCGACGCGGTGGCGCGAGAACTCTCCGCAATGGCAGACTGACAACCAACAACGAACCGACAGGGAGGACCGGAGAATGACGCACGACATAAGCCGCCGCCGCCTGCTGGCCGCGTCGCTCGCCGCGACGGCGCTGGCCCGGCCGGCCTTGGCGCAGGCCGAATGGCCCACCCGCCCGATGCGCTGGATCGTGGCCTTCGCCGCAGGGGGCGCCGCCGACACTGCGGCGCGCGCCCTGGCGGCGGACATGCAGGAGGCGCTGGGCCAGAACATTGTCATCGAGAACCGCACCGGCGGCAACGCCGTGGTGGCGGCAAGCGCCTTGCTGCAGGCGCCGCGCGACGGATACACCTTCCTGGTGGATGCCGCGAACCAGCTGACCAACCCGGCGCTGATGCGCGACCTGCCCTTCGACTACGCCACCGCCTTCCAGCCCATCACGCAGATCTCTGCCTTTCCCCAGGTCATCGCGGTGAAGCAGGACTTCCCCGCGCGCACGATCGCGGAGTTCATCGCGCTGGCCAAGGCCCGCCCCGGCACGATCAGCGTGGGCACGCCGCCGGCCGCCGGCATGGCGCATCTGGCACTGGCCGCCTTCCAACGGCGGGCGAGCATCCGCCTCGTGCATGCGCCGTACCGGGGTGGCGCGGATGCAGCGCGCGACATCCTGGCGGGCAACATCGACGCCGTGCTGATCACCACCTCCTCCATCCGTCCGCCGGTCCAGGCCGGGCGCGCGCGGGTGCTGGCCGTCACCAGCCTCGAGCGCGTCCCGTCGCTGCCGGACGTCCCGACCTTGGCCGAGTCCGGTTTCCCCGGCTTCGACCTGAACGACTGGAACGGGTTGTTCGCAGGGGCGGGCGTGCCGCGGCCGATCATCGATCGGGTGGCCGCGGCGGCCGCCGTCTCCGCCCGTTCCCCGGCCGTGCGTGCGCGGATGGATCCCGCCGGTGCGATCATGATCGGCAACTCCCCGGAAGCCTTTGCGACCTGGCTGGCGGAACAGCGCCGCAGCGCGCTGGAGGTGATCCGGGAGGCGAACATCACGCTCGGCTGAGACCGCGCAGCCTGCGACCGCAAGGCCCGCGCGGGGCGGCCGCTACCCGGGTTCGAGCCCCCGGCGCCCGGCGGCGGGCGTCATCGCGGCCCGGCATCGCCATGCTACACGGGAGACGCCGATCCACGAGAGACCCATGCGCATCGCGGTGATCACCGACATCCACGGCAACCTGGCCGCGCTGGAAGCGGTGCTGGACGACATCGCGCTGCGCGGTGCGGACAGCACCCTCTGCCTGGGCGATTGCGCGTCGGGGCTGATGTGGCCGCGCGAGACGACGGAACTCCTGATGGACCGCGGTATCCCAAGCGTGCGCGGCAACCACGATCGCTGGCTGGTGGACCGCGCGCCGGATGCGATGAGCCGGCAGGACGCGGTCGCCTTCGCGGAGACGACGGCGGACCAGCGGGCCTGGCTTGGCAGCCTGCCGGAGCGCATCCTGCCCGCGCCGGGTGTGCTGGCCTGCCACGGCACGCCATCGAGCGACACCCAGAACCTGCTCGAGGAGCCGCGCGACGGAAGGCTCGTGCCGTCGTCGCTGGAGACGATCCGCGCGCGACTTGGGGAGGAGGGGATGGCTGCACGGGTCGTGCTCTGCGGCCACAGCCACCAGGCCGGCGTGGTGCAGGTTCCCGCCGGGCCGCTGGTGGTCAATCCGGGCAGCCTCGGCCTGCCGGGTTTCCGCGTCACGCGCCCGCCGCATCCGCATGTCGCCGAGGCGCGCTCGCCGCATGCGCGCTACGCCATGCTGACCCTCGACGAGGCGGGCGGCGACCGGGTGGACCTGCTCGCCGTGCCGTACGACTGGGAGGCGGCGGCGCGCCGGACGGAGGAGCGCGGCGCGCCGGTCTGGGCCAAGGTCATCCGGACGGGCTTCATCAGCTTCGAGGACTGACCGGCCGGCCCCCCCGGCGCCTCTAGGCACGCGCGCCGCGCGTGCTCTAGGCTCCGGCCAACGGGGAGGCGGGCGTGGGCGTCAGCGTCGAGGTCGAGGACCTGACCGTGTCGTACGGCGCGACGCCGGTGCTGCACCGCGTGTCGGTCGCGGTCGGTGCAGGGGAGTTCGTCGCGCTGCTCGGGCCGTCGGGCTGCGGCAAGACGACCCTGCTGCGCAGCATCGCCGGCTTCGTGAAGCCTTCGGGCGGCGTCATCCGTGCGGGCACGCGCGACATCACCCATGCGCCGCCGGAGCGGCGCGGCGCCGCGATGGTGTTCCAGTCCTATGCGCTGTGGCCGCACATGTCGGTGGCGAAGACCATCGGCTACGGCCTCGCGATCCGCGGCTGGGACAAGGCGCGCATCGCCGCTCGCGTCGAGGAGATGCTGCGCCTCCTGCGGCTTGAGGGCCTCGGCGCCCGGCTGCCGGCGCAGCTCTCTGGCGGGCAGCGGCAGCGCGTGGCGCTGGGCCGCGCGCTGGCCGTGGATCCGGAGATCCTGCTGCTGGACGAGCCGATGTCCAACCTCGATGCCCGCGTGCGGGAAGGCGTGCGTCACGAGTTGCGCGCCCTGCAGCGCGACCTCGGCATCACGGCGATCCATGTCACGCATGACCGCGAGGAGGCGATGATCCTGGCGGACCGCATCGTGATCCTGCACGAAGGCCGCGTGGCGCAGCACGGCTCGCCCGAGGATCTCTGGGCGCGCCCGGCCAGCGCCTATGTCGCGGACTTCCTCGGTGCGACCAACCGCTTGCCCGTGCGCGTGCGCGACGGCATGGCCGAAGGGGCGGAGGGCGAGCCGCCCTTGCGGCTCGATCCGGGCCGGGCGCCGCCCGCAGGCGCTTCGACGCTGCACTTCCGGCCCGAGGAAGCGCGGCTGCTCGCACCGGGCGAGGGGATCGACGGGCTGGTGTTCCACGGCACCGTCGCGCTCTCGGCCTATCCGGGCGGGCGCTGGCGGGCTGCCATCCGCGTCGCCGGCCAGGAGGTGCTGGTGGACGTGCCGGAGCGCGTGGCGCAAGGCGCGGCGGTGCGTCTCGGTATTCCTGCCGCGGCCGCGCATCTCTTCGCCGCAACCGAACCGCAACAGGATCGCCGCGCGGAGGTCACGCCGGCGCACTAACGAACGAACCGCATGGAGGAGGACGCATCATGGACCGCCGCAGCTTCCTGATGGCCAGCGCCGCGCTGGCCACGACACCTGCCCTGGCGCAGCAGCGCGTCACGCTGAACGTGCTGACCGCGGGCGACCAGAACATGGTGGACTACATCACCGACTACCTCGGCCCGCTGTTCCAGCGGCAGAACCCCGGCGTGACGGTGCGTGCGATCGGCACCGGCCCGGGCGACGCCGGCAGCCAGCGCATCTGGGAACGGCTGGAGGCGCAGCGCCGCGCGAACGCGCAGAGCGTGGATGTGGACGTCGCCGTGGTGCACCAGACCATGGCCGGACGCATGGTCAGCGAGGGATTGCTCGCGCGCTTCCGCGAGCAGGCTGCGACCGGCAACCTGGCGACCAGCGCGGTGACCCGCAACGCGCTCGGCCAGAACGTGGACGGCTATGTCATGCCGATGTTCAACAGCCAGGTTGCGATCGCCTTCAACCCGCAGCGCGTACCGAACCCGCCGACCAGCTTCGAGGCGCTGGAGCAGTGGGTGCGGCAGAACCCGCGCCGCTTCGGCTACAACGGCATCCGCGGCGGCATGTCCGGCGTGGGCTTCGTTTTCGGCTGGGCCTATGCCTTCGGCCCCGACCAGCGCCGGCTGATCGAAGGGCCGTTCGACACCGACACCGTCGCCTCCCTCACCCCCGCCTTCCAGCGCCTGCGGGAGTTCAATCGCCACGTCACCATCACCCCCGGCAATGCCGGCACGCTGGATGCGCTGAACCGAGGCGAGATCGACATGGGGCCGGTGTGGATGGACATGTTCTACACCTGGCAGGCGGAAGGCCGCCTCAACCCCGGCTTCCGCCTGGTGCTGCCGGAGAGCGGCCTGCCGGGCCAGCCCATGTACTACGTCATCCCCGCGCGGGCCGCGCATGCCGATGTCGCGCGGCGGTTCGTGGAACTGGCGACCAGCCCGCCGGTGCAGGCGGAAGGGATCGTGCGGCGCTTCAACTGGCTGCCCGGCATCGATGCGCAGCATGTGCGGCAGCACCTGGACCAGCAGACCTGGGACCGGCTGTTCCGCGACATCGGCCCGGACCAGCTGGCGCGCGGCGCCCGACCGATGCCGCAGGCCGACTTCATGCGCGCGCTGCAGGAAGCCTATGAGCGCGTGGTCCTGAACTGAGCCGCGTGCTGCCCTATCTGCTGGTGGCGCCGGCGCTGTTCGTCGTCGGCGCCTTCTTCCTGGTGCCGCTGGGCTTCTCCGTCGTCGGCGCCTTCGAGGGGCCGGCCGGGCCGACGCTGGACAATCTCGGGCGGGCCTTCGGCCTGTACCGGACCGACCTTCTGTTCACTCTGGTCATCGTCGCGGCCTCCACGCTGCTGACCGGGTTGGGCGCGATCGCGATCGGCGGCTATCTCACGCTCGGGCGGAACCGGACCGCGGTGCGCATGCTGGCGGCGATGTATCGCTGGCCGCTCTTCATCCCCTTCATCGTCGCGGCGCAGGCGATGCGCGGCTTCATCGGCCAGAACGGGCTGATGAACAACACGCTGATCTGGATCGGGCTGATGCCGCAGGAGTGGGCGCAGAGCTTCCTGGACTGGCGTGGCATCGTCATCACCTTCGTCTGGAAGCAGCTGCCCTTCGCCACGCTGCTGGTCGCCGGCGCCATGGCGGCGCTGGACCGATCCGGGATCGAGGCGGCGCAGAACCTCGGTGCGGGCCGCCTGCGCATCCTGCTCGGCATCGTGCTGCCGCAGGTCGCGCGCAACGTGATGGTCGCGCTGGTGCTGTCCTTCGTCACCATGATGTCGGTGCTGTCGGTGCCGCTGATGATCAGCGGGCAGAGCCCGACCATGCTGACCGTCGCCATGGCGTGGCGCATCAACTCGCTGGGCGACTATGGCACGGCCAATGCCCTGGGGCTCGTCAGCTGCGTGCTGACCGGGCTGGTCGCCTGGATCTGGCTGCGCCAGGCCGCTCAGGAGAGGGGCGGGCGCGGGCAGGGGGGCGGCGCCACATGAGCCGCGACTCCGTCTTCTGGTGGCTTCCCCGCGGCCTGCTGCTCGGCCTCTTCGCCTTCTTCGTCTTCGGGCCGCTGGTCAACCTGGTGCTGTGGTCCGTGGCGGAGGCGTGGTTCTGGCCGAACCGTTTGCCCAGCCAGTACGGCTTCCGCTTCTGGGAAAGGGTGTTCCGCCCGCAGGGCCAGGCGATGGAGAGCCTGTGGCTGTCCATCTGGATCGCGTCGCTGACCACGCTGCTGTGCCTGGCGGTCTCGGTGCCGGCGGCCTGGGCATTGGCGAAGGCGCGGCTGCGCTGGCGGGCGGCGATCCTGCTGCTGTTCCTGCTGCCGCAGGCCTTCCCGAACCTTCCCGTCTACATCAACGTCGCGCGCATCTTCTTCACCTTCGACCTGAACGGCACGGTCGCGGGCGTGGTGCTGGTGCATGCGGCGCATGGGCTGGTCTACTCGATCTGGATCGCGACGGCCGCCTTCGCCGCGGTGGAGGAGGATGTGGAACTCGCCGCGCGCAACATGGGGGCGGGGCCGCTGACCGCCTTCCGCACGGTGACGCTGCCGCTGGCGGCGCCCGGCATCGCGGCCAGCGCAGTCTTCGTCTTCCTGGAATCGCTCGACGAGTTCACCGCGAGCTACTTCGTCGGCGCGCCGGAGGTGCGCACCCTGCCGCTGCTGCTGTTCAGTGCCGCGGCCGGCGGCAACATGCAGATCGCCGCGATCACCGCGCTGATCCTGCTGGTGCCGAGCGTGCTGTTCATGCTGCTGGTGGAGCGCTTCCTGCGGGCGGAGGTGCTGGCCAAGGTTGGCCGCTGACCGACGCGCGGGTCGGGTCGGACGGCAGGCGTCGCCGCTCGCAGTGCGGCGCCGTGGCCATGGGCTCAGCCGTCCGCGATGACCCGCGCTTCCGCCGCCGTGTCCCGTGCCCGCCTGTGGTCCAGCAGCATCACCACCTGGTGCGGCACGGACCCGTCCGCTGCCAAGGGTGCGATGCGATCGGCGAAGGTCTCGAGCTCCGATGCGGCGGCATGCAGCGCCGCACGCGTCGCCGCGCTCGCCCGCGCACCAGGACGATCGACATGTCGGGCCAGCAGGCAGACGCGTGATGCAAGGCAGTGGCCCTCCACCCATATTTCGAACCACGCGAAGGCGTCGCGGATCCGCGCATGCAGCGCGGGGTCGAGGCCAGGCTCGCCGACGCGCACACGCGCGGAGAGCACCCGCGCTGCCTCCAGCGCCACCGCCTTCTCGCCCATCAGATCTGCCAGTCGCTCTGCGTCCAGGTCCAGGCCGCCATTCCGCTCTGGCGCCCAGGGAATTAGCGCGTCACGTGTCTCCGCCCCCCACCACGCCCGCGCCACGCTGCGCGGCAGCATGCTGTTGTCGGCGGTGACGAAACCGTCCGTATAGGCCGTGGCGCGGACGATCGGCAGCGTGGCCTGCAGGATCGCGGTGAGCCAGGTGGCGGTGCCTGGGTCATGGCCATGGGCCGCCAGCCAGCGGCCGCAAGCCGTCTCCGCGCTGCAGGACTCGCCGCGCAGCAGCGCGGCCGCGCCGATCAGGTTCACCTCTGCGAGGTTGTCCAGCGCATCGAGATCGTTGATGCGCTCCCATTCCATGCGCAGGATCGCGCCGGCGGCCCCTTGCGCACGCCAGCGGGGCACGCGTCCGGCCAGGTCGTCCAGGACCAGGCAGGGCATGATCCCCCAGCCGAAGAACTGGCCCAGGCAGTCATACTCCACCCATTGCGGACGGTCCTGCAGGACGCCGAGTGCCGGATTGTCCGGGAAGGTCACGTAGAAATCATGCGGCATCGCCTTGATGCAGAAGATGACCTCCTGCGGAGCCCGGCGCATCGCGGCGACCAGCGGCCGGTGATCCTCCGGCTTGTAGGCGAAGTCGCGCACCGCCAGGCGGCGGCCGCGCCGCGTGACGGGGCCGTGCATGGCAGCGATGATCCTTCCATACCAGGCCTCCAGCGGCTCGGCGGCGCAGAGCGCGCAGCGGCAGCGGTTCTGGGCGCGCGAGGCACGGCTTTCCTGCGAGCCGAAGCTGACGATGATGCCGGCAAGGCCGGGGAAGTCGCCGAGCAGCTCATCCGTCTTTGCCGCGATGTACTCTGCCCAGAAGGGCTCGGTGGGGCAGACGGCGCCAGCCTTGAACAGCTCCGGGCGCAGGGCGAGGACCTCGTCGGAGAAGCCGATCTCCTTGACGTTCACCCAGGTCTCCGCGCCCGCGGCGCACGCCTGGGCAATGACGCTCTCCAGATAGGCGCGGTTGTTGAAGATCGCGTTCTCGCCGCGTCGGCTCGGGGCATCGCGCCACAGGGCGTAGGGGTCGAAGCAGCTGCGCGGATAGACGACCTGGTGCACGAGGTCGCTTTCGTGCAGCACCAGCGCGTTCAGCCCCTGCGCCTGCATGAATTGCAAGGCCCGGGCGACGCGGTCGCGTCGCCAGATCGCATGGCCGTGCAGCTCGAGCGCGCGGAACGGGAACGGTGCCGCGGTCGGCGTGCCGGGCTGCATGACGGGCTGCTCCTCCTTCCGGCAGGTGCGACGTCGCACGCCCGGCCGGATCCGCTGGCGGCAGGCTACACCGCGATGCAGGGTGCGCAAGGCGCGCATCGCAGGCGGTTGACAGGGCCGACCTGCCGCAAGCACGCTCCGCCGGACGGCAGCGCCAGAAGGCCGACGCCGAAAAGGGGAGGGAACCACGATGATCGAGCGTCGTCGCGCCCTGGCAGGTGCAGCAGCCCTGCTCTCCGTCGCACCGCGCGTCGCCATGGCGCAGGCCTATCCGAGCCGGCCGATGCGACTGATCGTGCCCTTCGCGCCGGGCGGCAGCACGGACATCATCGGCCGGTTCCTGGCGCGCGAGGCCGGGCAGCTGCTCGGCCAGCCGATCGTCGTCGAGAACAGGCCCGGAGCCGGCGCGATGATCGGCCTGAACGAACTCGTGCAGGCGCGGCCGGACGGCTACACGATCGGCATGACCAACAGCGGCATGGTGTTCCAGCCGCTCTATGGCCACGCCCGCTTCAACTACGCCACGGAGCTGCAGGCGATTGCCCAGGTGGGCGAGATCCCCTTTGTCTTCGCGGTCAAGGCAGATGCGCCGTGGCGCACCTTGACCGAACTGGTGGAGTGGTCGCGCGCCCGTCCGGGCCAGTTGATGTACGGCATCACCGGCTACGGAAACACGTCTCATATCGGGCCGGAGAAGCTGCGTCTCGCGGCCAACCTGCAGATCGAGGCGGTGAACTTCCCTGGCGGGGGCCCTTTGATCGCCTCGCTGCTGGGCGGGCATATCCACGCCATCTCCAACAACCCGGTCGATCTGCGCGACCAGATCCGCAACGGCAATGTGCGCGTGCTGTGCGCCTTCGCCGAGAACCGGCTTGAAGACCCGTCGCTGCGCGACATCCCGACTGCGCGCGAGTTCGGCTACGACATCGTCGTGACGCTGTGGCAGGGTGTCGGCGCGCCGCGGGGCATGCCGGAACAGATCATACAGCGTCTCGACACAGCCTTCGGCGAGCTGCTGAACACCCCCGCCGCGCAGGCGGCGGTGCGCGAATACGGGCTGCAGCCCCGCTACCTGAACGCCGCCGCCTTCCAGCGGAAATGGGTGGAGGACCAGCAGCGTCAGCTCCAGACCATCACCGAGACCGGCATCATCGAGGTGGTGCGGCGACAGACGCGGTAGCGGCGGCGTTCACCGTGGACGGAGACGGATCGCCCGACTTCGGCTTCCGCGCGCTGGAGTTCCATTCCCATCGCATGTGGCAATGGGCCCAGGTGGAGCGCGCGCTGGGCCTGATGCAGAAGCTCGACCTGAACGCCCTGGTGTTCCACCAGAACGACATGGTCGAGCATCTCGTCTTTCCCGAGGCATGGTTCCCCGACGCCTATCTGTGGAAGCGCAACCCGGTCCGGCTGCACTCCGTCCACCAGAACCGCCACTACATCAACACCGTCATCCGGGCCTGCGCGGCGCGCGGCATCGCCTTCTACCTGGAAGTGAAGGAGATATCCTTCGCTGACGGCCTGCTTGAGTTGAAGCCGGAACTCCGGCGGGCAGACGGCACGGTGGACCCGGCTGATCCGTTCTGGTGGCGCTTCCTGGAGGCGAAGTACCGCGAGCTGCTGGCGGCCGTACCTGGCCTCGCGGGCGTGATCGTCAGCCCCGGCACGCGGGAGAGCAAGGTCTCCATCGCCACGCACAGCGCCGATATCGACGCGACGGAGTGGTATGCTCGGCTGCTGGGTGCGATGCATGCGCCGCTGGCGGAACTCGGACGCACCCTGGCGGTGCGCGACTTCTCCTACACCGCCGACCAGCAGAGCCGGATGATCGAGGCCGCGGGACGCGTCTCCTCCGACATCGTCGTCAGCCTGAAGAACACGCCGCACGACTACTACCCGACCTTCCCGACCAATCCGCGCATCGGCCATTGCGGCCCGCACCGGCAATGGGTGGAGTTCGACACCTGGGGCCAGTTCTTCGGCCTCGGCACCTTTCCCGTGAGCGTCGTGGAGGACATGCAGAGGCGGATGCGCGAGTGCCGGGCGAAGGGGGTGGAGGGCATCTCGCTGCGGACGGATTGGGAAGTCATCACGGATTGCGGTGCGCTGAACGGGCCGAACCTGCTGAATGTCTTCGCGGGCAGCATGCTGGCGCGGCGGGTCGAACGAGACCTGCGCGAGGTGTACGATGCGTGGGCGGCCCATGGGCTGCTCTCTCCGCTGCGCACGGCGTCGCAGAACCAGGACCCGGCGATCGCCACCGCATCGGACGCGCCGCGTCGGCTGGAGGCGTTCATGAAGGCGTCCTGGTCCGTGATGGAGAAGGCGGCCTATGTGCGCGGCCACCTGTTCCACGAGGACGACCAGTACCCGGAGTCGCTGGACAAGGCCTTCGCGATGCTGGTGGAGATCCACGGCCGCGACGAGTGGGAGCCGGGCGCGTCGCGCCTGCTCGAGCCGACGCCCGGGAACATCGCGGCGATCCTGGCGGAGAAGCGGGCGGCGATGGAGGAGGTAGGGCAACTGCCGGCGATCCTCTCCGCCGGCGCGCTCGGGCTGCCGGCGGAGATGGTGGCGGAGCTCGGTACGATGCTGGAGCTCTACGCCCTATGGGTCGAGGGCTTCGAGCATTGCGCGCGCACGGTCTTCCTCGCGCGCCGCGCCGAGGTTACGCGCGATCCGGGGGATGCGGCCGCCGCCGCGGCAACGCTGCCGCCGCTGCGTGCGTTCTGCGCGCGGGTCGCACAGCGGATGCAGGACACGGCCTTCCCGCATTACGTGTATTGGCTGATGGACGAGCGCCGGCTGCTGTCGCTGGCAGACGACGTGGCGCGCCGCCTCGCGGCGATCGGGTCC
The DNA here is from genome assembly GCF_027856955.1 of Falsiroseomonas oryzae. Taxonomy (GTDB): domain Bacteria; phylum Pseudomonadota; class Alphaproteobacteria; order Acetobacterales; family Acetobacteraceae; genus Falsiroseomonas; species Falsiroseomonas oryzae. The sequence continues at coordinate 26,536 of NZ_JAPSMD010000004.1, read as the reverse complement.
GCGCGCGCATGAGTGCCGGCGCGCCGGCCTTCCGCGTGCGCGCGCTCGAGATGCACAGCCGCTTCGTCTGGGATTTCGACCGGGTGCGGCGTTCGCTGGACTTCATCGCCGAGCAGGGCATGACGGCGCTGGTCCTGCACCGCAACGATATCGTGGACCGCATCGTCTGGCCCGGGCGGTATTTCGGCGCCGCCCCGAACGCGGCCAGCATCTTCGAACGCTACCGCGACAGCTTCCGCACGCTCTACAGGTACACGCCCACACGCCGCAGCGGGCCTTACCACCGGCGCGAATACCTGCGGCGCGTCGTCGAACTCGCGGCGCGGCAGGGCACCGAGGTCTGGTTCCAGAACAAGGAGCTCTTCTTCCACGAGATCTTCCTGGAGCTGCGGCCCGAACTCACCAAGGGCGGGGCCCTGTGCCCCAACGAGCCCTTCTGGTTCGACTTCGTGGAGACGAAATACGTTGAGCTGTTCCAGGAGCTGCCCGGCCTGGCCGGCGTGGTGACGGCGCCCGGCACGGGCGAGAGCCGCCTGTCCATCACGGCGAACCGGTGCCGCTGCGAGCTCTGCGCGGCGGCAAGCCCGCGCGGCTGGTACTCCCGCCTGATCGCCGCGATGCATCGCCCGATCGCGGCGGCGGGAAAGTCGCTGGTGATCCGCGACTTCGTCTTCAGCAGGCGTGCGCAGGAGGACCTGGCCGCCGCCTTCGAGGCGATGCCCGCCGATATCGCCGTCAGCCTGAAGAACACGCCGCACGACTACTACCCGAGCTTCCCCGACAATCCCCGCATCGGGCGCGTCGGGGCGCGACGGCAGTGGCTCGAATTCGACTGCATGGGCCAGTATTTCGGCTGGGGCATCGCGCCGGCGATCCTGATCGAGGACTGGCGCGGCCGGCTGGATCGTGCGCGTGCCGCCGGCGTGGACGGGCTGGTGTTCCGCACGGACTGGGAGAGCCTGGACAGCCACAGCGCGTTCCACACGCCGAACATGGCGAACCTGCATGCGGGCGCGATGCTGGGGCGGGATCCCGCGATGCCGGCCGCCGCGATCTATGCGGAGTGGATGGCACGCGCCGGCATGCTGGATCCCGACACGCCCGTGCACCGCGCCGCCTGCGGTGCCTGGGCGGAACGCCTGCTCGGCCGAAGCTGGGACGCGGTGGGCGGCACGCTCTACGCCCGGGGCTGCGTCCTGAACGACAGCAGCACCCTGCCCGTTGGCTTCGACCATGCCTGGTGGCTGGCGGAGGAGAAGAACAGCCTCGCCGACTGGGATCCGTCAAAGTCCGGGGCGCTGGCACCCACGGCCGAAGCCCTGCACGCCGTTCTGACCGAGCGGGAGGAGGCGCTCGCCATCCATGACGCGGCGGCGGCGGCGCTGGACGATCCGCCGTCCGGCCTGCGGACGGAGGCGCTGGACGGGTTGCGGCGGCACTTCGCCATCGCACGGCGCTACCTCCGCGGCTTCGCCGGCGCGACGCGCGCGCTGACGCTGGCGCGATTCCTCTCCGTGCCCCAGCCGGAGGAGGCAGCGCGGGAGGCCCGTGCGCGGCTGGAAGCAAGCCTCGCGGAACTGCTCGACCTGGCCGCCGAGTTCCGCGCCTTCGAGGCGACCGACCTGCGCCCAGTAGTCTACACGCTGCTCAGCGCGGAGCGCCTGCTGACGCTCCACGACGACCTTGTCGCGCGCCTCAGCCCGCGATCGCCCTGAGTGTGCACACCGAAGGTGGGTACGGCGAAGGGCGTGAATCGCGAGGCGAGAGAAGCTGGACCGGCGTAGCCCTGAACGCAGTCAGGGCTACGCCGGTCTAGGACGGGCGGCCCAGGCGCCTGACGAGCCAGAAGCCGAGCAGCGTGACCGGGGCGAGGTGCCCGAAGGCCAGCGCCCACCTCAGCACTGCATCGGGGCCGGCAAGGTCCAGCGCGACGCCGACGCCGATCGGTCCCAGGAAGCCCCCGGCATAGCCGCACATGCTGTGCAGCCCCATCGTCGCGCCGCGGCGCTCCCGCTCCGCCGCCTGCACCGTGCCTGCGGTCAGCGCGGAGCTGTCCAGGTAGATCGCAGCGTTCCAGGCCAGCACGCACAGCGCCGCGAGCGGCGCGGACACCAGCACGGAGAAACCGGCGACGACGGACAGCAGCGCCGCCGCGGCCATCGCCGCGGCGACGACGCGCGCCCGGCCGAACCGCTGGGCGGTCTCGTTGCCGAAGACTGACACCGCGACGCCCAGCAGCCCCGCCGCGGTGAACAGGCCGTTGGCGCCAGGCAGCCATCCCGGTGCGCCATGCAGCAGGATCGCCGCCGTGAGGAAGGTGACGCCCCAGGCGCGCAAGGCGCCGAGTTCCCAGGTATGTACCGTGTAGCCGGCGATCCACGCCATGGCCGCGCGATTGCGCAGCACCGGGCGGAAATCCAGCAATGCGCTCGCCGGCGCCGCGCGATGCGTGACAGAGGCCGGCATGACCGCCACCCCGATCGCGAAGGCCGCCACGGCACAGGCGCCGCCGAACAGGAACGCCGCCTCCGCGCCCGCTGCCGCATCCAGCGCGCCGGCCACCGCGAAGGAGACGGCGCCGGCGATCCCGACGCCCGCGGCGTGCCAGGAGACGGCGCGCGATTGCGCTGCACCCTCCAGCCGGTCGGCGAGGACCTTCAACCCCGGCATGTAGCAGCCGGCCCAGCCGATGCCGGCCAGCGCGCGCAGCGGCAGCGCGCTCCAGAATCCATCCGCGACGAGCGCGAAGCCGAGATGCGACAGCGCCGTCGCGCCCGCGCCCACCATGTAGACGCGGCGCGCGGGCACGCGGTCCGTCAGCGCGACCAGGATGGGCACGGCCGCGACATAGGCGGCGAAGAAGGCGCCGACGAGCCAGCCCGCCTCCGTCGCGGAGAGCGACCAGCGATCCATGTAGCCCGGCAGCAGCGCGGGCAGGCTGAAGGCGCCGATCTGCACCAGCACCTGGGCGATGACGACGGCCGCGATGAACCGGGCGTCGGTCACGACGAGGGGAGTGCGTTGTCCACCCGCCGAGCCTACCAGCTGTCGCGGCCCGCCGTGGAGTCGCGCGCCTGCACCCGCTCAGCCCAGGCTCTCGGCGTGAATCCGGGCGCGCTTGCCGGCCGGGCTGTTCACAACCGGCTGCAGCGGCGCCGCATGGGCGGCGGCTGCGCGCCGCGTGGCGCTCACCTCGGCGTAGAGCGTGCTGCGCTGCCGCGGTGTGCGGCCGGCCTGGCGGATCAGGCGCTCCATCGCCGCCGGCGGCAGCTCCTGCCCATGCGCTGCGCCAGCGGCGCGGGAGATGCTCTCGTTCATCAGCGTGCCGCCGAGATCGTCGGCGCCGGCCGCCAGCATCGCCGCCGCGCCATCCGGCGAGAGCTTCACCCACGACGCCTGGATGTGCGGGATGGCGCCGTGCAGCGCGATACGGGCGACCGCATGCATCAGCACAGCCTCCCGCCAGGTCGGGCCACGCCGCGCCAGGCTCTTGCGGTAGAGCGGCGCCTCCGCCGCAACGAAGGGCAGCGGCACGAATTCGGTAAAGCCGCCGCTGCGCTGCTGCTGCGCGCGCAGTCGCAGCAGGTGCCGCACCCAGTGCACCGGCCGCTCCGCATGGCCGAACATGATCGTCGTGGTGCTGCGGAGCCCGACGGCATGCGCGGACTCCATCACGGCGAACCACTCGTCCGTGCGAAGCTTGTCCGGACAGATCAGGGCACGCACTTCGTCGTCCAGGATTTCCGCGGCGGTGCCGGGCAGGCTGCCGAGGCCGGCATCCCGCAGGCGCGACAGATAGTCGCGCAGGTCCAGCCCGAGGGTGCGCGCGCCCTGCGTGATCTCCAGCGGCGAGAAGGCGTGGACGTGCATCTCCGGCACGGCCTCCTTCACCGCGCGCAGGATGGCGAGGTAGGTGGCGCCGGTGTAGTCGGGGTGGATGCCGCCCTGCAGGCAGACCTCGGTGGCGCCGCGTGCCCAGGCCTCCTCCGCGCGGCGGGCGATCTCCTCGAGGTCGAGATCGTAGGGACGGCCGCGCAGGTCAGCGTGGCCGCGCCCCTTGGAGAAGGCGCAGAAGCCGCAGGCGTAGGTGCACAGGTTGGTGTAGTTGATGTTGCGATTGACGGCGTAGGTCACCACGTCCCCGCAGGCCTCGGCGCGCAGTGCGTCGGCGGTGGCCACCACCGCGTCGAGATCCCGGCCGCGTGCGTCGAAGAGGGTGAGGAGGTCGTCCGCGTCGGCGCTCTCGCCGCGTCGCGCTGCGTGCAGCAGTCGCGCGATCGGCGTGCGATGACGCGGCACGGCGCGAGGCGGCGTGCCGGCGCCGGTCACCCATCCATCCTCCCGCGCCAGCCCCGTGGCATCGGACTGACGCAGGACAGCGCCGCGCATGGCCGGATCCAGCCAGCGCGTGGGCTGCGCCGCCCAGGCCGGATAGATGGCCAGGCGTTCCACGAGCTCGTGCCCCGCCGCCTCCGTTGCGGCGCGCAGCCGGTCGAGATGCGGCCAGGGGCGTTCCGGGTTCACGTGGTCGGGCGTGACGGCCGAGACGCCGCCCCAGTCGTTGATGCCGGCGCCGAGCAGCGCCGCCAGGCCGTCCGGCGACAGGTTCGGCGGCGCCTGGATGTTCGCCTCCGCACCCAGCAGCAGGCGCGCGACGGCGATGGTCCAGCGCAGCTCCTCCAGCGTCGCGTCGGGGGCGGCGGCCATGCGGGTGCCCGGCTTGGCGCGGAAGTTCTGCACGATGACTTCCTGCAGATGGCCGTGACGCGCGTGCAGCTCGCGCAGCGCCAGCAGCGCCTCGATCCGCTCGCGCCGCGTCTCGCCGATGCCGATCAGGATGCCGGAGGTGAAGGGCACGGCAGCCTCGCCGGCCGCGGCGATCGTCGCCAGCCGCGCCGCGGGATGCTTGTCCGGGCTGCCGAAATGCGGGCCGCCGCGGGCCGAGAGCCGCTCCGACGCGCTCTCCAGCATCACGCCCATGGAGGCGGAGACGGGCCTCAGCGCCGCCAGCTCCTCCTGCGCCATCACGCCGGGGTTGAGATGGGGCAGCAATCCGGTTTCGCGCAGCACCAGCCCCGCGGCGTGCCGGAGATAGTCCAGCGTGGAGGCGAAGCCCCGCGCGGCGAGCCAGTCCCGCGCGACGTCCCAGCGCGCCTCCGGCCGGTCGCCCAGGGTGAACAGCGCTTCCTTGCAGCCGGCAGCCGCACCGGCGCGCGCGACGGAGAGCACGGCCTCGTCGTCGAGGAAGGGGGCTTCGCCGGCGTGCGGCGGATGGGCGAAGGTGCAGTAGTGGCAGACGTCGCGGCACAGCTGCGTCAGCGGGATGAAGACCTTGCGCGACCAGGTCACGCGCCGGCCGTGCCCGGCATCGCGCAGCGCCGCGGCCTCGGCGCAGAGGGCGTCGATGTCGGTGCGCCCGGCCAGGGCCAGCGCGGCGTCCGGCGTCATGATGGCATGTCCTGGAGTTGCGGCGCGCTGGCTGCCGCCAGCAGCGCATGCGCGCGGGTGGTCGGCGCCCTGCGTAGCAAGGCGGCCAGATCGGCCGGATGGTCGATGTCGAGTGCGAGCCCCGGCAGGTCCAGGGTGCGCGGCGCGATGCCGGCGGCACGGGCCGCCGCCAGGTGCGGCGCGAAGCTGTCGTCGCCGAAGCGCAGCGGAACCGCACCGGGCGGCGAAACCACCACGCAGTTCGATCCCATCCGGTCATGCGACGGCACGATGGTGAAGGCAGGCGGCGCGCCATGCGCGTCCAGCACCGCCGCGATCTCCGCCGGCGTCACGCAGGGCACGTCGAGCGGGAGCGCCAGTACGCCCGCGGCATCCTCCGCCGCCAGGCGCCGCGTGCCGGCCAGGACAGCGCCGGTGTGGCCGTCCAGCGCGCCGTCCTGGATCACGCGCGCGCCGTAGCGTTCAGCCAGGGCGGCGGCAGCAGGGTCGGCCGTCACCACGGTGATGCCGGCAAGGCCGGGCGTGGCCGCCAGCGCGGCCAGCACGTCCTCGGCCATCGCCAGGGCAAGGCGGGCGCGCATCTCGGCGGACAGCGCGCGGGCCAGGCGCTGCTTGGCCTGCGCCACCAGCTTGATGGGCAGAAGGGCGTGGACCCCGCTCATCGCCGCGGGCCGATGCTGCGTGCCATGTCCAGCACCTCGCGCGCCAGGGCGATGCGATCGTCCAGGCTGACCATCAGCGTCCGCGTGGCGCGCACCGGCAGCGGCGCCAGTGCCGCGGCGGCTGCGGCGTCCTGCGAATCGACCACGTAGCCCGACAGCCGCTCGCCGTAGTGGCGTGCGACCGCCGTTGCGCTGACCTCCAGCCCGAAGCCGGCCAGCATGCGCGCAGTGGGGCCCTTCACCGCCTGCCCCGCGATGATCGGCGAGACGGCGATCACCGGCGCCCGGCAGCCGTGCAGCGCCGCACGCAGCCATGGCATGGCCAGCATGGGGTCGATGCTGATGAAGGGATTGGAGGGGCAGAGAACCACCGCACCGAGCTCCGTATCGGCCAGGGCGGCAAGCACGGCATCGGACGGCCGCGCCGCCTCGGCGCCGGCGAAGTCGAGCGCGGTGACCGCGGGCTCCGCCCGGCGGCCCACGAACCAGGGCTGGAACTCCATCCAGCCCTGCGCCGTCTTCAAGCGCGTGCGGACCGGGTCGTCGGACATCGGCAGCAGCGTCGCGGCAATGCCGAACCGCGCAGCCAGGTCGCTCATCACAGCGGTCAGCGTCTCGCCTGCGCGGAGCCGGCTGGTGCGCAGCAGATGCGTCGCCAGGTCGCGGTCGCCCAGCTGGAACCAGTCCGGTCCGCCCAGCTCCGCCAGCGCTGCCATGCAGCCCCAGCTTTCCCCCGCACGGCCCCAGCCGCGTTCCGCATCGGCCCGGCCGCCCAGGGTGTAGAGCAGCGTATCGAGATCCGGGCAGACCAGCAGCCCCAGGTGCTCGAAATCGTCGGCGGTGTTCGCGACGACGGTCAGCTCACGGGGCCCCAGCGCATGCATCAGGCCAAGCGCCAGCTTCGCCCCGCCGATTCCGCCGGAGAGCGCGACGACCTTCACCGGAACAGGTCCTCCTCCTGCGGACGCAGCAGCGCGCCCACGCCGCTCTCGGCGGCCTCCCAGTCGAGGCCCTGGACAAGCACCGCGGGCCGGCCCTCCGCTGCCTCGCCGGTCAGCAGCGCGGCAGCGCTGGCCACCTGGTCGGCGAAGCCGACGGTCGTGATCTCCAGCGGACGCCCGGCGCGATCGGGCTGGCCGCGCAGGTCCAGCAGCGCCGGCATCCCCGCGACACCGATCGCGGTGCCGACGGAGCCCCGGCGCCACGCGCGCCCGAAGCTGTCGCTGACGATGACGGCTGGTGCGGTGCCCAGCCGCTCGGCGAGCCCGTCGCGCAGTCGTGCGGCGGAGGCATCCGGGTCCTGTGGCAGCAGCAGCGCCGTCCCGGGGTCCGCGACATTGGACTGGTCCACGCCGGCATTCGCCATGACGAAGCCCAGACGATGCTCCACCACCAGCACGCGCGGCGCGGCGCGGACGACGCGGCGAGATTCCGACAGGATCACCTCCACCAGCCGCGCATCCTTGCCCGTCCGGTCGGCGAGCTCGACCGCCTGCGGGGAGGGAAGGACGTCGGCCAGTCGCACGACGCGGCCCTCTGCCTTCGAGACGATCTTCTGAGCCACCACCAGCACGTCCTGCCGCGCGACCCTCAGCGCCTGGCGTCGCAGCGCCTCGGCCAAGAGACCCGCAAGATCGGCGCCGCGCGTGATCTCCGGCAGGCCCGGCAGGGCGGTGGCGGCCAGCGACGTCGCCCGCATGGTCAGCGGGGGCGTGGCACGGTCGTGGGGACGGTCGCGCCACGACGAGTGGCGCGTCGCGCGCCTGATCCGTCCGCGAATGCGTTGCGCATGTGAAGCAAGGCGGCACCATGTCCCGGGCGGGCGCGAGTCTTCCACGCGGTGCGAGGCGCCGCAAGCGCCTCAGCCACCGCGCGCCGCCCGCGTCGCCGCCTCGTCCAGCGAGCCGTCGGCGTGCACCACCACGCCGTAGTCCGACCGCGCGGCAGCCACGGACACCATGCCGAGACGTGCATCCTCGGCGACTCGCGCGGGGTCGCGCTGCAGTGGGTCGCCCAGGCCGGCGCCGCCCGGCATCTCAATCACCAGCACCTCGCCGGGCGCCACCACCTGCCGTCCCTTCCCCTCGAGCACGGTGCCGGACGCCAGGGAGAGCACGCCGCGCGCACCATCCTTCCCGCCGTCGCGGCCGCGCGGCGGGAACAGCACGCGGTCGTAGTTGGCGCTGACGGTGTAGGGCACGTCCTCCAGGTTCACGACCTCCATCACTTGGCCGAGCCCGCCGCGGAACGTGCCGGCGCCGCCGGAATCCATGCGGTATTCCTTGCGTCGCACGAGCAGGGGGGAGAGTTGCTCCGTGACCTCGATCGGCACGTTGCGCACGCCGGAGGGAAAGGCCGTGGCGGACAGCCCGTCCTTGCCCGGACGTGCGCCGGTGCCGCCGGAATGGAAGGACATGATGTTGAAGCGCGTGGCGCCGTCCAGTTCACCGGGGGCGACGTTCACGTTCCCCGCGCCGCCCATCGCCATCAGGTTCCAGAGGCAGGAGGTGCCCTCGGCCGGCACCTCGCCGCGCAGCGCCTGCGCCAGGCAGCCGATCACGAGGTCCGGCAGCAACTGCCCGGTGATGTGGCGCGTGGCGACCGGCAGCGGCGGCTGCGCGTTCAGGATGCAGTCGGCGGGCGCGGTGACGCGGATCAGGCCCAGCGTCGCGTCGTTGTTCGGCACCTTCGGGGCCACGATGCACTTCACGCCGAAGCTCGCATACGCCTCGGTGTAGCAGAGCGGCACGTTGATGCCGAAGGCGGAGGGCGGGGAGGTGCCGGCGAAATCCACGGTGATGCCGTCCGGGCCGACCTGCATGGTGGCCACGAGGTCGAGCGGCGCCTCCAGCCCGTCCACACGCATGCGGTTCACGTAGCGTCCCGGCGGGACCGCGCGTATCGCCTGCAGCATGGCGGCGCGGGAGCGGTCCAGGATGTGGGCGGCGATGCCGGACAGGTCAGTGATGCCGAATTCATCCATCATGCGCAGCAGGCGGCGGCAGCCGACCTCGTTGCAGCCGGCGAGCGAGTAGATGTCGCCCACCACCTGAACGGGTTCGCGCACGTTCACGCGGATCAGCTCCACCAGCGTCTCGTCCACCACGCCCGCGCGGGCGAAATGCCGGATCGGGATGAAGATGCCTTCCTCCAGCACGCTGCGCGCCTCCGGCCCCATGCCGCGGCCGCCCACGTCGATGACGTGGCAGGTGCAGGCGAACAGCGCCACCATCGTCCCGCCGCGGAAGCAGGGCGTGACGACGGTGAAGTCGTGCAGGTGGCCAGTGCCCTTCCAGGGATCGTTGGTGATGAAGGCGTCGCCGGGCCGCATCGTGGCCGCGGGAAAGGCATCGAGGAAATGCACCACGGCGCGGGCCATCGAGTTCACATGGCCCGGCGTGCCGGTGACGGCCTGGGCGAGCATGCGGCCCGCGGTGTCGAAGACGCCGGCCGAGACGTCGCCGGCCTCGCGCGTGGAGGTGCTGAAGCCCGTCCGGACCAGGGTCTGCGCCTGTTCCTCCACCACGGCGATCATGCGGTCCCACATGACCTGCAGGCGGATCTGGTCCATCGCGCTCATGCCGGGCTCCGCGTCAGCAGGATGTGGCCAAGGGCGTCGATCCGCGCGACGAAGCTGTCGGTCACGTAGGTGGTCGTCTCGTCCTCGACGATCAGCGCCGGACCCTGCACCAGGTCGCCGGGCACGAGCCACGTCCGGTCGTGCAGCGCCACGGGGCGGGGCGCGCCGTCGCGCGGATCGGCGACGTCCACGAAACGGTCGGGCGCCACCGCACGATCCGGCGGCGGCGCCGGCATGGCGGGCAGGGGCGGCTCCGGTGCGGCGAGGCGCAAAGCCCAGCCCATCGCCTCCACGTCCAGCCCCGGAATCGCGCGGCCGAACTGCGCAGCGTACTGCGTCACGAACAGGCGGCGCAGGGTGTCGGCCGTGACCGGCGCGGCGGGGATCACGACGGTCAGCTCGTGCCCCTGGCCGACATAGCGCAGGTCCACCGTCCAGCGCTCTTCCAGCGGCGCGTCCGGCTCGCCGGCACGGACGATGGCGGTCGCTTCCGCCCGCATCTCCGCCCGCAGCGCTTCGATCGCCGCCGCGTCGAAGCTGGCATCCAGGAGGGCGTGGCGCGTGCGGGCCAGGTCGTAGGCGATGGGGGCGAGCAGGAAGCCGACTGCGGAACCGACCCCCGCCCCGGCCGGCACCAGCACGGTCGCGATGTCGAGCTTCTCGGCCAGCCGCGCGGCGTGCAGGGGCGCGGCGCCGCCAAAGGCGACCATGGCGCGGCCGCGCAGTTCCTTCCCGCATTCCACGGCGTGCTGCCGGGCCGCGTTCGCCATGTTCTCCTCCACCACCTCCACCACCCCGAGCGCGGCGGTGCCGACCGGCAGGCCGAGCGGTACCGCGACCTGCGCCGCGATGGCCGCTGCCGCCGCGTCCACGTCCAGCCGGATCCGCCCGGCCGCGAAGCGGTCCGGGCGCAGGCGGCCGATGTGCAGGTCCGCATCGGTGACGGCGGGGCGCGTTCCGCCTCGGCCGTAGCAAGCCGGCCCGGGCTCGGAGCCCGCGCTCTCCGGCCCGACCTGGATGCGGGCCAGGGCGTCGACCGAAGCGATGGAGCCGCCGCCCGCGCCGATCTCCACCATCTCGATCACCGGGATGCGCAGCGGGATGCCGCTTCCCTTCAGGAAGCGGTAGTGCCGCGCGACCTCGAAGCTGCGGGCGTGCCGCGGCTGGCCGTCGTCGATCAGGCAGATCTTCGCGGTCGTGCCGCCCATGTCGAAGGAGACCAGACGGTCCAGCCCGCCCTGAGCGGCCAGCCGGGCGGCGAGGATCGCGCCGCCGGCCGGCCCGGATTCCACCAGGCGCACCGGGAAGCGTCGCGCGAGGTCCAGCGTCGTCAGGCTGCCGGCGGAGGTCATCAGGAAGATCGGCGCAACCACGCCCTCCGCGCGGAAGGCGTGTTCCAGCCGGCCGAGATAGCGATCCATGACGGGCTGGACATAGGCGTTCGCAATGGCGGTGGACCAGCGTTCGTATTCGCGGATCTCGGGCGAGACCTCGGCGGAGAGGCTGATCGCGAGATCGGGCGCCAAGGCCCGCAGCAGCTCTCCGGCGCGCCGCTCATGCGCGGGATTGACGTAGGCGTGCATGAAGCCGATGGCGACGCTGCGCACGCCCGCATCGCGGAGCTTCGGCACGAGGGCGGCGAGGGCGGCCTCGTCCAGCGGCGTCACCGTGCGCCCGCGCGCGTCGAGCCGTTCGGGCACAGGCAGCCGCAGGTCGCGCGGTACCAGCGGCGCCGGGCGCTCCATCAGGATGTCGTACTGCTCGAAGCGGTTCTCGTAGGCCATTTCCACGGAATCGCGGAAGCCTTCGGTCACCAGCAGGGCCGTCCTCGCGCCCTTGCGCTCGATGATGGCGTTGGTGGCCAGCGTGGTGCCGTGCACCACGAGCGTCAGGTCGCCGTGTCGCAGCCCGGCCTCGGCCAGGATCAGCCGCGTGCCCTCCAGTACGGCCTGTTCGGGTGCGCGCGGCGTGGTGAGAACCTTGCGGCTGAGGCGACGGCCCCGCAGGTCCAGCACGAAATCCGTGAAGGTGCCGCCGATATCGACGGCCAGGCGCACGCCGCTCATCCGCCGAGCCCCGCCATGACCGCGCGCAGCTCCTCGGGCCCGTGCAGCCCGGACAGCACGATCTCGTCCAGGCCGGCGGCACGGTACTCCGCCAGGCGGCGCGCGATGGCGTCCGGCGGGCCGAGCGCGGCGTGGCGGCGCACGACCTCGTCGCCGACCAGCGCCGCGGCGCCGGCCCAGTCCTCCCGACCGATCGCCGCCATCACCGCCGCCTGGTCGAGCTGCGATCCGGCCAGGGCGAGGTTCCGCGCATGGTGCGCACCGCGCAGGATGAAGGCCAGGATGGGCTTCAGCCGGTCGAGCGCCGCACGCTCCTCGGCCAGCGGAGCGCAGTGCACCAGGCCGTAGATGGTGAGGGGCGCGCCGCCCGCCCGGCGCCCGCGCAGCTCCGCCACGCAGGCCCGCACGAACTCCACCGAGGTGGCGGAGGAGAGCACCACGCCGTCGGCGATGTCGGCCGCCAGCAGCAGCATCTTCGGACCCGAGGCAGTGAGCGCGACCGGCACGTCCGGGCGCGGTCCCGGCAGCAGCTTCCGGCCCGTCACGCGGAAGCGCGCGCCTTCATGCGCGGCGCTTTCGCCGGCCAGCAGCTGGCGCGCGATGACAAAGGTCTCGCGCATGGTCTGCAGCGGATGCGGCGCCTCGATCCCGGCGGAGGCGAGGTCGCCCGGCGCACCGACGCCGAAGCTCAGCACCACGCGGCCGGGATGCATCTCCGCGAGCGTCGCCGCGGACATCACGGGATAGACGGGATGCAGCGCATAGGGGCTCATCGCCATCAGCGCGACCTTGAGACGCCGCGTGCGCGCCAGGACCGCCGCGGCCTGCGCGACGGGGTCGCGCTGGAACAGGTGGCAGGCGAGCCAGAGCGTATCGACGCCGAGCTCGTCCGCCGCCTCGGCCAGGGCGAAGAGCTGGGCCGGCCCCTCGCGCCCCTCGGTCGACAGGCCGATGCCGCTGGTCATGCCGCGCGTCCTTCCCTCAGCCGCGCCAGGGTGGCCTCGATCGCCGCCGGCGTGTCCGGTGCGAGCGGCGCCAGGTCCTCGGCCTGGATGTCCTTGATGCCGGCGGAGGTAAGCAGCACGACGACCGGTCCGTCGGCGGGCGCGGCAAGCCGGCCGTCCGCGAGGGCCTCGCGCAGCGCGGCGAGGCCCGCCACGCCGGAATACTCCTGCCATGACCCGGAGGTGGCGAGCCGCGTCCGCGCTTCCGCGATGCTCTCCTCCCGCGCCGTCAGGCCGAGGCCGCCGCTGTCGCGCACCGCAACCACGCCGCGCCAGGAGTTCACCGTGCACATGATGCCGGCGGCGCGTCCCGGCGCCGGTGCGACTTCGACCGCGGGGAGGTTGCCGGCCAGCGCGCGAGCGAGCGGCCCGCGCACGGCCGGCTCGGCCGAGACGATGCGCGGCGTGCGGTCCAGCAGGCCGAGGGCGCGCAGCTCCTGGAAGCCCTTGTGGATGCCGTAGAGCATCTCGCCATACCCGGTCGGCACGACGACCATGGCCGGCGCGGCGCGGCCAAGCTGCAGGAACAACTCGTAGGCGATGGTCTTGTAGCCTTCGGGCCCGAAGGGATGGCCGGTGTGGAAGCGCGTCAGGTTGCTGACGGGATGGAAGCCCGTCTCGGCGACGATGCGGTTCAGCAGCGGCCAGCGTTGCTCCGGCGCGACGGTCAGCACCTCCGCGCCGAGTGCGCGCCACCAGGCGCGGAAGGCGGGCTGGCCGCCGGCGCCGGTGACGACGACGGCCGGTAGGCCGGCACGCGCGGCATAGGCCGCGGCGGCAAGGCCGTGATTGCCGGAGGAAGCGACGCAGATGCCCGGTGCCCCGACGGCGAGCGCAGCGCTGACCGTGCAGAGGTTCAGCCGGTCCTTGTGGCTGTGCGTCGGGTTGCGGGATTCATCCTTGAGCAGCAGCGCATCGCGCGGCAGCCCGAGCCACTCCGCCATCGCCGGCGCGTCGATCAGTGGCGTGCCGCCTTCGCCCATCGAGAGCCCGGGCGCGAGCGGCGGCAGCAGCGGCTGCCAGCGGTCGAGCCCGGGTCCTGGCGCCTGGTCGAACAGGGCTGGATCCACTCGCGCCAGGTCGTAGCCGATGCCGAGCGGCCACTGCATCGCATCGTCCGACGTAGCCGGGCAGCCGCGGTGCTGCGGCGGCCAGAGCGGAAATGTGGGGGCGCCCGGTCCCATCGAGACCTGCGACGTCGCGGCGGAGGCCGTGGCCTGCGCCCAGCTGGCGATCATCGCGCGGCCTCAGGTTATGTGCGGCATGACCTCGGTGGCAAAGAGCTCCATCTGGTCCAGCAGTTCCGCCGGCTCGTTCACCGCGAAATACAGGCCGAGCAGGTGCGTCACGCCGGCTTCCCGCAGCGCGTGAGCCTTGGCGATGACCTCGGACGGCGTACCGATCAGGTTGATCTCCTCGTTGGTGTGCGCGCCCTGTTCCTTCAGCGTTGACTTGCGCAGCGACTCCAAATGCTTCGCCATCTGGCTGCGGCGGAACCGCTCGATCGCCTGCTCGCGCGTGCGCGCGACATGCACGATGAACTGCGGCGCGACCTCGATGGACGCGGGGTCGCGGCCCGCCGCCTCCACCAGGCGGTGCAGCTCCGCCACGTCGGCGCGCAGCCGGTCCACATGGATGCCGGCCGGCAGCCAGCCGTCGCCATCCTTCGCCACGCGCGGCAGGTGGGCGCGGCTGTTGCCGCCGTAGTAGATCATCATGCGCCGCTGCAGCGGCTTCGGCGTGAACTCCACGTCGCGGAAGCGATAGTACTTCCCCTCGAAGCTGGCCACGCGGTTGTCGAACAGCGCCCGCATGGCGGCGACGCTCTCCGCGACCATGTCGCCGCGATGCGCATCGCCCTCCGGCCGCAGTGCCAGGAACTCCTCCCGATAGGCGCCGACGCCGACGCCGATCTCCACCCGGCCGCCGGAGAAATGGTCCAGCGTGCAGATCTGCTTGGCCATGGGCACGATGTCGCGCCGCATCGGCGTGACCAGCACGCCGGTGCCGAAGCGCAGCTTCGTGGTGCGGGCAGCCAGGAAGGCGTAGGTGACCAGCGGTTCCCAGAAGCGCGGCGGCACCGGGAACTCCTCCCGCACATAGTGCTGGGTGGTCATGTGGTCGTTGCCCCAGACCGAGTGGTAGCCCAGCTTCTCGGCGTGCAGCGCGATGGCCAGGACCGTCTCCGGATCGGAGAAGGGGATGGGGTAGGTCAGGCCCTCCATCCCCGTCGGCAGGCCGGCGCTCACCGTCAGCGTCTTGCGCATCGCGTCACCTTCCCCTCACGTCCCCATGGCCGTCGCGCCGCCACCCAGATAGGCCTGCCGGATGCGCGGGTCGCGCGCGACCTCGGCGGCCGGCCCTTCCATCAGCTTGCGCCCCTGCTCCAGCACGATCGCGGTGTCGGAGACGCGCAGCGCGCCCCGCACGTTCTGCTCCACCATCAGCACGGTGAGCCCGGTGTCGCGCGCGATGGACGCCGCGGTGGCGAAGATCTCCGCCTGCATCTTCGGCGACAAGCCGAGCGAGGGTTCGTCCAGCAGCAGCAGGGACGGGGCCGTCTCCAGCACCATCGCGGTCTCGAGCAGCTGCTGCTCGCCGCCCGAGAGGTTCGCGGCCTGCGTCTTCCAGCGGGCGCGCAGCACGGGGAACATGGCGGCCACCCGCTCGATCGCGCGCACCGCCTCGCTGCGCGTCAGGCGATAGGCGCCGAGGCGAAGGTTCTCTTCCACTGACATCTCCGGGAAGTTGCAGCGGCCCTGCGGCACCAGGCCGATGCCGCGCGACAGCCTCTCCCAGGGCGGCAGGTGCTGGATGGGCTCGCCGCGCAGGCGCACCTCGCCGCCGAGGTGGCGGACCGTGCCGTAGATCGCCTTCATCAGCGTGGACTTGCCCGCGCCATTGCCGCCGACGACTGTGGTGACGGTGCCGGGCGAGAGCGTGAGGGAAACACCATCCACGATGGCGGTGTCCGGCGTGTAGCCCGCGCGCAGGTCGCGCAGTTCCAGCAGCGCTGTCTCAGGCATCGGCGGGCTCCGCCTCCGTGCCGAGGTAGGCTTCCAGCACCGCCTCGTTGGCGCGCACCTCCTCCGGCGTGCCGTCGGCGATCTTGCGGCCCTGATCCAGCACGATGACGCGCTGGGACAGGCGCATGACGAAATCCACGTTGTGCTCGATGATCAGGAAGGACTGTCCGGCCTGGTGCAGGCGCCGGATGATCGCTTCCACTTCGAGGACGCGGGTCGGGTTCACGCCGGCCACCGGCTCGTCGAGAATGACGAGGCGGGGGCGCGGCATCAGCGCGCCGGCCAGCGCGACAAGCTTCTTCTGCCCGTAGGAGAGCACGCCCGCCGGCGCCTGCGCCATGCGCGCCAGCCCGACGAGGTCGAGCAGCTCCGCCGCCCGCGCGCGCGCCGCCGAGTCCGCGGCACGGAAGCGCCGGCTGCGCAGCAGGGCGTCCAGCCAGCCGGTCCCGTCGGTCTCCTGCGCCGCGGTCAGCAGGTTCTCCTCGATGGCCAGCGTGTCGTAGACTCGCACCTGCTGGAAGGTGCGCATCAGCCCGCTGCGCGCGATCTGCTCCGGCGCCAGGCCGGTCAGCGCGCGGCCGTCCAGGCTCACCATCCCGGCATCGGCGGCCTGGAAGCCGGTGACGAGATCGACCGTCGTGCTCTTGCCGGACCCGTTCGGGCCGATCATCGCGGTGATCGTGCCTTCGACGAGGCTGAACGACACCTCGGCCACCGCATGCACGCCGGCGTAGGACTTGCAGAGCCCGTCGGCCTTGAGCAGCGGCGCGCTCATGCGTCCCCGGCCGGCAGTCGGGTGGCCGGGGTTGCGCGTCGCCAGACCTCGCCGCGGCGTGCCTTCAGCCAGCCCGCGAAGCCGTAGGGCATGAAGGTGACGGCCAGGATCAGCAGCAGCCCGTAGAGGATCATGCGCAGGTCATTCGAGAAGCGCAGCGCCTCCGGCAGTATGGACATGAGGATGCCGGCGACGACCACGCCCCAGAAGGAGCCCATCCCGCCCAGGATGACCATGATCAGGAAGGTCTGCATGTAGTAGATGTCGAGGATCAGCGGATCCACGATGGTCAGGTGGAACACGAAGATCGCCCCCGCGATGCCGGTCAATGCGGCGGCGACGACGAAGGCGAACAGGCGGTAGGCGCGCGGCGCGATGCCGTGCGAGCGCGCCAGCGACTCGTCCTGGCGGATCGCGAGCAGCGTCCGACCGACCCGCGACCGCGCGATGACCAGCAGCAGGCCGAGCGCCGGCAGCGAAAAGGCCAGCGCGACGTAGTAGGAGTCACCCGGCGGCGTCAGGCCGAAGGGGCGAGGCAGGCCAAGCCCCGGTATGCCCAGCGCGCCGCGCGTCACCTCGGTCCAGTCGCGCGCCAGCGTCAGTACCAGCAGCGTGAAGGCGATGGAGACGACGACGAAGGAATGCCGGTTCAGCCGCAGCGCCGCGTGCCCCACGCCGGCCGCCACGACCGCGCAGACGGCGCCGGCCAGGAGAAAGGCGGGGATGATCGGCAGCCCCAGATCCTTGACGCCGATCGCCGCGACATAGGCGCCTATGCCCCAGAAGCCCAGTTGCGCGAAGGAGAGCAGCCCGGCGAAGCCGTACACCAGGTTCAGCGACATCGCCGCCACGGTGAACAGCGCGGCGTTGATCGCGACATAGACGGCATAGGGACTCGGCGCCCAGAAGGGCAGGGCGATCGCCGCCGCGATGCCGGCGGCGACGAGCGGTCCCGTCAGCCGATCGAGCGCGCCCATCGCCTCAGCCCACGCGGATCCGCGTGGCGAACAGCCCCTGAGGCCGCAGCAGCAGCACCAGGATCATCGCCACGAAGACGATGGCTTCCTGCCAGACGATGGTCAGGAAGCCGCCGGCCAGGCTCTCCACCACGCCCAGGATGACCGCGGCGATCGCCGCACCCTGCAGGTGGCCGAGCCCGCCGATGATGACGAGCGCGAAGGCCTTGAACAGCAGCGCCTGGCCCATGATCGGCTGCACCAGGTACACCGGCGCCAGCGCCGCGCCGGCGAGGCCGCACAGGCCGCAGGCCAGCATCATGGCGTTGCGTGCCACCTTCCGCGGCGGGATGCCGACCATCAGCGCGGCTTCCCGGTTCTGCGAGATGGCCCGCATCGCGCGGCCGAACTGCGTGCGCGTCAGGATCAGCCACAGCGCCAGGAAGGCACCCAGCGCCACCACGCCGGCGGCCAGGCGCGTCGCGGTGATGCGTATGTCGCCGATCTCCACGCCCGCGAACCCGAATTCGGTGTCCACCATGCGGCCAGAGGCGCTGAAGATCCACTGCACGCCATGCAGCAGGATGATGGACAGGCCCGTGGTCACCAGGATGGAGCGTTCGAAATCCGTCTCCTTCAGCCGCGCGAACAGCAGTTCGAACATCACCACGCCGAGAAGGGCGGTGATCGCCATCGCGACGGCAAGGGAGGGCAGGTAGAGCAGTCCCAGCACCGGCGTGACCAGGGCCATGGCATAGGCGCCGAGCATGAGGAACTCGCCATGCGCGAAGTTCACGATGCGTAGCACGCCGTAGACGAGGGCGAGACCGACGGCGATCAGGGCGTAGATCAGGCCGATCGCCAGACCGTTGAAGAGAAGCTGCGCGAAGAAGACCGCGTCCATGCCCGGCGCGCCCCCTGCCCGGATGGCAACCCGACCGCCGCCATCGCCATGCGACTATCCAGGGAGCGTGCTGCATCGACAAGTCTCTCTTGACGCGCGGCTTCGCGATCCGCTGCGATGGCTGCGTGCGCGGCCGTCAGGGCGCGCCTTCTCGGCACAGGATGAGGGGTGCACAGCGAATGCGCAGCTTTGGTCGCCGCCTGCTGGCAGCAGGGGCAGTTCTTGCCGCCGCCCTGGTCGTGCAGCCGCACGCCGCCTCGGCGCAGATCCGGATCGGCGTCAGCCTTCCGGATACCGGCCCTGCCGCGACCGCGGCAATGTGGGAACGCTGGGGCATCGAGCTGGCGCGGGAGGAGATCAACGCCTCGGGCGGCGTGCTTGGCCAGCAGGTCCAGGTGATCTACGCCGACAACCGCTGCAACCCCTCGGAAGGCGTCGGCTCCGTCAACCGCCTGATCCAGGAGAGGGTGGTGGCGATCATCGGTGCGCATTGCAGCTCCGCCACCATCGCTGCCATGCCGATCGTCAAGGAGGCGCGGGTGCCGATGCTGACGGGCATCTCCTCCTCGCCGCGGATCACCGAGCTCTCCGGGCGCAACGGCAACGAGTATATGTTCCGCCTGCAGCCCTCGGACGCGGCAATGATGGATGCGCTCGCGGCTTACCTGGCGCGCACGCGGCAGTTCTCGCGGGTGGCCGTGCTGGCCGAGGACACGGATTTCGGCCGCGGTGGTGCGCAGGCCTTCGCGCAGTATGCCGAGCGCGCGGGCATCACCATCCTGTCGCAGGATTTCCACCCGCAGCAGCTGGCCGACTACACCACCATCCTGACGCGTATCCAGTCCCGCCGTCCTGACGGGCTCGCGCTCTTCCAGCTCGGCAACGACCAGGCGAACTTCATGCGCAACTTCCAGCAGATGGGCCTGCGGATTCCCTTCACCGGCCGGGTCGAGCTGGGCGGCCTGATGCAGCGCTTCGTCGAGGCCGGCGTGATGGAGAACTCGGTCAGCGTCTGGCCCTACTCGCACGACGTGGACAGCCCGGAGAACCGCGCCTTCGTGGAGAAGATCCGCGCCCGGCACAACTCCATCCCCTACCTGCAGACCTGGTCGGGCTACGACAGCCTGCGCATCTTCGCCCAGGCCATCCGCGAGGCCGGGACGGCGGAAGGCCCGCGGATCCGCGACGCGATGGCCGCGATGCGCTTCCAGACCGTGATGGGCCCGAGCGTGCAGTTCGACGCGGAGAACCAGGCCGGCACCGTGCTGGTGGTCAACCGCGTGCGCAACCGCCGCGTCGAGGTGGGCGAGGTGCTCGACCTGCGTAACCGCTGAGCCGAGGCTAGCCCGCCGTAGCCCTGAGTGTGTTCAGAGCTGCGGCGGTCTGGCTTTTCTGGCCTGGCGATTCACGCCCTTCGCCGTGTCCACCTCCGGTGTGCACAGTCAGGACGATCGCGGGCTAGACGCCGCCCGGGCGCGGCGTGTCGGTCGCCTCGGAGAAATGGGCATGGACGCAGCGCCATGCCCCGTCCTCCTTGCGGAAGACCATGGTGGAGCGCGTGGTGAACTCCGCCTCGTCGTAGTGCAGGTCGCGCGGCGGGGGCTGGCTGCCGCGCCAGCGCCGTCGGGTGCGGCGATGGCACCAGATCGTCGCCAGGTCCGTGCCGACCACGCCGCCGATGTCGAAGGGCGTCCAGTAGCTCGACCGGACGTTCTGCGCATAGAACTGCCACAGCCGCGTCCAATGCTCGCGCCCGCGATAGGTGTGGCCGTTGAGGTTGAAGAAGGTAGCTTCGGGCGTGGGGCTCCAGACCGCCTGCAGCCCCTCCCAGTCGAAGCGGGCGTTGAGCTGCAGGTACGTCTCGTGAAGCGCGAGCAGCGCCGCGCGGTCCTCCTCCGACCCGCCCACGAGGTCCGTCGTCGTCATCGGCGCCCTTCCTCTCGTCGCTTCCGCCTTGCGGGACCTCGCCGCGCACGGGCATGCTCGGCCTACGGACGGCGCGGTGCCCAGGGCGCGTCGCCGACCGAGGAGGCAACGCTGGTCGGAATCGCGCGTCCTGCCAAGTCCGGCGCGCAATCCTTGGAGATCGCCGTGAGCCTGACACGTCGTGCGCTCTGCGCCCTCGCCCTGTCCGCACCGGCCCTGCGCCGCAGCGCCGCGCAGGTCTCAGCCTTCCCGGAACGCCCCATGCGCATCGTCGTGCCGTTCCCGCCGGGCGGTGCGACGGACAGCGCCGCCCGCATCCTGGCCGACGGCCTCGCACAGCGCTACGGCCGGCCGGTCGTGGTGGAGAACCGCGCGGGCGCGAGCGGCACGGTAGGCGGGGAGCTCGTCTCCCGCGCGGCGCCCGATGGCCATACGCTGCTGGTGGGCTCGCCGGTGTCGATCAGCCTGGGCAGGGTGCTGCTGCCGACGCTGGCCTACGATCCGATGCGAGACCTGGCGCCGGTCTCGATCCTGTTCACGGCCGACCACGCCTTCGCGGTGCACCCGGGGTTGGCGGCGCGTACGGTGCCGGAGTTCATCGCGCTCGCCCGCGCCTCGGCACGTCCGCTGAGCTTCGGCTCCTCCGGCATTGGCACGACGCTGCACCTGATCGGGGAGATGTTCCGCATGCGCGCGGGCATCGAACTGCTGCACGTGCCCTATCGCGGCAGCGCGCCCGCGGTGACGGACCTGGTCGCGGGAAACCTCGACGCGATCTTCGACCAGCTTGCTGCGACCGGGCCACATGTGCAGGGTGGACGGCTCCGCCTGCTGGCTACCACCGGCCCGACACGTCACCGCGCCTGGCCCGATGTGCCGACCGTGGCGGAGACGCTGCCGGGGTTCGTCGGCCAGTCCTGGAACGGCGTCGCAGCGCCCGGCGGCACGCCGCCGGCGCTGGTCGAGCGCATCTCCGCCGACATCGCCGCCGTCATGGCGGAGCCCGCGGCGCAGGCGCGCATGCAGCCGCTCGGCGTGGATGGCGCAACTAGCCGGCCAGCCGAGTTCCAGGCCTTCATCGCCGAGGATGCGGCGCGCTGGACCGAGGTGATCCGCGCGACCGGCGTCACGCTGGGCTGAAGGGCGCGACCCCGGCGACCTCCGCGAACCAGGCGATCTGCTCGCGGTATTCGCCGAGGTCGCTGGCCGGGAACATCAGCGCGCAGCAGTGCTGCACGCCGATCTCCGCCAGGCCCGCGATCTTCTCGCGGATCACGTCGGGCGAGCCGATCAGGTTCGCCACCACCTGCTTCGACAGGTCGCGCCCGGTGTAGTTCAGCGAGATCCGGTGCGCGACGAGGTCGGAGGCCATATAGCGCGCCTCCGCCTCCTCCATGGTCTTCGCGACCGTCACGGAGAATTCCGGCGCCACTTCCACCGCCATCGGGTCGCGACCGAGCTCCGCCGTGCGGGCGCGCAGCTGCGCTATGCGCTCGGCCAGCTCCGGCCAGGGCCGCCAGCCCGGCAGCCAGCCCTGGCCCCACCGTGCCGCACGCTCCACCGCGGCCAGGTTGTGTCCGCCGACGAAGATCGGCAGCGGCGCCTGCTTCGGCTTCGGCGCGAAGGCGACGTCGCGGCAGGCGTAGTACTGTCCTTCGAAGGTCGTGCGCGGCTGCTCGAACAGCGCGCGGATCATGGCGAGCGACTCCTCCAGCATCTCGCCGCGCTTCGCGCTGGGTGCCAGGCGCGGGGCCCAGGCCTCGAACTCCTCGCGATAGGCGCCGATGCCGACGCCGAGGTCGAGCCGCCCGCCCGACATCGCATCCAGCGTCGCCGCCTGCTTGGCCAGCCACAGCGGGTCGCGCATCGGCAGCACCGCCACCGCCGTCCCCAGGCGCAGCCGCGTGGTGGCGGCGGCGCAGAAGGACAGCACCGTCATGACCTCGTAGAAGCGTGGCGTGCGGCCGGGGAACTTCTTCTCTACGTAGTTCTGCGTGGTGATGTGGTCATTGCCCCAGACGCCGTCATAGCCCAGCCGCTCGCAGGCCTGTGCGAGGGGCACGAAATCCTCGGCCTCGACGAAGGGGATGGGGTGCATCACGCCTTCGAACCCTGTCGGCAGGCAGACGCTGAATTTCATGTCGCTCCTCCGGCTGCGCGCAGCGTCGCGGCGATGGCCTCCGCATCCGCCAGGTTGGCCAGCACCACCTCGTCCAGCCCGGCGGCGCGATACTCGGCAAGTGCGGCTGCAAGTTCCTCTGGCGAGCCGGCCGCGGCGTGGTGCGCCACCGCGTCGTCGTCCAGCAGCGCCATGGCCGCATCCCAGTCGCCCGCCTGTGTCAGCGCGTAGAGCCGTGCCTGGTCCAGCACGGTGCCGGCGGCGGCGAGGTTCTCGGCATGGTGCGCGCCCCGCAGCACGAAGGCGAGCCGCCGGCGCACCGGCGCAAGGGCGGCGTGGCGGTCCGCGCCCGGCGGGACATGCGCGGCATAGACCAGCCCGAGCCGTGCCACGGGCCGGCCGGCCGCCGCTTCGCCCACGATGTCGAGGCAGCGTCGGACATAAGGCCGCGAGCTGCCGCCAGAGAGCAGCACGCCATCCGCGACCTCGCCGGCCAACCGCAACATGCCTGGGCGCGAGGCAGCGATCACGACGGGCACGCGCGCCGGTCCCGCAGCGAGCGCGCGATGGCCACCGAGCCGGAAGGCCTTTCCATCCAGACGGACCTTGTCGCCGGCGAGCAGGCCGCGGCAGACCAGCACCGCCTCGCGCAGCGTTGCCAGGGGATGCGGCGCCGCGATGCCTGCCGCGTCGCGGTCCGCCGGTGCGCCCGTGCCGAGGCAGAGCACCACGCGGCCGGGATGCAGCTCGTCCAGCGCGGCCGCGGCCATGGCGATGTGGACGGGGTGCATGGCGTAGGGGCTCATCGCCATCAGCGCGACGCGTAGCTGGGTGGTCGCCGCCAGCGCAACCTGCGCCATGGTGACGGGGTCGCGCAGGAAGAGGTGCGAGGCGACCCAGAGCGTGCCGGCGCCGCCCGCCTCCGCCGCACTGGCAAGCGCCGGGACCGACGCCAGCGGCTCCCGGCCTTCCAGGCTGACGCCGACGGCGGAGGGCCAGGCGTCCGGCATCACGCGGCCTCGGCGAAGGTTGCGGCGCAGCGTTCGGCCAGGTCCTCGTAGTCGGCCGGCTCGTTGTAGGCCTGGGCCGAGAGGCGCAGCCACAGACCGTCGCCGATCGGGTGCACCGGCGCGTCGGTGCGCCGGTCCAGCAGCCTCTCGCGCAGCAGCAGCGAGGCTTCCCGCGTCGCAGGCCCGCGCCAGGGCAGGCGGACCGAGGCCATGGCGGCGCAGAGCGCCGGCGCTGCGCCGACCTGTGTGCCCAGCCGGCTGGCCAGGATCTCCCCGCCCTGCCGGGCAAGCTCGGCGTTGCGACGCATCAGCGCGGGCCCGCCGAGGCTCGCGCAGAAGTCGAGTGCCGCCGGCACGGCCAGCCAGGCCGTGCTGTCGCGCGTGCCGGTGTAGTCGAACTCGGCGGGGAAGCCTTCGCCATAGGGGTGCGAGATGACGACGGGGTGCAGCCGGTCCTGCCGGTCGCGCCGCGCCCAGAGGAAGCCGGAGCCCTTCGGCGCCATCAGCCATTTGTGGCAGTTGCCGACATACCAGTCGGCGCCGATGGCAGGTATGTCGAGCGGCACCAGGCCCGGCGCATGCGCGCCATCCACCAGCACCCGCACGCCCACGGCGTGGCAGGCGCGGACCAGCGCGTCGATAGGCAGCACCAGCGCGCTGGGCGAGGTCACGTGGTCCAGGATGGCCAGCCGGGTGCTGGCTGTGATGGCGGCGGCGACGCGCGCGACGATCTCCTCGGGGTCCGGATCGGGCCAGGGCACGTGCACGGTGACGATCCGCGCACCGGCCCGCGTGGCGACATGGCGCGCGGCGTTGCGCACGGCGCGATAGCCGTGGTCCAGCACCAGGATCTCGTCCTCGGGGGCGAGCGGGAAGCTCTGCAGCACCGCGTTGCAGCCGGCCGTCGCATTCTCCACGAAGGCCAGATCCTCCGGCTCCCCGCCGAGGTAAGCGGCCAGCGCAGCCGCCGCCTCGCGGATGGCGCCGGGCAGGATGGCCTTGAAGAAGCGGGTGGGCTGCGCCTCCATCCGCGCGCGCCAGGCATCCTGCACGGCCAGGACGGCACGAGGCGTGGCGCCATAGGCGCCATGGCCGATGGTCAGCCAGTCCGGGTCCAGCGCGAAGGCGTGGCGGATGGCGCGGCCCAGCGGGGGCGGGGCGGTTTCGTTCTGCAGGCTCATGGCGTCCCCTTCGGCGGCGCACCACGCCAGGCGCGCAGCGCCAGCGGCAGCAGCAGCACCAGCGCCGCCGCGGCCAGACTGGCGGCGCTGATCGGCTTCTGCAGGAACACCATGGGGCTGCCGTACCCTACCAGCAGGCCCTGGCGCAGGCTCTGCTCCAGCATGCTGCCCAGCACGAAGGCGAGCAGCAGCGGCGCGGGGTCCCAGCCATGGCGGCGCAGCAGGAAGCCCACCACGCCGAAGCCCGCCATCAGCCAGACATCCATCATGCTGTTGTTCAGCGAATAGGCGCCGATGGCGCAGAACAGCAGGATGAACGGCCCCATGATGGCGGATGGCACGCGCAGCAGCGCGACGAACAGCCCGACCAGCGGCAGGTTCAGCGCCAGCAGCACGAGGTTGCCGACGAACATGCTGGCGATCACGCTCCAGAACAGTTCGGGATGCTCCAGCGCCAGCCTTGGCCCGGGTACCACGCCCTGCATCAGCAGCGCGCCCATGATGATCCCGATCACTGCATTGGCGGGAATGCCGAGCGCCAGTAGCGGCACGAAGCTGGCCTGCGCCGCGGCGTTGTTCGCGGATTCCGGTCCGGCCACGCCGGCCGGCGCGCCATGGCCGAAGCGTTCCGGCGTGCGCGAGATGCGCTTCTCCAGGATGTAGCTGGCGAAGCTGGCGATCAGCGCGCCGCCGCCGGGCAGCAGGCCGAGCACGAAGCCAAGCCCCGAGCCGCGCACGATGGCCCCGCCGCTCTCCCGCCATTCCTGCCGGTTCGGCAGCAGGTCGCGCAGGCGCTCGCCATGCGGGATGATGCGACCCGCCGTGGCATCGCGGGACGCGGCGAGCAGCAGCACCTCGCTCACCCCGAACAGTCCCATGGCCATCACCGCGATGCTGATGCCGTCGCGCAGCTCCGGCACGTCGAAGGTGAAGCGCTCGATGCCGGAGACGAGGTCGGTGCCCGTGGTGGACAGCAGCAGCCCGGCGCCGACCATGGTCCAGGCGCGCGGGCGCGATCCCTCGCCGACCTGCGCCACCAGCGTCAGGCCGAAGACCAGCAGCGCGGCGCGTTCCACCGGGCCGAAGGCCAGGGCCTCCTGCGCGACCCAGGGGCCGAGCAGCACGATGCCGCAGGTCGCGAGGATGCCGGCGACGAAGCTGCCGATCGCCGAGAGGCCGAGTGCCGCGCCGGCGCGCCCGTTCCGTGCCATGGCGTGGCCGTCCAGGCAGGTGACGACGCTCGCGGCCTCGCCGGGGATGCGCACGAGGATGGAGGTGATGGAGCCGCCGTACATCGCGCCGTAGTAGATCCCGGCCAGCAGGATCAGCGCCGCGTTGCGGTCCAGCAGGACGCTGACCGGCAGCAGCAGTGAGATGGTGGCCGAGGGGCCGAGACCGGGCAGCACGCCGACCGCCGTGCCCAGCACTGCGCCGACCAGCGCGATCAGAAGGTTGCCGGGTTCCAGCGCGATGGCGAAGCCTGTGGCGAGCCCGGGCAGCACTTCCATGCGCCGTCAGCCTAGCCACCAGCCATGCGGCAACGGCACGCGGAGCAGCCGGTCGAACAGCAGGAAGGACCCCGCCGTTGCGCCCGCCGTGACCGGCACCACGACGCGCCACGGCAGCCGTTCCAACCCGCGCAGCAGCAGCAGGAACATCGCCGCGATGGCCAGCGTGGTGCCGGCAGGCTCCAGCAGCAGCGGGAAGCCAAGCGCGGCGGCGATGTAGGCCAGTAACCGGCGTTGCCGCATCGGCTCCGGCCGCGGCGCGCGCCGCCACGCCGCGGCAAGCGCGGCGGCCCCCATCAGCGCCGCGGCGAGCGCCGGGAACAGCCCGGGGCCCGGCGAGCCGAACTCCGTGAAGCCCCACTCCCAGCCCT
>NZ_JAPSMD010000003.1 GCF_027856955.1 Falsiroseomonas oryzae | reverse complement strand
GGGCGCGCTGACCGGCGGTTCGAGCAGGCGCGGCCTGGCCGCGGCGCCGCGCGGCGGCAGCAACAGGCCGGCCAGCGCCACCGCAACCGAGGCGGAGAGGACGTTACCTGCGCACCAGCGCGCCGCGTCCTCCGCCAGTGCCGGCGCGCGGATCATCGCATCGGGGATGATCGCGCAAAGGACGAGGAAGATCAGGCCGATCGGCGCCAGCCGCTCATTCGCGCAGAGTCGGAAGGCCGCGGCGAAGATGGCGAACAGGACGATGCACAGCACTACCGGCATACCATGTAGCGCCTGCAGGGCGAAGCCCGCCATGAAGGCGGCGACCCAGGCGATAACGGGCAGCGCGGCGAGCACGGGCAGCGGCGGCGGTGCGCCCGCGGAAAGCGTGCCGGCCACCAGCGGCGCGATGAAGGTGAGCTGGATTTCGGCCGCCTCGGCGATCACGAAGGCGCCGCTGAAGCCGAGCGCGATCCGCAGCGCCTCCCGCGCATCAGAAGGCATAGTTCGCCGTCGCCACGACACGCAGCCACAGCCGCGCAAGCGCCGCGACGGGGCCGGCGTCCTGCGTGATAACGATAACGTTCGCCCGGGAGCCGACGCGGAAGGCCGGGATGTCGTCGCGGCTGAGCAGCTCGATCCTCACGGGGATGCGCTGGGTGTCGCGCAGCCAGCGCCGCCGCTCCGGCACGCGGGCGAGGCCGGGCTGCGCGCCGCCGATCTCCTGCGTCACGCCCGCCGCGATGCTCTCGACGCGGCCGGTAACGATGCGCCCCGGCGCGACGTTGAAGGTGATCTCGGCGCGGTCGCCGGGGCGGATGTTGCCGAGCGCGTTCTCCGGCAGGTTGGCGACCACCCAGGCGCTTTCCGTGTCAATGATTGTCGCGATGGTGCGGCCCGCGTTGGCGAACTGGCCGGGGGCAAGCACCGTGTTGGTCAGGAAGCCGTCCACCGGCGCGCGCACCTCGGTCGAGGCCAGGTCGATCCGCGCGCGCTGGAGCTGCGCGAGCGCCGCGCGGATCTGCGGGTTGTCGGCCCCGCCAGGTCCAAGGCGGCGGCGCGCTTCCTCGAGATCCGCCTCGGCACGTTGCACGGAGGCCTGGGCGGAGGCGAGCTGCGCGCGGGCGCGGTCGGCCTGGGCTTCCGCATAGACCCGCCGCTCGACGAGCTGCATGACGCGCGCCGACTGCTCGCGCGTGTTGACCAGGTTCGCGCGCGCCTCCAGCACCTGCGCCTCGGCGGCCGAGAGCGCAGCCGTGCTGGCGCCGACGCTCTGGCTGGCACTGGCGAGGTTCGCCTCCGCCTGCTCGACCGCCGCGGCGAAACGGCTCCGGTCTAGGTGGAACAGCACGTCGCCCGCGCGCACCGGCTGGTTGTCGCGCACCGCGACGTCCACGATGTCGCCCGAGACCTCCGGCGCCAAGCCGACCACGGGCGCCTGCAGCGTCGCCTCCGAGGTGTAGGGCGCGACGCGGTCGAGCAGCACGTGCAGCGCGAGCACCAGGACGAACAGCAGGACCAGCACGAGGCCGATCCCGCGCCCCGACCGCCTGGCGGGAGGAGGCACCGGCGGCCCGGGCGGGGTGGCGGCCGGAGGTGTCCCCTCCTCCGGCGGCCGGGTCCCGGCGCGGCCGGGATCGGTGATGCGCCCTTCGTCCGGCACGTCAGTAGGCGAGGATCATGGCGAAGTAGCCAAACACGGTGAGCAGCACGCCGGAGACCGCGTAGCCCACCGGGAAGCCGATCCAGGGCACGTTGCTCTGGATCGAGACCGCGGCCTCGCGGCAGGGCCCCGAATGGCTGCGCGCGCCCGCCACGCCGCCCATCAGCACGGCGGCGTTCATCCGGAACACGTGGTAGCCGATCGCCCAGACCACGACCGGCGGGATCGAGCAGGCGACGAAGCCGACCACGAAGATCTTGAGCGCCAGCATGCCGGTGAGCTGCGCCAGCAGCGAAGCGCCGGCATTGATGCCGACGATCGCCACGAAGACGACGAGGCCGAGATCCTCCAGCACGTTGCGCGCGGCGCTCGGCGTGTTGCCGAAGAAGCGCAGCCGCGAGGCGACGGAGGAGACGATGACGCCCGCCACCAGCAGCCCGCCCGCGTTGCCGAGGCCGACCGAGGCACCGAAGGCCGGGAACTCGATCAGCCCGATCAGGAAGCCGAGGATCATGCCGGCCGAGAGCGTCAGCAGGTCGGTCGCGGTACTCGGCCGCACGATGCGGCCGAACAAGTTGCCTGCCTGGTCCATCGCGCCGCGCAGCCCGACGACCGAGAGCACGTCCATGCGTTGCAGCTTCGTATTGCGCGCGATCGGAAGCGGATGACCGCCGCGCTCGATGCCGAGGAGCTGGACCTGGTTCGCCGCCTCGCTGTCGCGGAAGCTGACCAGTTCACGCCCGACGACCTCCCTGTTCGTCACCAGGATCTCGGCGCGGTCGAGCGGGATGTCGAGCGCGACGCGGTCAGAGACCTCCGGACCGACCAGGCCCATCTTCTCCGTCAGCGTCTCCCGCGCGCCGCCGAGCGCGATCACGTCACCCGGCCGCAGCACCACATCCGCGCCGGCGCCCACCGCCGCACCGTCCCGCAGTACGTTCAGCACGCGGTACTCCGGGTTCTCCCGCAGCAGCTCGCCGACCGTGCGGCCTGACCATGTCGGGTTCTCGAGCCGGTAGGCGCGCAGCCCTGCTCGTGTCCAGCCGCTCAGCGTCGGCGTGTCGCCGCTGGCGACGCCGTGCTCGGCCTCGTATTCCCGGGCGGCTGCGCGGGCGTCCACGCCCCACCATTGCGGCAGGTATTTGGTGATCAGGATGATGCCGACCGTGCCCCAGATGTAGCTGATGCCATAGGAGAGCGCGATCATCGCGCTGACCTGCTCAGCCGTCGTGCCTGGTGGCAGCGTGATCGCGCCGGCCGCCACCGCCTGCTCGGCCGAGCCGATCGCCGCAGACATGGTCTGCGAGCCGGCGAGGATGCCGCCCGCCGCGCCGACCGGCAGGTCGAAGATGACCGACCCCGCAACGGTGATGCCGAGGCCGAGCACGCAGCTCACCAGCGCGAGGAAGGTGAACTTGATGCCGTCGCCGCCCAGGCTGTTGACGAAGGAAGGCCCGACGCGCAGGCCGACCCCGTACATGAACAGATAGTAGAAGAGGCTCTTGGTGAAGTTGTCGAGCTGCAGCGTGACCCCGAAGGCCGAGGCGGCGACCGCCAGCCCGCAGCCGACGATGATCGCCGCGGCGACCATGCCGAGCCCGTAGCCCGCGATGGACTGCCGGCCTAGCCAGACCGCAAGGCCGACGGTCAGGAACAGCAAGATGTAGGGGTTCTGTGAGAGAAATTCGAAGAAGGCGTGCATGGCGCGGGTCGCCTCACTCGGCCGCCGCGCGCTGCGGCGTCGTGCCGCGCGCGCGGGCCGAGATAGCATCCGGCTTCAGCAGCTTCAGGCCCTTCGCCGATTCGTAGCCGTGGATCTCTTTCACATCGAGCTTGCGCATGAAGTCGATGGTCTCCCGCGTGATGACCTGGCCGGGCACCATGATCGGGAAGCCGGGCGGGTAGGGGATGACGAAGTTGGCGGAGACGAGCTCCGGACCCTCCTTCAGGCGCCTGTCGATCTCCGCGCTGGCGAGCGGGATGTACTCGCACAGCTCGGGCCGGTAGGCGCCGTAGAAGGCACTCCGCATGTCGCCTTCCGTGGTGCGGTCGCCGGCATCGCCGCGGAAGGCGTCGTGGAAGCGGCTGAAGTTCGGCAGGTCGGGCACGTCCGTCATCAAGGACCTGACGCGCTTCGCGAAGGCCTCGCGCTCCGCCTCGCCGCCGCGGGCAAGGCGGTCCTCGATCTTCTGGCTGATCTCCAGCAGCACGCGGATCAGGTGGGCGACGTCGCTGCGGGTGTTGTTGATGTTGGACTGCAGCAGTACCGAGTTGCGCGAGGTCTTGTTGATCTGGATGGAGTAGTCGCTGGCCAGCAGCCCCTTGAACTGCGTGCCGTCGAAGGCCGCCGTGCCGCAGACCAGCGTCATGCGCGTGGGATCGAGGCAGAACTCGTCCTCCCGCAGGCTTCTCAGCGCCGTCGCCCAGGTCGTGTCAGGCGCGAGGTAGTCGTTGAAGCCGCTCGCGCGGTACTCGGCCGGGACCATATCGTCGGCGCCGAGCACGCGGAAGTACTTCGAGATCAGCGGATGGCCGTTCACCTCGGCGCGGATGGCGAGCGCGATCTCGATCGCGTTCATCACCAGCCCGTAGCCCTCCAGCTCCATCTGCCGGCGCGCGACGTCGAGCCCGGCGATGAGCTGCTGGTTCGGGCTGGTGGAAGCGTGGGTGAAGATCGCCTCGTGAAACTGCGCCTCCACCGTCGCGAAGTCCACGTCCTTCACCAACACCATCGAGCCCTGGCGGATCGCCGACATGGATTTGTGCGTCGAGTTGGTCTGGTAAACCCGCAGCCGCACCCTGCGCGGGTCGGGGATCAGCCGCGTCTTCAGCAGCGTCTCTCGCGACGGGCTCTCGCCGAGCTCCGCGCGCTGCTTCTCGTAGGCCGCCACCGAGGCCGGGTCGCGCAGCCAGCGCTGGATGTCGGCCGCCGCCCCCATCGCGGTGCGCGGCCGCAGGAAGGGCGACCAGTGCGCGAAGCCGAACCACGCCTCGTCCCACAGGAAGACGACGTCCGGCTTGATCGCCAGGCACTCCTCCATGACGCGGCGGGTGTTGTACACGTGGCCGTCGAAGGTGCAGTTGGTCAGGTCCACCATCCGCACCCGGTCGAGCCGCCCCTCGTCGCGCAGGTCGAGCAGCGCCTGCTTGATCGTGCGCAGCGGGACGGCGCCGTACATTGAGTAGGCGGTCATCGGATAGGCCTCGACGTAGAGCGGCTGCCCGCCGGCCAGCACCAGGCCATAGTGGTGCGACTTGTGGCAGTTGCGGTCGAGGATGACGATGTCGCCCGGCTGGACCAGCGCCTGGTGCACCATCTTGTTGCTGGTCGAGGTGCCGTTGGTGACGAAGAAGACGTAGTCCGCGCCGAAGGCGCGTGCCGCCAGCTCCTGCGCCTTCTTGATGTTGCCCGTCGGCTCCAGCAGGCTGTCGAGGCCGCCCGTGGTCGCGCTGCTCTCGGCGAGGAACAGGTTGATCCCGTAGAACTCGCCCATGTCGCGTATCCAGTCGGACTTGAACACCGACTTGCCGCGCGCGATGGGTAGGGCGTGGAAGGTGCCGATCGGCCGCTGCGCATAGGTCTTCAGGTTGTCGAAGAACGGCGTCTGGTGCCGGTCGCGCACGCCTTCCAGGATCGCGAGGTGCAACTCCAGTGGCTCCTCCACCTCGTAGAAGATGCGGCGGATGCAGTTCGAACGCGGGTCGCCGGCCAGCTTCTCCACCCGCCGGTCGGACAGCAGGTAGATGTCAAGCTCCGGCCGGATGCGCTTCAGCGCGTCGGCCAGCAGGATCGCCGTCTCCGCCTCGTCGCCAGCGGCGCCGTCATGGCTCTGCAGGATCTGGCGCAGCAGCGGGGCGTCGTGGCGCGACTGGTAGGGAAACCCTTCATAGATCGCGACGGCTGCGATGTCCGGGTTGAGCACGGCGGCGCAGATCGCGTCCTCGAAACTGCCAACCGGCACCGCCTCGTAGGCATAGGGATCCTCCGGACGGCGAAGGCGGCGCATCTCGGCCGAGATCGCCGGCCAGCGCGCGGCCGACACCGGGGAAACCACCAGCAGCTCGAAATAGGGCCGCCGCGCCTGGCCGTGGCCGAGCGTGGGCGGCAGGCGGTCGGCGGGCTCCGGCGCATCCTCAGTGGCCTCCCAAAGCCCGTCGTCGTGCTTGTAGGCACGCGAGATGATTGCCGAGGAGACGCGCCGGACCAGCGCGGCGAAGGCGGCGGCGCCGCCGTCGCCCGCCAGCTTTTCGCGCAGCGCGGCGACGAGCCGGCTGCCCGGATAGGCATGAAATTCCTCGTGCAGCTCCACCTGGCGGAAGGCCGCCTCGACCGCCGTGCGCGCCACCTGGCCGGCCGACCAGCGCTGCGCGACCCCGGCAAGGTCGCGCCAGCGGTCGGCGCGCGCGGCGGGGGTGGAGAAGAAGTGGTCTATGCGAGATCCGTCCGTCGTGGCGGCGTCACGCGTGGCCATGCGCTCTCACTCCCCATCCCTGCTGTCGCACCGGGCGCGCCCTGCCGCGCCCTGCAGCCTCGCCGCCGAAGCTAGGCAGCGGGACCTGGGAGCGCCTATTGGGTGGACTCCCCATGCCCTCGGCCGGCATCACCTACGCCACGGCCGGAATCCACGCGGCGGCACGTCATCGCGCGGATGCGGCGACGCCGCCGCCGGGGCGAGCGCGGCGCGGCGCCGGAGCTGGCCGCGCGGCTGCGGCGGAGGTGTCGGTCGCCATCTCCCGCAGCACCGGGTGCGTCGCAGTCAGGCGCTCTCCCGCTGCGACGAGCTCATCCACGTCATTGCGTGGGATGGTGAGCCCCGTCGGGATGGACTGCATGCGCTGGCGCAGTTCCGGATCCTCGATGCCGGAGAGCGAGACGTGCACCAGTTCGCCCCGCACATCGTCGCAGGGATGGCCGCCGATGATCGCTGCTTCCGCGCAGCGCACCGCGCGGAAGCGACGTACCAGCGCATCTACCTGCGCCTCAGCGAGCGCCAGCGTCTCGAAGTTGTAGGCGTCGATCTGGGTGCCGGAGACCGCCGAGAAGAGCTGCCCAAGCCCGCCGACGCTGCGCTGCTGGCTGAGCGTCGGGTCGGCCGCCGCCTGCCCATCGGCGCTGAGCACGACGATCCGCCGCGTACGGAGCGCGGCGGCGCGGAACAACTCGTTCCCGTCGTCCAGCGTGATGAGGATGTTGAGCAGGCCCCGCAGGGCCAGGTTGTCGGCGATGCCCCCATCCATCAGGTGCACCCAGCGCGTGCGCTCGGAATCCGACAGCCGCTGCGCCACGCGCGCGAGCTGCGCGCGGCGCGACGTCTCGGACCGCGGAGCCGCAAGGTCAGCCTGCGGCGCCACCGGCGGCCGCGCGTCGCCACACTCCCGGGCATGGCTCTGCAGCGTGATCGCCGAGAACAGGACCGGGAAGCCGTTGCTGGCGGCGACCGCGCGCGCCAGCGGATAGGCGGTCATGTCCGAGCAGAGCAGGCCAAACAGCGTCCCCTGGAAGGGAAAGACGAGGCCGGTTCCAATCTCGGTCGCGTTGATCGAGATCAGCGGCGGCCCGCGCCGCGCGAGGTCAGCGAAGGTCGCGCCCCGGAACATCAGCGCGTCGTACACCTCCGCCATCCGGTCGTTGGTGCCGTAGGCGTCGTCCACCATCCAGCGCCAGTTCCACGGGAGCAGGAACATGCCGTAGATGTAGGCCTCAATGTCGCGGTGCAGGAACTCTTCGGGGAAGGTGTCGAAGCTGCGGTCGCGATAGAGCCCGTAATGCGCGGCTGGGAAGCTGCCGCCGGAGACCGAGGCGATGTAGTGGACCTCGCTCAGCATCGGCCGCCCGTTCGTGCCGCCGAGGCCGCGCACCGACACGGTACGCAGACCGCGTAGCACGCCATGGGCGAAGGCCGCCGAACGCTTGCCGCCGCCGGAAAATGCAAGCAGCACCATCAGCTCACTGCCCGTCGTCTCTCGGTGCTGCGGGAAGGAGCCGAAGCCGTAGTTGCGCGCGTAGTCAGGGCGTCCTGCCGCATCGCGCGGAAGCGGCTGGTTCACCGCCGGGACGGCGGACTGGCAGGCGCCGAGCGAGAGCGCGGCCGTCAGGGCGATGGCCGCGACCCGCAGCGGGGTGCGCCAGTGCGCGTGGCGGAGCGACATGTGATGGTCTCCCTTCCGGCTCGGAGCTTGCGCCGCGCCGCACTCGCGGAGACGCGCGCCGCGCCAGTGTGGGTGCGCCAGGGGCGGTGGCCCTATCGGGCAAACTCCCCGGGGTCGCACAGGGAACGCCCTATCGTCAGGGGGGCGTGATCCCGTTGCGCATCGCGTAGCGAACGATGTCCGCCAGCGAACGCGCCTCGAGCTTGCGCATGATTGCGCCGCGATGCGCTTCCGCCGTCTTGAGGCTGATGGAGAGGCGGGTCGCGACTTCCTTGTTGCTGCACCCTTCGGCGAGGAGCTGCATCACCTCGCGCTCGCGCGACGTCAGTTGCCGCTCGGCCCGCGGTGCGTTGGCGGCGGCCGCGCGCAAGAAGCCCTCGACGATCGTCGCCGATACCTTCGCGTTGAAGTAGGTCTTGCCAGACGCCAGCGCCTCGACGGCGGCGACGATGTGCAGGCCGGCATCCGACTTCAGCAGGTAGCCCTTGGCGCCGGCCGCCAGCGCCTCGCGCACCAGAGCCTCGGATTCGTGCATGGTAAAGGCCAGCACCTCGGTGCGCGGGCTTGCCTTACGGATCTGGCGCGTGGCGTCTAGCCCGTTCAGGTCCGGCATGGCGACATCCAGCACGGCCACGTCGGGCTTCAGCTCCGCAGCCATCGCCACGGCCTCGCGGCCGGTCGCGGCCTCCCCGCAGATCGCCCAGCCGGCGGGGCGTTCGAGGAGGTGGCGCAGCCCTTGGCGCACCACCTCGTGGTCATCGGCCAGCAGGATGCGCACCATCGCCTTGCGGTACTCGCGACCGCCCTTCATCGCCGCAGACGCTATCGCCGGCGCCGGTGGGGCGACATTCGGAATCACCCCGGTCGCAGGCGGGGACATTACCAGCGCGGGGATCGCGGGATCCCCGCGAGCGGCATCTCCGCTACCACATGTGTCCCGCTGCTGCCGGAGCGTATGCGCAGCCGCCCGCCGAGCTGGCGCATGCGGGCCTGCATGCCGGGGATGCCGACGCCGGTCGCGGCCTTGTCCTGCTGGCGCGCGGCGAAGCCGGTTCCGTTGTCGGCGATGCGCAGCTCCACGCCCCCCCTGGGCAGCGCGCGGAAGCGGAGCGTAAGCCGGGTCGCCCGGCCGTGGCGGTGGGCATTGACGAAGGCTTCCTGCGCAACGCGAATCAGCGCCACGCCCATCTCGGTCGGCACGGCGCGCGCCGCGTCCCGGTCGAGCGCGATATGGCAGGCGAGCCCCCGTCGCCGGGCGAAGCCCTCAGCAAGGGTTTCAAGCGCGGTGGCGAAGCCGCATTCGTCGAGTAGCGGCGGATGCAGCGTGTAGGAGAGCGTGCGCAGATCCTCGAGCGACCGAGTCAGCAGCGTCCGGGCGCGAACGATCGCACAGTCGCCGCGCGTAGGGGAGCGCCCGCCCGTGACGTCGTCCAGCTCAACGACGGCGGCGGCGATGTCCTGCACGGTAGTGTCGTGCAGCTCCCGCGCGATGCGACGGCGCTCCGCGTCCTGCCAGACCAGCACACGAATTGCGGCGGCCATGTGCGGAGTCGTCGCCGGCGTCGAGCGCCGGTGCTGGCGACAGCGCAGCCCAGCGGCGGCTGCCGAGCAGGGCGGCTGCTTTGCATTATCGGGAAGGGGCAGGCGCAACAGGGGCTTCGCGTCTGTCCTAACTTGGCAGGCGTGAATCTTCGGGTTCGAAGCCCCCATGCGTCCCTCCGTAGAATTGCTAGGACGAGGATGACGTTGCGCATGGCTGGCGATCCACAACGAAGTCTCGCGGCGGGACGGTGCGTTGGCTGCGTGCGACGGATGGCGCTCAGGTGCGAGAAGTGGTGCCAACTTCTTGAGACAATTGGACGTCGCAGCCGTCCGTGCAGTGCTCGCGGAGGGCCGCCGACGGTCAGGCTGACAATAATGTGAAGGTCTCCTTTTCTGTTGCGGGAACCGATCGCATCGGATGGTGTGCAGGCGCAATCCGGGGAAAACCCCGCAGTCCGGGATAGGGAAGATGGGCGCGGCGACAGGCCTGCAAGCCTCCGATCTCCTGCCGATGATCGAGGTCTCGACGGAGGCGCTGCCGCCGGAGCAGCAGTTCGAGGCGTTCTGCGACACCCAGGGTGGCATCGTGGACCGCGTGCCGGGCCCATTGGCGCGCGCCGGCTTCGCGACCCGGCAGCGCACATGGCACATCGGCCGGATCGCCGTGCAGCACGGCCGCGCTCCGGGCCTTGAATGGGTCCGCACGCCGCAACGGCTGCGGCGGGATGCGCTGGACCACTGGCTGTTGCTGGTGCACCCCCACACGGTGACGCGCGCGCGCCTCGGGGATGCATCCGTCGTCATCCCCGCCGGCGTCCCCTTCATCGTCGCGATGCATGAGCCGGTCGAGTTCGTGCGGCCAGGCGGCGATTGGGTGTCCATGTTCCTGCCGCGAGATGCCTTTCCCGACATTGCAGGGGTCTTGGACGCGGCACGCGGCAGGCCGATGCTCGGCACCTCGGCGCGCCTCCTCGGCGCCACCGCCGCGATGCTTACTACGGAGCTGGAGACGATGCCGCGATCCGAGGCGCTGGCGCTCGCAGCTGCCTGCCGCGGCCTGATCGCCGCCGCCGCTGCCATGGCCGCCGGAACCACGCCGCTGCTCGCCAGCGGGACGTCCGTGCTGCGGCTGGCGCAGCTCAGGCGCGTCATCGAGGAGAACCTAGGTTCTGCCCGTCTCGACGCGGAATGGCTCTGCCGCACGCAGGCCATCTCGCGCGCAACGCTCTACAGACTGTTCGAGCCTTTCGGCGGCGTCGCGGCATATATCCTCGAGGCCAGGATGCGGAAGGCGCATCGGTCGCTGGCCGCGCGGGACGATATCCGCTCAATTGCGGAGATCGCCATCAGCGTCGGCTTCTTCGACGCCGGCGCCTTCGCCCGCGCGTTCCGCCGCCGATTCGGCTGTACTCCGCGCGAATTCAGGGTAGACGCGTTGACGGCGCTCATTTGCGCGCCGGAACCGATGCGGGGTGCGACTGCGGCGCCGCCGTCACTCACACGCCTGCTGGTGCAGCTGTAGCGTCTCCGCACCCGCTCCGCCGAGGCGGCGTGATGCACCTCCCTTCGCCGATCGTGCAGTGCTGACGCCGACGTCGCGAGGTCGGGTGTTAGCGCAAGTTTTATGCTTTCACCGCCCGTGGGCTCAAGCTACACGAATGACTGTCGGGGTCGCCTCAGAGAACGGTTGGCGTGGGTTCCCTTTCCTACGCCACTCCGCATGAAACTGAGAACCTGAGTCGGCAGTCGACTGAGGGCGGTGACGCGCCACGGCGCCAGCCAGAGCTGCGGTGGGGCCGGATACCTTGATCTCCGTGTCACCGACGACGACCTGCCGGACGAACAGCCTGACGTAGGCCCGCCTGAACTCCGGTGTGCCCGTCCGGAGCGCCTCGCGGATGGCCATTCCGAGCCGCTCGATCTTGGCCGGTGTGATATTCTGAGGCTTCGCCTGAAGCCCTTCTGTTTCGAGAAGTGCGATCTCCTCCTCCGCCCGGCGTCGGCGCGCCTCTGTGTTGCGGAGCTCCTCCGCCAGCTGCGGATCATCGGGTTCGACGGCCCCCGCGGCGACGAGCTTCATGAGGCGGGCCTTGGTGCCGACCGCCCCTGTCGCGTCCTTGCGGGCCCGCGCCAAGCGCTCGCGCCGAGCGACGTCCCCCTCTGCGCTCCGGGCAAGGTAGGCCTCGAGGATCCTGCTCAGGCGCTCTGGCTTGAGAACAGCGTCGGCCAGGACGTCGACGACAGCTTGGTCAAGGCCGTCCATGGGGAGGGAGCGCCCCGGACAGACGGCCTTCCCGGAATGCGCCGCTGAGGCGCAGGTATAGTACCGGTAGCGGCCCGACTTGCCGGTACGCAGGGTCATGCCTCCGCCACAGGTCGCGCATGTTGCCAGCCCGGTCAGAAGGACTGGGCTGCTCGTGATGCGAGGCGGGGTCTTTTTCGGGGCGCGAGAAGCGAGGACCTCCTGCACCCGGTCGAAGTCCTCCTTCGACACGGTAGGTGGCACTGAGACTGCCACCCACTCTTCCCGGGGACGCAGAACTCCTGTGCGCGCGCAGATCCGATTGTACCAGAGCGTTCCAGCATAGACCTCGGACGTCAAAATTCTATATACATTCGAGGTCGTGAAGCGCTTACCACGAAACTTCAGGCCTTCGCCGTGGAGACGCTCCACGATCCGCTTTAGGCCTAGTGGCTCCCCTTCACGACCGAGGCACATGGCATAGGCGCGCCTCACGATGCTCGCTTCATCTTCGTCGATATCGAGAATTTTCTTGACCCGCGCGCCCTTCTTGCCGACCGCATTGGCGTGGAACCCGAACGGAGCGATCGATCCGTTGAAATAGCCTTGCCGCGCATTCTCCAGCATGGTTCGGTGCGTATGCTTCGAGTTTTCGTGCGATTGGAATTCGTCGAAAACGGCGATGATCTTGCGCGTCAGTTCACCCGTTGTGCCCTGACCGACATTCTGCGTGATCGAGATCATTCGCGCACCCACCTTGGCCAACTGCCTGTGGGCAAGCTCGTTCGCTACGCTATCGCGGGCGATCCGGCTGTATGAGTGCACAGCGACGACTTCGTATGGGCGGGGCAGCGCTGTCGCAGTATCGATGAGCTTGGTGAACTCCGGCCGGTTGTAGTCGGTCGCCGTCGCGGCTTCGGTGTAGATCGCGACGACCTTCCAGCCCTTTGCCTCGCAGTACTCCGTCATGCGAGCGATCTGGTCCGGCACAGACAGTTCCCCCGCTGCTTGGCGCCCTGTGGACACCCGCACGTACAGGGCGACACGAACGGTACCGTCTGGGCCTTTGCCGATGACCACGTCTGAGGCGAGGGGGAGCTTTGATGTCTTCCGCATCTGATCCTGTGTCCATCAACCGTCACGAAGACTGGGCCTGAAAAGATCGAGCCAGCCGAGCACCAGTACGCCGACTGGTCACTCTCGGATTTCGCACCGCGAGGCGCCCGCCGACCGCGCGTCCGAGTGTCACGACGCTACGTCATCCGGCATCGTCGACGATCTCTGCGATCTCGCGGGCGAGACAGTGCATCAGGAGGGAGACCTCGTCCGGCAGTGGCTCATCGCCGAGCAACCCAGCCAGATCTCCCTCGAGCGTCGCGTTGAACACCTTGGACGGCCGCTGACCTCGATCGCCGCAGGCACGCGTCGTAGTCTGGCGTCGATCCGGCGGCAGGCGGGTTTTCGAAACACGTCGAGCAGGCATGGCCCACTCGGAGATGCCGCTCGACAAACGGCTCGCCACAATAGTCGGCCGTTGGTCCAAGTTGCCGCCAAGCCGGCCCATCGCAAGGGCAGGTGTGGCACGCGCCCAATACTTGAGAGGCTAGGTGGTGGGCGCCCTGAGGCAGACACACGCCGCGCCTGAGGCGGAGACGAAGGTGATCCCTTCCTTCTGCAGTGTGTCGACGAGCGCCTGCAGCATCATGCGCGATATGCGGCCGCCGTCCCGCTCGGCTTCGGCGACGGTTGCGCGAGCCATCACGGCCCTCTCGGCCAGTTCGCGCTGTGACCAGCCTAGCAACGCCCTGGCAGCACGCAGCTGACACGGTGTGACTTCCATGTGCACATCGTAGTGCTTCGGCGTGCCTGGGCAACCCAGGGCCGAGCATCAGCGTGGAGTTTCCGACGCCTGTCTCACCATCAGCCATGGATGTCGCCCACGCCGGGTGACGTGGAGGAGAGCTGGAGACCATGGCTATACAGCATGCATGCCCGGAAGGGCGCGATCGCGGTGGCGCAACCGCTGGAACGCTTCAAACCGCCACAGCCGGGAACCGCTGGAACGCGACAGTAGACGAACGGTGCGCGGCGGGGCTGACCGAGACCGATCACACTGCGAAGCCAACGCGAACCTGGCTCACGCAGCAGGAGTACCTCTGCCGCTACCACGCGCTGCGCGACAGGGCAGCAGAAGTCGGAGTTGGCCACGACGACCACCTCGGGTTCGCAGAATGGGTCGTTGTGGAGCGCGCCAGGATGCGGCCCGCCTATTGGCGGAAAGTGCGCCAGGCGGCGCTTGCTGGCCTGGACCTGTCGGGTGCGGCGTCGGCGCGACAGGCAGAGCGCATGATACGAGATGCCCCGCCGCCGCCTTCCTTGTCGACGCCACGGCGAGCACCGCGAGCCAAAGGGATCAAGCAGAATGATCTCGCCAAACTGCTGCGGAAGCTCAGCGAACAGGCGAAGACCTCCCGCATCGCACGTGTCCTGATCTGTTGGTTGATCGCCGGGCACGCTACCGGGCTCCGGCCGGTGGAATGGCGGGACGCCGAGTTGCTTCAATCGCCGAGCGGCGATCCACTCCTCAAGGTGCGCAACGCAAAGGCAACCAATGGCCGCGCGCATGGTGCCACGAGGACCCTCAATCTTGGTCACCTGCTGCCGCAGCAACTGGATGCGGCTTCGGAGTTGCTCAAGGCCATCCAGATCGAGGGC
The DNA here is from genome assembly GCF_027856955.1 of Falsiroseomonas oryzae. Lineage (GTDB taxonomy): Bacteria > Pseudomonadota > Alphaproteobacteria > Acetobacterales > Acetobacteraceae > Falsiroseomonas > Falsiroseomonas oryzae. The sequence continues at coordinate 53,702 of NZ_JAPSMD010000003.1, read as the reverse complement.
GTCACAGGCTTTCGCCGCTTGCACGCGTCCTGTTCCGACCTCCTCTACAAGGTCAATCGGCTGATATGGCCCCGGCGCAAAGCCATCATCGGTCTCTACAGCGCGCGGCATCAGTACGCGGCCAACGCGAAGTGCGCTCGGTCTGCCGCGGAGGTCGCCGCGTTGATGGGCCATGCCAGCAGTCGCACCGCCTACGTCCACTACGCCCGCAGGTCGCGTGCAGAACTGACGTTCGGGCCCGATGGTGAGCCATGCCTTCCAGTGCCTGCACCGGAAGAGGTCTGCCGGGTACGGGTCAGCAGGCGCTCGCCCCCGATGCAGCCGCCTCGGATGGCTCAGCACGATTGTGGTGATGGCGGCTGATCCAGCGGACGGCCGTCACCCATGGTCCTGGCGGTGCGGGTACCCGAATGGGGAGCGGCGCCGCCACCCTTTCTGGCCCGCCGTAGCGGTCCTGCTTGGGTCTTGCTCGTGGCAGCGCTTGGGTGACCCTGCCTGGATCCAATGCTGATGAGCGCTTCCTGCAGCACCCTGATCTGCTCATGTGCTGCTGCCACCTGGTCGGTACGCGCGGAAAGTTCGCCTCGGAGCCGTTCATGCTCGCGCAACTCCTGAAGGACGGCGTGGTCCCGCGAAACGCCCGCCGCCCGGCAGGCATCGAGTTCGGCTTGAAGCGCATCTTCCCGTGACCCGCGCAAGGCCAGCTCGGCGCCAAGCCGCTCGCACCGGGCCAGAGCTTCGTTGCGCTCATGCTGGGCCTGCCGGAGCTCCTGCTCCAGTTCCAATGTCCTGGCCTTCGCGCTTTCGGCGTCGTCACGTGCCGTCTGTGCGTCTGCCTGGCTCCGCTGCACGAGGATAGCCTGTTCGGCTTCAGCTTCCCGACGTCCGGAAAGCCGAGCGTCGGCCAGCGCACGGCCCGTTTCGTCATGCCGCTCCTGCAGTAGATCCTGCAGCTTGAGCGTCAGCTCCCCGAGTGCGGTCATCACGACGTCAAGCAGGCTTGCGGCCGCCCGGTCCGCCCCGGAGGCCTCATGCGCCCTCAGTCGTTCCCCAGCCATTTGGAGAGCAATCGCCCTTTGCGCCTCCCGCGCCAATTCGTTTGCGATGCGACGGTTGACCCCGAGCCGTGCCACGAGAGCGTCCGGTCCGAAGCTGGATCCGGGACCTTTCGCCAGGTTCACCGCCGTTTCCAGGTCGGTAGTCATGCTGCTTTCCTCGTCAGGTTCGCGATTGGTGTCGTGCGTACCGATGGGCGCGGGACAACTCGCGCCCATCCGGGAAGCTTGCCGTGGGGCGGCCGAACGCAAGCAGTCGGCGGGGCGGTCCGGCTGCAAGGGCGGACCGTCGCGGCCAGACCTCAGGGGCTCGGACGAAGCCTGCCGGCTGGCGCCCCAGGCAGGCTGGGTCAGTGCTATGCCCTGCCGCCAAGGGGGCGGTTGGCTGCCCGCCACCGCTGCGTCGTGGTCAGCGGCTAGCTGTGGTCAGCGGCCTCTACCTGCTGCGCCCACCTCAGACCGGCGCAACCTTTCTGCCGTGGGACGACAGCCTCGTGCTCGGCGTACCATGACCTCAGCGACTTCAGGCCGCATCCGCGACGAGCGATGGCCTCGGTCTCCGCACACTTGTAGATGTCGGACCAGCGTGCGGTCATCTGCGTCGGATCGCCCTCGCCGGAGACGAAAGCGCAGATGCGGCGCACGATCGGAGATGCGCTCTCGTCGCTGGAATTCAGCCATCTCGAACCGGCGGAACCATCGCAGCCAAGAGCGAGGCCGTAGTTGCGGCGGCTGATCACGCACCCAGCCTCCTGCAGCTGGAGGTATAGCTCTCTCGGACTGGCGACGCCCATGCGACGAAGAACTGCGTGGGGCCAACGCTCGAGCCAGCGCAGCAGGATGGCTTGCGATGGCCCAAGCAGTGACGGAGGACCGTCGCTTGTGTCGTTCTGCACGGCAGCCCAGCCGCCACCGTCAAGACCCAGGAGCCACGCGGCTTCCAGTGTGCTGTGGAGCCGTTCCTTCACAGGGCGATCAAGCCCGAGTGCCGGCACAACATCCGTCGTCAGCAGGGGCCGGTCGACAGGCAAAGCCATCTGCACTTCTCCTTTCCGCGACATGTCAGGAGGTCTGCAGCTGGTTCCACGCGTGCCGGAGTTCGGCACAGCGTGGTGTCGGACGCCGCGTCACGTCGGTCCTGCGAAGGTCGAAGACAAGCAGCGGGTCGTCCGGTTCTGCATTGAGCGCGAAAGGCAACACCCAGACGGCAGCCACGCCGTGGCGCAAGTGGTCGGCGATCGTGTTGCCCGGTGTCGCACCGCACTCAAGGCAGACCGCCGGCACCCCATTTTCTTGCGGCATGATCGCGAGGTCCGGTCGGCGCCCGTAGCTCATGGTAGCCTCGATGACGAGGCGTTCCTCTGCGCGCAAGGCGGCCAAGCCGAGGAGCAGGGCGGTGAGCTTCAACCTCGCGTGCTGCGGACCTTCCGCGACGTCCGTTGAGCCAGCCATTGCAAGCAGGGTCCGCACACGCTGATCCGGCAGAACAGGCAACTGCCAAGCCAAGGCGGTGCCGCCGAACTCGACGAGGCCGGCATCCAACTGCCGGGCAAGCCGGGTTGCGCGTGCGTGTCCCCGCTTTCCCTGGGAAGCTGTGCCATGGAGCAGGACCGACAGGTCGCGTTCTCGCCAGCCTCCAGCGCTTGCGCCCTTATCCGAGAGAAGGGCGTCAGTTGGGACAATCGCCGATCCGCCCGCTCCGCGGCCGTTAGTTGTGTTACTAGCAATCTCAGCCATGCACTGGGCTCCTGAGGCTCCGTGTCTGGTCAGGCCGGGTTCGCGGGTACCAGCCGCTAACCCGGCCGCTTCAACCTTGAGACATTGTCGCAAGGTAGTAACAGAGGTGGTGGTTTCCCCTGACCGTGTCAAGGGAAAATGATAACGGTGTTACTATGCTTTCAGCCGCTCAATGCCGGATGGCACGTGCAGCCCTCGGTCTCGGAGTCCGGGAGTTGGCAACGCTTGCCAAGGTATCGCCGAATACCATCGCGCGCCTCGAGCGCGGCGATCGCCTCTACGCGCGGACGACCGAGGCCGTCCGCGGTGTACTTGAGGAGGCTGGCCTGATCTTCCTGCCGGGTGACGATACCGTCGGACCAGGCGTCCGATTGAGGGCGTCGGAAGTCTCCACCACCGATCGCGGTAGCGGTCCGGAGTGACAGTCATGAAGCCGAGCGGCCGGCAAGCTGACGGCTGAGCCGCACGTCAGCGCCGGGTGGTCCCCGACGTCGGCCGGATCAACGAAGTGCAGCCAGCCACCCGACGACCCTCGCGAATGGGTGGGGCACGACCGCCAGCTTTCCGGCGGGCAGCATCAGAAGTGTGCCGTCGTCCAGCGCCGAGGCGGCGGCTACCGCATGGGCGGCGATCGCAAGCTGCCGTCCCTCGGCATCGCGCAAGACGAGGTAACGCCCGATTCGCATCCCGTCCTGCAGTTCCTGCCCGTCCTCGGCTGGGCAGGAATAGGTTTCCGGTCGCTCCGTATCGAGGTCGCGAGCGTCTCCGATGGAGGCATCATTGCTCATGAGTTCAGGCCTGTCTCGCAGCTGAGACCGTTTCCCGCACTTCATCCGCGGTCAGACAATCGGCAACCATCAATCGCTTCGCCACCTGCTCGACGGAACTGGCCTCGTCCCGCATGAGGCAGAGGGCGCGCTCGTAGCCTTCGTGCAGCATGGCCTCGACCTGCCGGGCGATCCCAGGATGCTGCAGCAGGAGCCGCGGGACATCATCGACATCCGGCAGGCCACGCCAGACGGGGGCATGACTGCCGCTACCGTCCAGCCCAAAAGCGGAAACGGCGACCGTCGCAAGCCAGGTCGCCATCGCGATATCGCTGCTTGGCGATCCACCGGCGCCCGCGCTGACCTCTCCCTGCAGTTGCCATTCGGCGGCCCGTCCGGCGAGCCGCTCGGCAATCGCGTTCAGGATTGCATGCCGCGTGATGGGTGTCCCCGGACCAGAACCGCAGAGATCCGGTGCTGTAGCGACGACGCCCAGCACGCCCGTATCTCCTGCCGTTCGTCCGACTGACACAGACCTCAATGCTTCTGGGCGGAGATGCAGGATTGCGACGGCGTGACCGGCCTCATGGACGGCGATCCGCCAGCGCATGTCTTCAGACAAGATGACCTTTGCATCCGACAGTTCGGAGAGAAGGTCGTTCATGCATGGAGCCCGGGCCTCATGCCTGGCGCGCTGTCGCATGCCCCGCACCGCTCGCTCCACATCCGCACCGGTCATCCCGACGCGCGATCGCACAATCATCTGCAGATCAGCGTCAGGCAGCTCCTGACCAAGATGGTGGCGGAAGATCTTCTGGAGTTCCTCGGCAGAGGGGAGGTCGATGCGGATCATCCGGTCAAGGCGTCCCGCTCTGATGAGGGCAGGGTCGAGCGCCTCGGGACGGTTGGTGGCGCCGACGAACACGACGCCGTCCCTAGCTTCGAGTCCATCCAACAGCTCAAGCATCGAATTGAGCACTTGCGTGCTGTAGTCACGATTGCGGCTATCGAACCTGCTGCGGTCCCCGAGGCTGTCGATCTCGTCCACAAAGAGGATGCACGGAGCCGCTGCACGCGCCTCGTCGAACGTGCGGCGCATTGCCTTGAGCATGTCGCCCAGGTGCCCAGTTCCTGACGCCTGCCACTTGGCCACGCTGCCCTGGATCAGCGGCACCGAGCAGGACGCAGCAAGCGCGCGGCCGAACGTGGTCTTGCCGGTTCCGGGCGGGCCTACGATAAGCGCTCCCTTGTCTACGTCACGCCACGGCAGCCGGCCGCTGCGGTAAAGCGCAAGGTCGGTGCGCAGACGGAGGCCCCATTCCACAACTGCCTGCATGCCGTGAAGGTCTTCAAGGCGAAGCTGACCGACGGCGGCTTGATGCCGGCGGGAGACAAAAACCATCGCTCTCCGCAGGTGCGCGTCCGGGTCACGATCCGGCCGGTGGGTGAGGAGCAGGTCGGCCGGCAAGATGTTCACGGAGTTCGCGTTGGTTGGCGTCCAGGAAGGCGCACGGCCGTAGTGCAGTCCCAAGGCCTCTGCGAGATCCGCCCCGTCCGGCCACTCAATCGCTGCGGTTGCATTCGCCAATTGGAGCAACTCCGGCAGCAGCTCACGATCAGGCGCGCACGCCAGTGCGTGGACTTGCCTGCCTTCCGCGAGCGCCGAAGCAATCCGCCTGACAAGATCCTCTCGATCGCGACCTCCCGGCAGCGTCGTCGTGCCGCGGATCATCAGCGCGTCCGCCGGCATGGCGGCATCTGGTTCATCGATTGATGCCTCGCATGCTACGCTGCGCCACTCTGCCGACCATGCATCCACGACGGCCTGAGCCCAACGCTCATCTGGTGCGCGGATTACGATGACCGTTGATCCGGCGCGGGAGAGCGTACGAAGGGTGGGATTGGCGTGCAGGGCACGGCGGACCATCACATGCGCGGTTGCGCGAACAGGGCACAGCTCCGGGGCTGTTCTCTGCGTGGTGCTCGGTGCGGAGTTCTCGGCGTCGCAGTTGGCGTCGAGCGCCCCGTTGTCGACCGAACTCTCTTGCTGATTGTGCCACATCGCTGCGTCACCTCGCTGCAGCCTGGGAGGTGATATCTGTCGGGCATGCCGGATCGCCGAGCCGGTAGAGCCTCGACATCGTGCGGGCCCAACCTGCCGTCGGCGCGATGACCCAGAGGTCACTTGTGATGATGCGGGGCCCGCTTGCTGTCGGGTGTCCGCTGACGACACCGGTCAGGCACGCCGAAGGGCGTGACGTGATGGACCATCCGTCAAGCTGCGGCGCACTGCGGAGGTGGCCAGGATCTGGCGGCAGGCCGCCAGCAATGCGTCTGAGATCGTGGAGGAGCCCAGCCAGCCGCTGGATCTCGCCCGCAACGGCACCTTCGATGATGCCGTTCGGACCGATGATGATCGTCATCGTGTGCAGTTTCCGCTCGAGGTTTCCGGGAGCCGTCATCGACGGCAGGCCGCGGTCGCCCGAGCGAGCAGGGAAATCTCCCAGAGTGGCTCAGGCTTGCGCGGCAGCCCGGGCTATTCGAGCGGAGAAGGAGGACAGCATGGTCCCAACTGCAGGCAACTGTGTGCCGCAGAGCTGGGTGGGCGCGCACCGGGTCGAGCGCTCATGTGTCATAAGAGAACATGATAGGAACTTGATGGCTCGGCGTCAACATCCCTCCCGCCGCAAACGTGAGTACCTAGTGGAGCAACCGGAACAGGCTGGTTCAGCCGGCGGAGGCGAGGCTCTTCACGATCGCTTCCATGACGGGGGGGGCAACGCCATTGCCCAACACCTTGATCCGGTCGCGTCGGCTGCGAACGGCAGTGAGCGAGTAATCGCCGTCGAAGCCCATCGCACGTGACAGCTCAGAAGGCTGGAGCATCCTGATCATGGGCTCCTTCCCCTGCCACGTCACCAATGCGAAGCGGTCCAGGGTCGTGATTGTTCGAAGGGGTCGGTCAAGCGGCTGCCACCCCCCCGATCCATCGCTGCCATAGTAAACGATGAGGAAATCCTCATACATCCCAAGCTCGGTCATCCCCCGCTCGGCCCGCTCGATCGTCGCGGCTGCCCTGCCTGGGGTGTAGAGCGGCTTGGTCGGCCAAAGGCCGGGTCTGTCCAGGATCCCCGCAGCCGCAGGTGCGCGCCCCTTGCGTTGGGGGATCGGCGGAGGTTCCGCCTTTCGATCTCCCACGATGAACAGGCGGCGTCGCGATTGGCGGACCCCGAACTTTGACGCGTCGAGCACTTCGACGCGGAGGCAGTAACCGAGGCGCTTCAGTTCTTCCAGAAGACCTGGGTAGCCATCCCAACTCTTCATCTGCACCACATTCTCCAGGACGATCCAGCGAGGTTCGAGTGCGGCAGCGAAGGTGAGCACGTAGCGTGCTGTTGCGCGGCTCTCCTCGTCCCGTGGACGGCTTCCCCGGGCACAGGTGTGATTGGTGCATTCGGGGGAGGCCAGAAGCAGGTCAATGCCGCCGAGATCACCGACCTCGCCGACCGTCGTGCGATCGGTCATTCGCAGCTGGACAGTGCGCGCCTCAGGAAAGTTCGAGCGGTATGCCGTGATCGCGACGTCCCAGGCATCGACCCCACAGACGATCTGTGCGCCGGCACGCCTCGCCCCGTAGCTGCTCCCACCGCCGCCGCAGAACAGGTCAAGTGTTCGAATCGTCATCGAACCTGGTCCTACCAGGCTTCCGAGGCGTCGACCAGCAGGCTGTCTATAGTTGGCCGGCGGCCTGACCGTCCGACGCACGTTCAACAAGGAGAAGCACCCGCGACAGGCATTTCGCTGGATCCCGCTTCACCTGATGCTCCCACAGGCGGATCACTGCCCAGCCCAGCCGTCGCAGACGTCGGATGTTCCGCCTATCCCGCTGGCGGTTGGCTTCGATCTTGGCCTCCCATGCTGGCGAGAGCTTGTCCCGCCATTCCGGGAAGCGCCAGCCGTGCCAGAAGTCCCCATCCACCAGGATGGCGACCTGTCGGTCACGCAGCACGAAATCGGGCCTGCCCGGCAGGTCCCGGGCATGGCTCTCGAAGGTCAGGCCGGCGTCTTGGAGCAGCCCTGCGACGATCCTTTCGGGTCCCGTATCCCGCCCCCGGATCTTCGCCATGACGGCGCTGCGCTTCTCGGGGGACATGATGTCGCCGCGGTGCCGGCGTGTGCTGCTGGAATCGAGCCGTTGCCCTTGTCCGGGCGGTGTGTCGCTTCGTCTGGTGATGGACTGCTTTCGCGGCACGCTCTGCCCCTCGCTGCGGGCTTGAACTTCTGGCCGCCAGGGCCGAATCTGTTCTACATCAGAATGGACCAGGGGGCGGCCCGGCGACTTGCCGGCCCGTAGGAAGTGTTATCAGGTAACGTGGACCATGCGCGCGGGGAAGGCTGCTTGAGCACGTCGCCTAGCCTCGGGACGCTGTTCCGGCTGACCTTGGCCTCGGGTGTTGCGGCCGCCGTGGAACTCCATCTCAGACGCGGCGCGCCGATTGACGGTCGCGACGCCCAGGGACGTACGCCCCTCATGCTGGCGGCGATGCGTGGTCACCTGGATGTCTGTCGGGTGTTGCTGCAGGCCGGTGCCAACCCAGCCCTGCGTGACTTGAGTGGTGACGACGCGATCTCGCTTGCGCGGGTGAAGGGTCATTCGCCCGTCCTGGCCCTCCTAGCGGCACACTCGGCGCCAAGCCTGCCGGCCTCGGCTGAGCCGCCTGCAGCTATACACGACGATGGTGAAGCAGCCTCACTGCTGGGTGCCGTCTCACTGCAGAAGCAGGCTGCAGAGCAGCCTGAGGCTCCTGCTGCGTCTGGCGTGGCGCCCCCACCAGCAACGTCCAACGCCTCTTGCGCCACCGACGGGCAGGCTGAGGCTCGTGACGTCTCCGTGGTTCCGGACGGCGCTGATGCATCAGACGGCTGGGTCGTCGAGGATGACCGGAGTGCGGCTCGGACAGGCTCTGGGCCTGATGACGGGGAGGCACCAAGGTCGGCGATTGAGGTTCCTGCTGCAGAGGAAGCCGAATTGGCTGACCCGCTCGTAACGGGCGAACAGGGCAGCCATCATGGCGTGCAGTCCGGAAAGGCCGCCCCTGGTCTGCTAAACTCCTATCAACTGCCGTTCGCATCTGCCGATGTGTTCACCTCCGTGGGTGTGACAGCTCTTCAGGGCGGTGGTGACGTCCCCACTATGCCGGCCGACGTCCTACTGCACGAAGGCAACGCGCCGCAGACTGGAGACCGCCCATCCGGCTGGGCGCAATCCCACGAAACCACCATCGACACGTGCGGCATCGACACACAAGCCGCGGCTCAGGATGTCTGCTGGGTTCCGGAGGATGGTGGGGCGTCGACGGAGTGGGGCTGTCAGCAGGATCCTGGGCCGCCTGTAGTGAGCCCAGGGCCCAGCGACGGGCCCCTGCCGAGACCGTCGAATGACGCGCCCCTTGAAGATGGACCCGAACGCCCGAGCGCCGAGCCGGCTCATCCGTTCGTCGAAGACGAACAGGCCTGCCATCCGGCCACGCTGGCCAGCCGGACCACCACTGACTGGTCGGACCTTACTCAGGAGGCGCTGTCACCTGTCGGCCTCTCGATGATGCGTGGAGCGGCAGCCACGCTGCGACAGGCTCACAATGGTTCATCGGAAGCTACCGGGATGTCGAACGCAGTCGACATCCTGGCGAAAAGCATAATCCCGGACGAAGCTGTCGAAGCAGCATGGGAGCCCGAACCTGAGCCGGACCTGACGCCTTCCGGGGCGGATATCGCCGCTGCGGCAGCACAGCGCGAGACGGCAGTCAGCCGGCATGCAGCTGCTTTGCCGGATGCCGACTGGGCTGACACACACATCGACCTGCCTGACACGGCACCGGACTGGACGGACGCGTTCAGGGAAGGATCTGACGGCTTTCGCGCAGTCACCCACCTGGTCTCGGCTGGTCTCCGCGAGGGCTGCATCCTTGTCGAGGAACTCGATGCCCTGCGTGAAAGCCTGGTCGACGGCGAACGGGGGCACCGCCTTGTCGCGGCGCTCGAGATCCTGCTGGAGGACCTCGGGATCCTCGTGGAAGACGAGCATGCCATCGACTGGACGCGCATGGCCGTTGTCGAGGGCGATGACCTGCGGACGACAGGGACCGGATACGAGGTCGCAGCAGCAGCCGAACGGCTGACCGAGATCTGGGGCGCGTCGCCCGATGCTGAGCGTCTTCTGCTCGAAGCCGCGGCACGCGCGCCGGTTCTGTCCAAGGCGGCGGAGACGCGCCTCTTCCACGAGATCGCTGCATCGCTGACTTTCCTGCAGCGAGCTGCTTCCTCCAACCCTCTGGTGGCATCGCTTCTTGAGAAATGGGCGGATCAGCTCAATGCTCGTTCCGTGCTTCCGCGGGAGATATCGGAGGCCGACTGGGGCGCAGACGACCAGGACGGCGCGGACGCATCGGATCCTGATCAGGACACCCAAGCGGAACCGGGAGAGAAGGCCTTCGCCGATTTTCCTGGCGATGCAGGCAACCCGGCAGCAGACGCCCTGGCTGCGCATCTTCGTGCGACCGCGAGGACACTCCTTCAGCGAGGCGCGGCGCAGGAACTTCTGGCTGCTGCTCGACTGACGCCTCGCCGTATCCTGGAGCTGACCGAGGCATGTCTGGGTCGGAACGGCATGTGTGGCCGTGAGGGCCTGCGCGCCAGCATCCGGCGCCCGGATGACATTGGCCACGAACTTGCCGTTCTGCGGCGGCCAGCCTTCAGGGTACAGCAGCCGGCTGGACCGGCAGGCCTGAGCGATGTCTTCCAGCGCTACGTCGACGCGCGACAGGCGATCGTCGAGGCCAATCTGAAGCGCGTGGTCTGGTTGGCTCGCCGCTATGCCCGTGCCGCCGTGCCCTTCCTCGACCTAGTCCAGGAGGGCCAGATCGGACTGCTGCGGGCGATAGACCGCTTTGATCCAAATCGCGGCTTCCGCTTCGGGACCTACGCGACATGGTGGATCCGGCAGTCGATCAGCCGCTACGTGCAGGACCAGGGGCGCACGGTTCGCGTGCCGGTGCATATGCTGGAGCGGATCGCCAAGGCGAAGCGTGTTTCAGAAGCCCTGCGCGTCAAGAGCGGGCTGGAGCCGACACCACGGGAGCTGGCGGACGCGCTTGAGACAGACGTTCTGTCCGTCGAACGCGCCCTGGCGGCGGATCTGGAAGGTATCTGGTTGGACGATACGGGGACGCGGCCTGACGAGGAGGCCGCAGTCCCAGCCCCCCTCGTAGATGAAGCAACGCCTTTGACTGCCCTGCTGCACCATGACCTGCGGCGGCTTCTCGCCGCCAGCCTCCGCAATCTGGACGCCCGACAGGCCCGCATCATCGATCTTCGGTTCGGTCTGACGGACGGCAATCCGCTGACCCTGGAGGAGGTGGGGCAGGTCTACCGCGTGACCCGCGAGCGGATCCGGCAGATCGAGGCCAAAACGCTTAAGCGCCTGCCGCGCCTTCTGCCGAACCGTCAATTCGAGAACCTGGTACCATGACCGGCAATCGCCCACCCCGCCGGATCCTGGCGCCGCCAAAGGCGACAGCGATGATCGAGGCCCTCCGTGGCCTCGGCTACTCGACGTCCTCGGCCCTGGCAGACATCATCGACAACAGCATTGCCGCAGCAGCATCGAAGGTCGACATCGAGTTCGTCTGGGCTGGCTCGTCTTCGTATGTGACCATCGTGGACGATGGCCGCGGAATGAGCGCGGCGGACCTCGAGCGGTCCATGCGTCTCGGCGACCGCAATCCGCTCGACCCACGCGCCCCTGGTGATCTCGGACGCTTCGGCCTCGGCCTGAAGACGGCCTCCTTCTCACAGTGCCGGCGGCTGACGGTCGCGAGCCGACAGGCAGGGTCAGTGTCCTGCCTCCGCTGGGACCTGGACGAGATTGCTGCGACCGGTGGTCACGAATGGGAACTCCTCGAGGGACCAGCACCGGGATCGGAACAGCTGCTCGCAGTGCTGCCGCCGGAAGGGACGGGGACCCTTGTGGCATGGGAGGTTATGGACCGGATCCTGACTTCCGGCTTCCGCGAGCAGGACATGCTCGATCTGATCGATCGGGTTGAGCGCCATCTCGCGATGGTCTTCCACCGCTACATCGAGGGTTCACGCCCGCGCTTCAGGATCACGCTGAACGGCCGTCGTGTGGAGCCATGGGATCCCTTCCTCAAGGATCATCGGGACACATGGTCTTCTCCGGAGGAGCGGATCCAGAGTTCGGCCGGTGCGATCGTCGTCCAGGCCCATGTGCTGCCGCACAAGGATCGCCTTGACCCCCGTGCCTACGCTGCCGGAGGGGGGCCTGATGGCTGGACCGCGCAGCAGGGCTTCTACGTCTATCGTCAGGAGCGCCTGCTCCTCGGTGGCACATGGCTCGGACTGGGCCGGGGGCGTGCCTGGACCAAGGAGGAGGCTCACCGCCTCGCCCGGATCCGGGTCGAGATCGGCTCCGGCGCAGACGAAGCCTGGAAGATCGATGTCCGCAAGTCGACGGCCCGTCCACCGGTAGAGGTCCGGCCCCGGCTCACGGCACTCGCGGAGGACACGCGCGAACGTGCGCGCAGGGTCTTTGCATGGCGCGGGCGGGTGATTGCCAGACGGACGGGGCAGCCGGTCGTCCAGGCCTGGACCGCCCAGCATACGGCAGACGGCGTGCGCTATCGGATCGACGAGACGCACCCTGCAGTGGCTGCCGTGCTCCACCAGGCAGGCGATCTGACGCCGCTTGTCCGGGCAATGCTTCGCGTGGTCGAGGAGACGGTCCCCGTGCAGAGGATCTGGCTCGACACGGCGGAAGCGAAGGAGACGCCGCGCACCGGCTTCACGGCGTCGCCACCTGCAGAGGTCCGTCAGGTTCTCGAAGTGATGTACCGGAATCTCGTGAGGCGACGCGGCCTCAGCCCTGCCGAAGCCCGTGAGCGGCTGCTCCTGTCGGAGCCGTTCGACGGCTACCCGGACCTCGTCGCTGCACTTCCTGACATGCCTGCCAATGAGGCCTGAGCGCGAATGAACGCAACGCCGGAAACGCACGCGCAGAAGGTGGTCAAGTTCGTGCAGGAACTCCTGCTGGAGGAGACTGACCGCAGCAGGATCGGGCCGGCGCTGATTGCCGACCAGATCGATCTCGTTCTCAGGATGAAGCCGTCATGGGGCGAAGGCCTTGACCGTGCAGCGGTCACCGAGGAACTCATCCGGCGCTTCTCCATGTGGATCGGCCGCGACGGAACGCTGAAGAACGATGCCGGACATGTCGCCTGGCTGGAGGCTGCGCGGAAGAAGGATTGGCGTCTCTGGCAGAGGTACCGAGAGTGGCTTGAGCGCGACCTCCCGCTTGATGCCATCGACGCTCTTGACCGATCGACCGACGGCATACTCGGGCTGCTCGAGGATCCCCGGCGTGAGGGTGACTGGGATCGCCGCGGCCTCGTGGTCGGCCATGTGCAGTCGGGGAAGACGGGCAACTATACCGGGCTCATCTGCAAGGCGGCAGATGCCGGCTACAAGATCATCATCGTCCTCGCGGGGCTTCACAACAACCTGCGTGCGCAGACGCAGATGCGCCTTGATGAGGGCTTCCTGGGATACGCGACAGCTCCCCTGGCAGGTGACACCGCGCCGATCGGCGTCGGTGAGATCGACGGGGATCCCGCGATCCGACCGAACTATGTGACCAACCGGACCAACAACGGCGACTTCTCGACTGCCATTGCGCGGAACCTCGGCATAAGCCCCGAGCAGCGGCCGTGGCTCTTCGTGGTCAAGAAGAACAAGACGGTCCTCACGCGCCTCCTTGCCTGGGTCAGGAACCATGTCGCCGACTCGAGGGATCAGGAGACAGGCCGTCGGCTTGTGACGAAGTTGCCGCTCCTGCTTCTGGACGACGAAGCGGACCATGCGTCGGTCGACACCGGCGAGCAGGTCTTCGATGAGCAGGGGAGGCCGGACGAGAACCACTCCCCGACGGAGATCAACAAGCTCATCCGGAGGCTGCTGCACTCGTTCACGCGGTCGGCCTACGTCGGATACACGGCGACGCCCTTCGCCAACATCTTCATCCACGAGCGAGGCGCCACTCGCGAGGAGGGGCTGGACCTGTTCCCGAGTGCGTTCATCGTGAATCTTGCGGCACCTTCGACCTACGTCGGCCCGGCGCGGATATTCGGCCTCCGCACCACGAACGGACGCGATGGCGGCCTTCCGCTGGTCAGGGTTGTCGCCGATCACCAGGACGCCGCTGTTGCCGGCGGGTGGATGCCACAGGGTCACAAGAGCACTCACAGCCCGCCCGCAGTCACTTCTGACGGGGTACCGGCTTCTCTCAGGACGGCGATCCTTTCGTTCCTGCTGGCATGTGCCGCGCGGACGGTCCGAGGCCAGGGCAATCGGCACTGCTCGATGCTGATCCACGTCACCAGGTTCAACGCCGTGCAGACCGAAGTGCATCGGCAGGTCGCTGACCTGATGCGCGGCATAACCCAGCGCCTTCAGCGTCGCATCGACAGCGCACGCCTGGTCGAGGACCTCCGGAAGCTCTGGGTGGAGGATTTCGTCCCGGCCACGGAAGCAGTGCGAGCGCGTGTCGACGATCCCTCGATCCGGCCGGTGAGCTGGGAGCAGATCGCAGACGTCCTGCCTGATGTCGCATCGGACATTGAGGTCCGGATGATCAACGGCACGGCGAAGGACGCGCTGGACTACGTCGACAATGCGGCCACGGGCCTCAAGGTCATCGCCATTGGCGGAGACAAGCTTGCGAGGGGGCTCACCCTCGAGGGCCTCTGCACGAGCTACTTCCTCCGAGCCTCGCGCATGTACGACACGCTGATGCAGATGGGGCGCTGGTTCGGCTACAGGCCCGGATATCTCGATCTCTGCCGCCTCTACACCACGTCCGATCTCATCGACTGGTTCGGGCATATCGCCGATGCGTCCGAGGAACTGAGGGAGGAGTTCGATCTCATGCAGGCCAGCGGCGGGACGCCGCGCGACTACGGCCTGAAGGTGCAGTCACATCCGGTGCTGATGGTCACATCGCGTCTAAAGATGAGGTCGGCGAAGACCCTCATGCTGTCCTTCAGCGGGCAGGTGGTCGAGACGGTAGCCTTCCATCGAGACCCTGGAGTGCTGCGAGGCAATCTGAAGGCGCTGCGTGCCCTGGTTGACGCCATCGGGGTGCCGGATGAGAGCCCGCGGATCGAGCGCATCCGACCATCGATGAAGCACGAATGGGAAGGTGCACTCTGGCGGGCTGTTCCGGCGGACCGGATCACTGCATTTCTCGCCGCGTACAAGACCCATCCGGATGCCTACAAGACGGATGCTCGCCTCCTTGGAGAATTCATCGAGTCGATGTCGAGGACGGGAGAGTTGACCTCATGGACGGTCGCTATTCTCGGCGGAGGTGATCGTCGTGTGATCGAGCTCGGCCAGGGCGTCGCGGTGAAGATGCCGCAGCGTAGCCAGCGCACGTTCACCGCGGACCGCTTCTCGATCGGGCGACTTCTGGCGCCACGTGACGAGGCGATCGATCTGGATCATGCCTCCTGGGCGGCTGCACTCGACCTGACCAGAGAGGCGTGGAAGGCGGATGCTGGACGCAACCAAACCAGCGAGCCTGATGCGCCTAACGGCATAGCTATCCGGCGCGTGCGCGGCTTCGGTGCTGATGGCGTTCCGCCGAGATCCAATTCCGGATTGCTTCTGCTCTACGTCCTTGATCCCGGCAGGACTGGTGTCGAGTTCCCGGCCGATGTGGAAGGGATCGTCGGCCTCGGCATCAGCTTTCCCGGGAGCCGGTCCGGCGTGAAGGTGGAGTACAAGGTCAACAACGTGCTCTGGGAGCAGGAATATGGCTCCTCGGAGTGATGGAGTTCGCCTCGCTGAAGCCTGGCGGGCTCTGGCCGGCGATGCAGGAAGCTCTGGCTGGCGGATCGTTCATCTGGTGCGGCTGGGCGAGGTAGCCGTTCTGGCCGGTCGGCAGAAGCCCGACGACCGTGAGGCGCTGCTGATTGGTTTCCACCAGGCCCGTCTGCCCGCTCCAAGCCAGTTGCCGGCCAGCCGCGGCTTTGCTGTCGAGGCGATCCGGCATCCCACTCTCCCGAACCTCCTGCTGCTGGCACTGACGCGGCAGCAGGGCGCGAGGTCAGACCTTTTCGAGGCCATGGCGCAGGACCTCATCGGCCTGCTTGCCGACGCGCTCCATGACGATGAGCAGGCAGTCGCGGATGCCGTTCTCGCTCGTATCCGCGCCTGGCAGGACTTCATGTCGTATCAGCGCGCCGGGATCCTGAGCGAGGACGAGGAGATCGGTTTGCACGGCGAGCTGGTCGTGCTCGAACAGCTGCTGGCAGCGCTTCCTGACAGCGCGGCGGTCGTTGACATGTGGCAGGGTCCCCTGCGCGGCCTGCACGACTTCATGCTTCCTGTCGGGGCGCTGGAGGCCAAGGCGACGACTTCGGCTATTGGCTTCAGGGCGACGATCGGCTCCCTGGAGCAGTTGGACCTCGCGATCAGGTCGCCAATATACCTCGCCGCTGTGCGGTTGGCCGGCTCCGATGCCGGATCGACACTGCCGCACCGTGTGGCCCAGCTCCGAGCGCGGCTGGCCGCGTGTAGTGGCCATGCCGGTCAGAGCTTCTCGGCTCGTCTGCTCCGCGCAGGCTACATCGACGCGTTCGCCGACCGATATACGCGGCGCCTGACCTTATCTGACCTGCGCTGGATCGAGGTGGGTAGCGATTTCCCGCTCCTGACCGCTGCGTCGGTGCCTCGCGGTGTGGTGTCAGCGCGGTACGTGATCGACCTCGACATGCGTGCACTTCCGACAACCTCGCTCACGACCATCCTGGAGGCGGCAGGCCTGAAATGACGGTTGAGGATTTCCTGAAGCAGCTCCAGACCGATATCCGCGAGCGCATGGCGGAGGGTGATGCCCCGCCATACAGCGAGATGGTCTTCGCCGAGCTTGTCATGGACCATATGGCGGAGATCGGCATGACGTCCGATCCGGTGGTCTGCCACTACGCTGCACGCGTGGATCGCGCCGAGCTCAGGCTGAGCGGCTACGCGGTCAGTCGGGACGACGAGCAGCTCGACTTGTTCGTCAGCCTCTACGATGGGATGGAGACTGTTGCACCCGTCCCGGACAGCGAGACCACGCAGGCGGCGGGCCGCTGTCTTGCCTTCCTTGCAAAGTGCGCTGAGGGGCGCCTCGCCAGCCGGATCGACGAGGCGAACGAGGCCCACGAGCTCGCGCAGATCATCGAGATGATCTTCCCGAAGCTGGACCACATCACCATCCACGTGCTGACCGATCGGGTCGCGAAGTCGAAAAGCTTCAAGAGCCGCGAGGTGAATGGGAAGACCGTGCGCCTGGAGGTCATGGACATCGAGCGACTGTATCGTCACCTTTCCGAGGGAAAGCCGCGGGACGAGATGGTGTTCGACTTCAAGTCCCTTTCGGGGGCTCCCCTCCCTTGTGTGCTGATACCCGGTCAGGAGACTGTCTACAGCGTTGCACTTGCCGCGCTGCCAGGCGAAGCGCTGCGGGTGACCTACGAGAAGTTCGGGGCGCGGCTGCTGGAGGCGAATGTCCGCTCCTTCCTGAGTTCTACGAACAAGGTGAACCGCGGCATACGTGACACGCTTCGGACAAGCCCCGAGCACTTCATGGCGTTCAACAACGGCGTGGTGATGATCGCCGACGAGGCCGGGTATGAGGCTACAGCTGATGGTGGACCTGGCATCGCGTGGCTGCGCGGCGTTCAGATCGTGAACGGTGGGCAGACCACCGCGTCGATCTACTTCACAAAGAAGAAGGCGGCAGACACCGATCTGCGCTCGGTGCGGGTTCCGGCGAAGATCATCATCCTCGGTGCTGGAGGGGAGGACGGCGAGGCCGCGCGGGAAGCGCTGGTGTCCAACGTCTCGCGCTTCGCGAACAGCCAGAGTGCGGTGAAGGTTTCCGACCTCTCCGCCAACCGGCCATTCCACCGCCAGCTCGAGCAGCTGTCGCAGTCGACCTTCTGCCCTGATGGGACGACGCGTTGGTTCTACGAGCGGGCGGCGGGCAGCTACAACGTCATGCTGGCGCGGAAGGGCGATACGGCGTCTCGCCTCAAGAAGCTGAAGGCAGAGTTCCCGCCGGCGAAGAAGTTCAACAAGACGGAGTTGGCCAAGTGCCTCATGACCTGGGCCGGGTTTCCGCAGGTCGCCAGTTTCGGCCTTCAGAAGAACTTCGAGAGGTTCAGCCAGCTGCTTGACGAGGAGGAGGGGGCGGCGCGGTGGCCGATCTCCAACGCTTCGGACTACAAGCGTATCGTCGCGCAGGTCATCGTCTTCCGTACGGTTCAGAAGCTGGTGCGGCCGCTGGTTACCGCCTTCCAGGCGAACGTGACCGTGTACACGGTGGCGCTGATGTCAGAGAGGCTACGGGCACACATCGATCTTGACAGGGTCTGGACGGAGCAGGCCATGACGCCACAGGCGGTCGCCGTGGCGACGACCTGGGCGAAGCAGGTGGACGAAGCGTTGCAGGCGTCGTCGGCAGGCCGCATGGTTTCGGAGTGGGCAAAGAAGCAAGATTGCTGGGAGTACGTCCGCTCTCTGAACCTGCCTGACCAGCCGACGGCGTGACGCTCCCGGAAGTGTCCATAAGGGAGGACCGACCGTTTGCCTTCTGATCAACAGCGTAGCCGTGAGCGGCGCTGGATCCTTCTCGGAGATGATGGTCGGTATGTGACGCTTGGCCGTCACTCGGACCCCTCCGAGACGGAGATTGTCGAGGCTGAGAGCAGCTTGCAGCGGCTCGGCGTCGGAGGATGGCTCGCGATCATGGAAGGCAACCCTTATGAAGGACCGCCTCCGTCGGTCATGATGGTGCGCCCCTTGGCGAACCCCTCATGCGCCTTTGCCGATGCAGCAGAGATCTTGCGTAATAAACTACAAGCTCAGAAGCCGGATCTGACATAGCTTCAGCCGGCTTCAGCTTCGACAGAGCGCATCCATCTTCACCGCATGTTATTTTTCTTGGGCTTCTTCGCAAAACGCATTAAGTTCACGCAGAATTCGAACCAGATCAGGATCAAAATCGCTTCTTTGCATGGCATCGATGACGGACGTGTCGCTGATGCTCACGCCGTGGCGGCCGCGAAGCATTCCCAGAAGCATGCTGAACGTCTCCTTGCCCGGAACCAAGCCGCAGGACTTCCCGAGGTCATCCCAGGCTCCAGAGAGTTTTCTCACGACACTGCCGGCGATGGCCCCCTCGTCGATACCTTGGTCGACGCGCTTCGCATATCGAATCGCGTGGCCAATCATTTGACCTTCCACGAGGTGTCGGAGCTCGGACACGGCATCGTTCAGCAGGATGTCGATTGCGCCGTCGGGCAGGAGGGCTGCTGCCTTTCGCTCGCCCATCCGATGAAGGACGGCCCTATGCAGCGCGCCCGAGACCAGCAGGAAATTTTCGATCTCGTTGCGGGGTAGAATGAAGCACTGCATGTTCTCGGCTGGCTGATCGGAAAGGAACTCGTCGATCTCCAAGTCTGACCGATATCCCCTGTCAAAGACACAGGCGATCTGTATGTCCATTTGAAGGATGCGGCCGAGCGCCGACACAGCGCTGGTGGCGCGCTTCAAATCGCTGAAGTCGCCAAGCCTTACGATCGGCACGCTCTCGGCCTGGGCCAGGGCAGAAAAGCCGAGCCGTGATGCGAACCTCCGTAGCAGCCGCCCATCTTCACCTTCGACAAAAATCACTTTCTTCGCCTTCGCCAGCCGGGCGAAGGCGGCGTTCTCTCCTGAACCGATGTATCGATAGACGGATTGGTAGTCCTCGTCAGTGCGCACGCGCCGCGCTGATTTCTGCCTGTTGTTGATGGCGACGATCTCACCCGCGTCCGCCTCGTTTATGATCTCTATGGCATGCGTGGCCATGACGTACTGCGGAAATCTCGTTCGGATATCAGAGAGGAGGCGCCTCTGCAGATCGGGGTGTAGATAGACATCGGGCTCGTCGATGACGAGGATACTGTTTTCAGTGGCTCGCCGAATATGCGTCTGGATCTGCAGCCAAGCTTGAAAGCCGAAGCCAGACCACTGTACTTCCCGATCAATCCTATTCTCGGCATAGTACATCCGCAGGAAGGTGCGGTCTTCGGCGCGTTGCAACTCGGGCTTCTTGATCTCGATGCCCGTCCACGCCGACGCTATCTCCCGGGCAAATTCGTCAAATTCGCTGTCGGTTCTGCGATACCAGATGTTGCGGAGCACCCGACTGGCGAGGCGGTTGCCCGCGTTCCTGCGGACGGTCTCATCGCGAACAAGCTGCTCGTCTGGCTCGAGCGGCGAGAGAGTTGGAATAAGAACAAAATCGACCGGAAACGCAGAACGGAATTTGGCTCCCGTACTGAGGCGTGCTGTTGATCCCTCAACAAAGAATTTTGTGTTAGATTGAGGGTCGAAATGGATTATTGCTGTTGTGCCATTAGCGTGCTGGAAGGTCAGTATGGCCGGGTCGTCTGTGTAGTTGTAGGTCGCGTTCGCCATGCTGAACGGGAAGGCGGTGTCGGGGATTTCGTAGCCTGCGACTACCCCGTGTCCTGGTGCCGACATCATAACAGGGGTCTTGTTTGTGGTGTAGCGGAAGCAGGCCTCAAGGAGACGCAAGGCATCTAGGATTGATGATTTTCCGGCGTTATTGGGGCCGACCAGAATGTTCCCAGCTTTCAGCGCGATGCTGAATTCTTGGAATTTTCGGAAGCTCTTGAGTGTCAGATGCTCAATCATGGTGGATCGACTGCGAATGGAATTGCATGGGCCGAACTTGCAACACCGCAACGGATTCGGCCAGCGCAAAGGCAGTGGTGTCGATACACGCTGGGCCTGTCGCGCCCCTAGGTCACGTGGACAAACCTGCCGAACGGGGATTCCCAGCCGGACGCGGTCGTGATTCCAAGCTGATCTCTGGCATGGAGATCGGCGTTGATCCGCGGGCTGCTGACGGACGAAGAGTGGTCTTTCTTCGAACCCTTCTTGGTGTCGGCCAGCCCGCTTGGCGGCCGGCCCGCCCGCGACCACCGGCGCGTGCTGGACGCGATCTTCTGGATTGCCCGCACCGGCGCGCCATGGCGTGACCTGCCGGTCGAACTCGGCAACTGGAACTCGGTGTTCCGCCAGTTCCGGCGCTGGACCGCCTCCGGCTTGTGGGATGTGGTGCTGGAAGCCTTGGCCGACGGCGCCGGCGAGGCGGACCTCCTGCAGATGATCGACAGCACCAGCATCCGGGCGCACCACTGCGCCGCCGGCGGAAGGGGGGGACTCATCGACAGGGTCTTGGGCGCTCGCGAGGTGGCTTCACGAGCAAGCTCCACATCCGCGGCAACGCGCACGGCTTGCCCATCGCCCTGCACGTGACCGCCGGGCAGGAGGCGGACTGCTCGAACTACGACGCGCTGATGGAAGCGCGCGACAGCGATCCCGCCATCATGCTCGGCGACAAGGGCTACGACAGTGACCCGATCCGGCGGGATCTGAGCGACCGCGGTGCCGTGCCGGAGATCCCGACGAAGCGGAACCGCCACCTCCAGCACTACGTCAGCCGGCCCCTCTACGCGCTGCGCAGCCGCATCGAGTGCTTCATCAACCGCCTGAAGAACAGCCGTCGCGTCGCCACCCGCTACGACCAGACTGCCGACAGCTTCCTCGGCTTCGCCGCCCTGTCCTCGATCCGTCTATGGATTAGGTTTGCCCACGTGACCTAGCATCCTCTTGCGCGTTCCAGTGGCTGGCGAAGGTCAGTTCATGGGCTCGGTGGCATCAGAAGGTCCTGAGAGAGTTGGCGGCCGGAGGCGGATTTTCCGACGGTTCCGCGCCGGGTCACTGAACAGGTCTGCCCCGAAACTCTCGGCAGCCTGCCACACGGCGTTGCGCTCGGTCATGCGGAGCGCGGTTTGTCAGGGAACTTGCGGAGAGAGTGCTGCCGGGATGGAACGGGCTGTGTGCGTCCGTAGATCGGACGGCACGATGTTCTCCCCGGCAGCCGAGAACGCCAGGGGTTCAAGCCCAGAGGCGGCTGGTTGGCTTTAAGCCGGCGTGGGGCAACATTGACTGTGCCGGGAGAAGCTGTTGTCACTCCGCCACGTGGCCAACAGAGATCGTTTTTCTGCAAATGGAGTAATGGGACAGGCGATGGACAAAGAATTGACGGTCCGCCAAGCCGGGGAGCGTCGTGTCGTGGCCGAGATAACTAGCCTGATGACCGCCCCCAGCATCCTGGTCGACGGATTCGGCCACGATGCGGCCTTCGTCGATCTTCGTCTTAGGGACGACGAGTTGCTGGTGCTGAACACAGACAGATCCGGGCTCAACGCTGCCTACGGGCTCGGGTTGGCCGGCCCAGAATGTGTTGGAGACTTTGGCGTTTCCCATGCCATCAGCGATATTGTCGTCGCCGGTGGCATTCCGCGCACAGTGACCGTGGCCTTGCTGCTTCCCGTCGACAGTACGCTCGGGTTCGTCCGCGGTGTCATGCAGGGCGCCGCCGATGCCGCCAAGCGCTACGGCGCCGAGATCGTCGCCGGCGACACCAAGCAGAACCCGAAATTCGCCCTTATCGCCACCGCCCTGGGCACGGTATCGCGCGAGAAACGCATCCGCCGCTCGGGTGCCCGGACCGGCGATGCGCTGGTGGTCACGGGCGTCCTCGGTTCGATGCTGCTAGGACTGATCGCCTGCAAGCGCGCACTCCCGCTCGGCGATCGCGCCCGCCGCATCGTCGAACGGGCGATCATCGAGCAGCGACCGCCCTTCAGCCTCGGCCGCACCATTGCCGAGGCTGGCATACCGCACGCCGGAACCGACATCAGCGATGGCCTGCCCGGGGCAATCCACGCGATATGCGGCGCAAGCGAATGCGGCGCCCTTGTCGATGAGCGGCGCATCCCGATGCATCCCGACCTTGACGAACTCATTTTGGCGTCGGGTCTCTCGCCGCTGCAGCTGGGGGCCGCGGGCGGCGACTGGCAGTTTCTCTATGCCGTACCGCCCGAGCACCTGTTGGCGCTGAAACAACTGGCCGCAGCGCAGGATGCAAGGGTCACCGTTATCGGCAGCGTCACCGAGAGCCGAGAGATCGCCGTTCGCCATCTCGACGGCGCCTGGCATCGGCTCGAGCGCATCGAGCACGACAGTTTCGCGGATGACGGTAATGGCAGCGGCCATTTCTCGCGGATCGAGGCGGCCGCCTCACGGCGCGGCGCGACGCTCGAACCGCAGCACTTCGAGGCGCTCTGGAACCGAAACTTCTGAAACGGGGGGCCATTCTCATGCAGCATGACAAGCCAGCCCGGCCGCCGGGCATCCATGCGCAGACCATCGGAGAATGCTGGCTCGGGAGCATCCGCTATGTGCTGAACCACGGACAGCCCCATCACGACGGAGAGGTCGGGCTGATCGAACTGCTTG
Source organism: Falsiroseomonas oryzae (assembly GCF_027856955.1). Taxonomy (GTDB): domain Bacteria; phylum Pseudomonadota; class Alphaproteobacteria; order Acetobacterales; family Acetobacteraceae; genus Falsiroseomonas; species Falsiroseomonas oryzae. Next base: position 30,640 of record NZ_JAPSMD010000003.1, on the reverse strand, counting down.
GGCTGGCCGTCGAGATCACGGCGCCGAGGGAGGAGGATCCGATCATCTTGGCCCATGGTGATCCGGCGGTCGTGACCCGGACCCTCGCAAAATTCGCGCGGGGCGCCTCCATGCCCGAGCGTCCCTTCACCTACGGCCAGCGCATTTTCGACATGGACGGCGTAGATCAGCTCGACTGGATGGTCGAGCGGCTGCTACGCAAGCCCGACACGAAATCCGCAACAATAAACCTGTTGGTTACCGGCAGCACCGCTGCCGGCCTGCCTTGCCTGACGACGCTTGACGCCAAGATCCGGCGGGGGCAGCTGGACCTGCAGTTTTTTTTCCGCAGCCAGAACATCTTCGGTCGCCAATACGCCAATCTAGCGGCGCTGGCGCGGCTGCAGAGCGACTTGGCGCGGCGCTGCAACACAGTCAGCGGCGTGCTGCGCGGCTATGTCGCATCAGCACATATCTATGCCTTCGACATCGACGACGCCCGCAAGCTGATTGTCGGCGCCCCGATCAGGATTGCCGACAGATACCATGAACTCGGCCCGCGGCCGTCCGGGGCATGATCCCGCTGGTGCAGCGCTAATCGATGCAGCGCCCAGACTCAACCGCAAAACCCCAACTCTGCCGTTTAGCGTCAAATCTCGCGGTAATCCTCACGTCGAGTGCCTGACCCTCGCGCAGCCCGTTGCCGTCGGTTACGGCAATCTTCGAGAGCAGACAGAAGATTTCCTGCTCGAAATCCGGGTGCCGGGCAAAACCAAAACCCCGCTCGGCCGTGATCCGCTTCAGCACGACCTTCCAGCGCGTTTTGGCAAGTTCGGCGTTGACCTTAATCCGGGAATTGGCGTCGCCCAGAATCGCGGTCGTAAACCTGCCCCCCCCCGGTCTTGCGGCCGGGGCATGACGCGGCGACGGGGCGGCAACCTTGATCCGCTCGCGCAACTTCGGTGGCAGATCCTCTGAATCCAGCAGGCCTAGTTCGATCGCCTGCCGGAGCTTGTCGGATTTGGTGTCGCTGTCATGGATAAGACTGTCATAGACAAGGCGCGCCCGCGTCGTTGCGTCGATATCCGCCCGCCGCAGCAGCCCTGCCCGGGTCAGCCGGATCGCGTTCATCATTGACATGCGCGCACAGACATTCGCCAGAAAGCCAGGTCGCTCGCGAAGCTCGCCGGCGCGCACCGCACCCGCGCGCAGCAGGATGCTGAGCACCCGCGGTGACAGCTCGGGCTCTACAGCAATCCGACGCAGCTCGGCCCTGTAGCGCGGTAGCATGCCGCGCAGGATCTCGGTCAACTGCTTCTTCTCGGTGCGCAGAATATCCAGCAGGTCGAGATCCAGCCGCTCCGCCCGTGAGCGATCGAGCGCGGCCTTCCATGAGGAGACGAAGGTCTCTGGCGAGATCATCTCGCGCCTCCGGAGGGCGCAGAGCTCGGAGACAGAGGCCGAGGACAGCACTTCGGTCAGGGTCGGCGTCGGGCTCACGCCTGCGATGGCGCGCAGCGCCGGCGAGAGCCCTTCGCCCCAAGCCTCACAGCCGACCAGCGCATCGGGCAACAGTTCGATCCAAGGGAAATCGGGGCCGCAGACCAGACCGCGCAGCCGCTCGAGCCTAGCCGCACCGGCGGAATGGGTCAGTGCCGAGTACCAGAAGCCGCTTCCGTGCAGGCTGGCCAACAGATCGCGCGAGATCGGATACTTCGGCGGCAGACGGGCAATGATCGAGATTGCGCGGGCCTGTGCGGTGGCATCCTGCCCGAGCAGAACCTTCAGCACCGCCCGGATCCAAAGGTCATCGGCCACCTCTTCGGCGCGATGGGGCGCCGCGTCTCGGGTTCCGGCGGCCACGATCAGCGGCTCAACCCTCCAGGCCGCATCCATCAGTGCCGGCGACGGCTGTGCGAGCATCTCAAAGGCGAAGGCCAGCGGCATGGCCCAGATGCCAGGCTTGGCATCGGCGCGCAGAGCCAGAATATCGCCATGCATGTCCTCATGCCGCGCCACGAGGTATTCGGCGCAAAGATACTCCTGGATCGTCTCGTGCTCGAAGACCAGATCCTCTTGGCCGGCGGTACGCACCAGCACGGTGCCCTGCGACGCCCAGTCAATGAAGCGCTCGGTATCCGCGCCAAGGCGAAAGATCAGCAGGGCGTGGGCCCTGGCCAAGGGCATTCGGCCGCTGCCCTTCCGCCGCGCCTGAAAGGCCAGCTCCGCCAGCGCGCCGATGGTCAGTTCGCGATCCCAGGGCAGCGCTTGGCCGCTGCGCTGCGCCGTCTCGACCTCGCGTCGGAACCAGGCATCGAAAAAGCGGCGATAGAGAGCCGAGCGCTCGGTCGGGATCTCGTGGCTCTCGCGGGCAACCTCGGCGGCGATGCGCAGCAGCATCGGGCTGCCGGCGATCGCGCGGCCACCGGCATGAAGGTGCAGTTGCGCAAGGATCGGCTCGACCTGCTGCGGCTGCCCGAGATAGCTCGCCAGAAACGTGCTCTGCCCCGCCCGGTCCATCGGCTTGAGCTCGAATGTCTCGAGCCGCAGTCCCGCCGGCAGCTGGGCAGTCCGGCTGGTCAGCAGCACACCCGCGGCGGGATATTCGCGCAAGATCCCCTCGATCTCGGCCAAGCATTGGTCATAGAGCGGGTCCGGACATTCATTCAGTCCATCGAGACAGAGGGTCAGCTCGCCCGCTTCGATCCGTGGCGCCAGATCCTGCCAGTCGATGCGGCTTTCGATCGCCAGCAACCCCCGAAGCCCCTCTGCCGTATAGGCCGAGAGCGAGACCAGCAGCGGCCAGGGCCGGCCGGGCTGCCAGTCGCGCGCCGCATCGTGAGCGAGCGCTGCAACGCATCGACTCTTGCCCGATCCACCCTCGCCGATCAGCAGCGCCCGGCGGCGTTGTCCGAGCAGTTCGGTCGCCGGCCCTTTGCGCGGCTCCGGTTCTGTCCGCAGCAGCTCGCGGCTCTCGCTGGCGCGCGAGGCGTCGCTCCGGGCCCAATTATCGCCATCATCGCGCGCCCACGCCTTGCCGTCGGCGTTCGGCCCTGTGCCGCGGCGCTGCACTGCCACAAGCGGGGTGAAGCTCGCCGCGGCCGGCGCCAGCCGCGCCTCAAGGGCCGCGACATAGCGGCGAACATCCGGCAGGAGTTCCTCGGCCGAACGGGCAAGCCGGCCACTCTCCTCGAAGCGTTTCCAGAGCAGCGGTATCTCGGCGGCAAGCTGCTGGCGCTGCGTCTCATGCGCCGCTATGGCATCCACCTGATCCGCGGTCAGCGCCACGACCTGCCCGACCGCGCCGCGCTTGCGCAGATATACCACCCGGCGGGCCGCCGCGGCATCCTGCCGCGCCTCGACCTCGACAAAGCCATAGCCCTTAGGCGCCGGATCCACGAAGATCGCCAGCACGCTCTGCTCGCCGTGAGGGATCTCCTCCAACGCCACCAGCCGCTCCAGCAAGGCGGCATTCACCAAGCGGAATTCTCCCTGCTTGCCGGTCTTCCAGCCGTTGGTCCGCAGCAGCACCTGCTGCATGATCACCTCGCGGCGAAACGCCTCAGCCCCCTTCGACCGCCGCCGGCACTTGGGATCGCTGGCCTCGATGCCGACCACGCCGCCATCGTCGGCGACCCCCAGCAGCACCACCCCCCCAATCGAGTTGGCCAGTGCAATGACCGCCTTCGCCACGTTCCAGCGGTAATCGTCCGCATTCGTCCCCTGCTCGAAACGGCCACCCTCGGGATAGCTCGAGGCCTTCAGTTCCAGCCATTCCGTTTCGCTGTTCCCCAACAGCTGCAGCAGCGTCTCCACCCCTCCACGGGGATGCAGAAGAACATGTTTGGCTAGTCGAGGCGCGAGGGACGTTTTGAGAAGAGACATCTGTCTAACTGCTGCTGTCAGGCGGTACGGCGCGCTGCTCAGTGGAAGTTGAAGGGAAGGCATCTCGCGAGATGCGACCAGATCCGGTCACGCGGCATTCCGCCCTGCGCGGCCTCGCCGGCAAAGTCGGCTAGCGCCGACCAGGGCGCATGCGGCAGGCGGTTGCGCAATCCAGCCTCTGCCGCCCACTCGGAACCGCCAGGCGGCAAGCAGATCGCCTGTGCCAGGATATCAAGAACTCGTGCCATCCACTCGAGCGTCGGACCGTGTTCATCGTCGCGACAGACCGCAACCGCCTCTTCCAGCCAGGAGCGCGCTTCTGCCGTCTCGCCAGAGTCGTTCAGCAGCCAGGCCCGATAGGCAAGGATCAGCGGCCATGGGTGATCGCTCCCGGTCTTCCAGTGGTCGCGATTGTCGAGATAGGCCGCGCGGGCACTGGCCATTTGGCGGGGGAAGCGGGCCATCGCGCGAAGCCACAGATGATGTTCGAAACGCCCGGCCTGATCGGACGTGGACAGCGACCGGCTGATGGCCTCCGGCTCGCGGTTGCCGAGCAATTGACGAATGGCGTCCAGCACCGTTTCGACCTCGGCGGACTGCTCGCCGCCGGCGGCGCTGAAAGGCATGGCGTCCATCCGTGCGATGATCTCGTAGATTTTGGTCTGGCGCGTCTCGCGGGTGACCTGCTGTGGATCGCTTAGACGGGCAAAAGTCGCCGTGGCTGCGTGGAAACAGGAAACGGCTGCGGACGGATCTCCCGAAAAGGCACGCATCTGGCCCTGCGTCGATTGCAGTTTGCCGTAGTTCAGCAGCCCCGCCACCGCGATGGGTTTCGACAGCCAATCCTCGACAGCGTCTTGTAGCGCGCTGAACTCGAAATTATTTGTCATGGTGCTTGCCATGCGCAAAAGCGCCTCGGCCGCCAATTGCGGAGCCTCGTCCTCCAGCTTTCCAACCCAGTCGAGGCAGCGGAAAACCAGATCAGCCTGGATCTGCCCGCGGTGGTTGGCCAGCGCAAGGTTGCTGCTTTCAAGCTGTAGCCGGAGCGTACCCGGAATGATCTGCGACGGGTCCGCATACTGCTGCAGCCAGGCGATGGCATGGCCCAGCTCGGCAAGGGAATATTGCTTGCTCATCAGACGCGTCTGCACCTCTGCAAGGTAAAGCTCCCAATGCCTCGGAAAGCGCACCATTGCCTTGCCGAGGCGCTCGAGCTCGCGGCGCAGGAAGCTGTCCTCCTGATTATCTGCCGCCGCACAAAGCTCATACCAATCAGCCGGTGCCAGCGGCCCGCCCTGCGTCAGTGCCAGAAACAGGTGGTGAAGGCTGCGTTCGGTAGCCTCGATGAAGCAATGGCCGAGCAATTGCGATTTTCGCAAACGCTCCTTGTTCCATCTGTCCGAACTGCCCCAGGTAAAGGCCACGGTATCGACATAGCCGGTCATCGAATGGCTTTTGTCCATGAACCCCATGTCCAGCGCCAGTCCGTCGAATCGCCGCGGATCAATCGCCGCAACCTCGCTCTCGATGGCCTGGGCCATGGTTTTCAGATCTGTCGACGGCTCATAGGCGTCACGCTTTTCTATCAGGATGCGAACCCGGCTTTTGCGGCCATCGGTCGGCAACGGCAGTTGAAGCAGCGTCCAGCGCACGAGATGGAGGACATGGCCGATCCAGTACCGATGTCGCGCAGTATCGTCTCGAACGCTGAAGCCGAAGATGCCGACCGGCGCATCGAGAACGCGTTGCAGCACCTCGTCGACCTCGGCAAAGGTTCGCTCGCTGGCATGAAACCCGCTGCAATCGGGCAAATCGACGCCATCGGGGACAGCTAGGGCCACCATACGGCCCACTCGCTTCGAGTCGGCGGGCAGTTCAACCGTGCCATCGAATACGGCTCCGGTTTCGTCGACGTAGATCGCCCAGGAGTCGGCTGGTTGCAGCGCACGCAGACAGTTCGGGTGCCGGCCATCCAACAGGGTCGTCCGTACCCTCGTCGGCTGCCCGTGGCGGTTACGAAGAGTGTGCCCGCGCGTGATCCGCTCGTTGAGCTTCAGTTCCAGACTTCTGACAATCCTGCTGTCGCTCAGCCAGGATCTCTTCGCCTCGACAAGCCATTGTCGGGCAGCATGCTCCCCCCGAGTGTCAAACACCTGCTCGAGTTCCAGCTTGGCCTGGTAGGCTTTCTCCCCTGCAGCGCGTGCGGCCCGGAACGCATCGACTCCGCCCGAGCGTCCCTCCGCGCGAACCCTGTCCTCGAGGTCCTGCAGTTCTCTTTGTCGCTCCGGCGAGGGGCCCCAGGATGCCCGGAGATAGGCCAGCCAAATCGGGTCACTGTCTGTCATCGCGCGAGCGTCTTGCCTGCCGTGTTGAGATACCGATGGTACGCTGGCGGCAAGGATCTACCCTCGGAGCGGTCCAGCGTTTGCACTGTAGGCATTGTTTCATAATGGTGCCTACTATTGCATCCGAAATCATCACTGACGATGGTGAATGCTGTCACCTGGACACCTCCAGAAACCCGTTGATGGCGGCCGATGAGGTCAGCGCAGGGCTGGTGGCCGTGTGATTGGCGATTGGAGACGAGGCGGCGGCACCTCGCCGGGGACCGCTGGTCTGGTCAGCGGCAGATTGGGGCGGTTGCTACACCGGCGCGGGCCTGCCGCTGAGCCAGACAAGGCGCTTGATGTTGTAGGCTAGGTTGGCGAGGCCGATCTTCACCCTCGCTCGGGCGATGCCGATGGTGCGCACCACCAAGCCCATCGGCCCCTTCTGCCGGGCAAAGACGTGTTCGACCGCGGAGCGCACGGCGGATTTGCGCGCATTGGCCTGCCGTGTCCGCGCCGACATCGGCCGCCCCGGCGGCTTCTTGCGATGGATGCGCGAGACCGAGCCACGCTCGGCCAGCCAGGCCTCGTTCTTCGCCGAGCGATAGCCAGTATCGCCCCAGACATCGCCAGCGGTGTTGCCGGCATCGACCACCTCCGCCAACCGTGCCCCGTCATGGGCCGCGGCGTGGCTCGCGGTCCAGCCGCGGATCAGGCCATGCCTGCGATCGATCGCGACATGGTTCTTGTAGCCAAAGGCCGGTACGGCGAGATCGACCTGCGGCGCGCCATCCTCGCGCGGCTTGGCCTTGGAGAACTTCACCGTCCAGCGCGCGTCGCGGTCCTTCTGGCGCAGCTTCGTGGGCTTCTCCGCCCAGCCCTCTGGGATCTGCGCGCCCATCGCTAGGTAGCCGGCGCCGCGCAGCGTGGCGTCGAACTGCGCGAACAGCCGCTCGACCGCGCCTGCCCTCTTCAGCGCCTCGCGGAACGCCCAGATGGTGTTGGCGTCCGGCACCGAATCGGCCAGCCCGAGGCCGAGGAAGCGCATGAAGGAGAGCCGATCCTTGATCAGGTACTCGCAGCGTTCATCCGACAGCCCGTGCATCGCCTGCAGCAGCGGGATCTTGAACATCAGCACATGATCGAAGGCAGGCCGGCCGCCCTTCGTGCCGTCGGCGCGCGGCACAGCCCGTTCCAACTCCCGCCGGAACAGCGCGAAATCCACCAACGCCGCGATGCGTTCGAGGTCATCGCTCTTGGCCGGCAGGTCGCGCAGCCGCTCCTCCACATCGAAGAACCCAGGCTGCCGAACCATCGCCATCCCCCGCGCTGATCCGCGTCAGTGAATCAGCCAGACATTATCGTGACGAGAGGGTTTCTGGAGGTGTCCAGCTGACGCCGCAACGGTCACAGTACTCAGGGGTTGAAATGCCGATCCCTGGCGGGCTTAAGTTAGGACAGCTGTCGGGTATCCGGATTTCACACCGGAGCCGACCTCAGGCGCTGGCCTCCGGGGACCAAATGGCGTTCGAAATCAACGACCATGTTGAGCGGCTTCACCGTTACCTGCCGTTCGACGTGTCCTTCGACCAGATCTACGAAGAGAACCGGACGGCTCGCGACTCCCTGGAGATCGAGACTCGAGCACTGCGATATCTGGCCGCCGTGCTCGGTGACGAGCCCACGCTGATTGTGCTCACCGGGGACGCCGGACACGGCAAGACGCACCTTTGCAACCGGATCCTCCGCGAACATCTCGGCTACGATGAGGCAGCTGCACGGCGCGCAGTGCGCGAGGCGTGCGATGGACGCAGGCTCGAGCCGCTGGAACTGCGCCAGGGAGCGCGTGCTCTACGTATCTTCAAGGACTTCTCCGAACCAACCCCCGATGCGGCACGGGATCTCCTGACCGCGGCTCTGGCCGACACCACTTGCGCCACGATAGTCTGTGTGAACGAGGGGCGCCTGAGATCCATCCTGGCTGCAGCGGAAGACACCTCGCTGCACAGGCTGAGATCCGCCTTCCTGAACTCTTTTCAGTCAGGCCTAGCCTCAGATGATGGCCGCCTTCACATCGTGAACCTGAACTACCAGTCGGTCGCGGCCGAGCCAGATTCGATCGCCGAGCGCGTGTTGTCGGGTGAGAGCAGGATGTGGGGATGGCTCGACCAGCGGCGCTGGAACATCTGTGACAGTTGCGACGCAAAGTCCGGTTGTCCGATCAACCGGAACGCCACGCTGTTGGGCGGGCAGACAGGTGCCGTCCGGCGGCGGCGGCTGAAGGAGCTGATGGCGCTCATGGAGCGCCTGGGAACGGTCATCACGATCCGCGAGATCCTCATGGCGCTTGCCTATGCGCTCACTGGCGGGCTCCGGTGCCGCGACGTACGCGCCGACGCGCACCGGCAAGGCTGGCAGCACGAGTACATGTTCTACAGCACGCTTTTCTTTGCGCCGCGCAGCATCGGTCGCGACAAGCTGGCAAGGATTCCTGTCCTGAAGGAACTGGCAGCCCTGGACCCAGGCCGTCTGGCCGAGCGTCGCGTCGACGAGCGCCTCATCAACAACCCTGACGGCTTCAAGGATGCCGGTTGTGAGCTGCTGTTCACGCGTCGGATCGGAAGCCGGACGATAACGATCGACGCCACCCGAGGCATCGACGACATAGTCGGAGAAGGACGAAACAGCGATGAGCGGCGTGCTGAGGCGGCCTTTACCAGGGACGTCGTGAGCGCACTTCGCCGTCGGGACTTCTTTGAGCATTCGGATGGCGAGGATTTCGAGGCCCGGCGCCTCGGCGTGAGCCATTACGGCGACTTTCAGTTCCTGCTTTCAGACGAGAACGATGTCAGCCGGCGAGTGAAGATCAAGAACAGGCTGATAGCTGGCCTACATACGCTTCAGGGCCTGAGGCTGCCGTCGTCGGAGGCCACCCTGCATCTGGTGGATCCCGCATTCGGGCGCTCGATGGGCCAGGCGGCAATCATATCGCGCAAGATCTCGTCGAATCAGATCAGGCTCCTGCGTCAGTCTGATGGCTGGAGATTGGTGGCTGGCGAGCCGCATGCGCTCCGCAACGCGGTGGACTGGATCGAGCGCAGCATCCTCCTTCTCGTGGAGCTGGGAGACGGAGTTCAGCGTCAGCACGCGCTCGATCTGCTGGCCTTCGACTGCGTGATGCGCGCCGCCGCTGGCTATCTGCCGGAGACGTTTTACGCCCCGGACATCCGGCGGATCCTCAACTTCCTAGGGCTGCTTGCCGAGCGGAGCCGACAGGATGCTCACGACAGCATCAGCATAATGGTGCATGGAGCCTTGCATACGGTGGCCCTGGAGGAGGGCGGCGTGATCGTCGTCGGGGGTGGCTGACGTGAAGACCCCGCAGATCTCGCTCGCCCTCACCGGCGGCATTCTCGTCTCCGATGCAGCCGGCCACTATCCTGGGTTGGAGCTGTTCAACTACGTCTACGGCACGGCTGACGATATCCTGACCAGCACAGACACGCCGACATTCACGAGAACGGGCCTGGATTTCGCACGGCGCCTCGTCTGGGATCCGGAGCGATTTGCAAAGCTCGGGCTCGGCGAGAAGTTCTTCGTCGGCGAGAACGCCGACGAGATCCTCCGGCATCTCCTCAGCTGCCTTCAGCTGCGCGTGCCCGATCGAAAGACCCCGAATTGGGAGGCGGCCCACTTCTTCCCTTACAGCCGATCGCTCATCCACTGGGACGCACGCAACGCCCGATCTCAGGGGCGCGGAGACGTGCAGGTCGAGCGCCGCTACCTGCGTGGTGGTGGCGCGCTCGCATACAAGGTTCTGAGGACCGATCCGGATCCAAAGCGCCGCGCTGAGCTGATAGCTGGCTTTCGGGAGCTGATGCCCAAGCAGGCCAACACGCCGTTGGAACGTCTGGCTGCCGTCCTGGCTTCCCACAGCAAGTACATCAACGTCACAGGCGATGAGATCGAACAGGGCGCGCAGCCGCAGGGGGACGAGCTGGATGAGCAGTTCCGCGCCGGCATGGCGCGAATCCTCTCGCATACCGACATCTCGTCGACGGCGCGCGTAAAGGCTGTCGTAAACTGGACGGGAATGTGGCTGACCCTCGTGCAGCGTGACCGGGCAGCACGCCGGCTCGGACAGGTGCGTCCGCCGATAATCGTCGACTGTGGATCAGGTCCCAGTCAGCTTCGCCGGGAGTCCGCGCGAGCGCTGAAGGACGTCGTGGTACTGATCGGCGACGCCGCCGAAGCGTGCCTTCCTGACGGTACGGACCTGAAGCCGAAGGCGCGACGCGACCTGACTGGCTTCTTCACGCGCACCTGTGCATGGACGCAGCTCGTCAACGCGTTCACGGGCAAGCGGCACTTTACGATCGGCCTGGATCTGCTCGAAGCACTGGTGCTCTCCCAGATTCCGGCACTGGAAGAAGTACCGTTCGAAGCATTCATCGACAAGGTCCTGAACAGACGCTTCGGTATCGTTGTTGGGCGTGAGGCCGCAGCCCGCGAAGGTCTGCTGAGCCGGCTGGACGCGAGCATGTTCGAGGATAATGAAGACGCATTTGCCGCTCAGCTCTCCGCGGCAGGCTTTCTCAAGGCCTACTCGGACTCGACACGCATGGTCGGCTTTCGGAACGTACGATGACTGCGAACCTTATCGCTTGCCTGGCTTACGAGACGGCACGTCACTTCCTCCTCAATCCTGGCGAGAAGAGCGCCGACGGTCGTCCGGCTCTGCGGCTCAAGAATTTGCTGCCAGGCGAGGTCGGCGATCTACTGGAGCTCTGGACAAGACACGCTCACACCGACGGGCTTGCAGCCATTCGGGTCGTGATCGCGCGAGACAGCGAGATCGCCTGTGATGCTCGCTATTTCGCCGATCCGGACAAGTCGATCACGTGGTACCGAAACCACAACGAGACGGGGCTTCTCTACCTGCAGACCAAGGTTGAGTCGGACGAGCAGGGTCTCGAGTCGATGTTCACGGTGCTCGACCGCAACTATCTCGACGGATCCCTGGAAACGCAGGGCTTCTCGCCGCTGCGGCGTCTGATGCAGCTGGGATGGGAGGCCGTGTGTGGCCTGGGCGTGGAGCCTCCAAAGCAGCTGCCGGAGCGTCTGGAGATCGTCAGGACCGCGCTGCGGGACAGCGGCATCGCCGTCTCCGTCAGACCCTTTGCCGCATTCGTCGAGCGTGCTGCGCGGGAGATCCTGGCGTTCAGGCGCAGCGCAATAGACGAGCAGACGCTGGACCGCGGGATCGGTCGGGCTCTGCCCATGCTTCAGCTCTTTCCTGATGAGGCATGGAGCGAGGACAGCGACCCCAGGAGACGGCTGGCGCTCAATTTCCGCCTTGCGGATCTCATGAACCCAGCCGGTGTGGATCAGGACCCCGATGAGCTGACCGAGCTGATCGAACGCACGATTTTCAAGAACGGCCAGCAGCCCCTGACGGGCGAGGAGCTTGCTCGATGGCGTCGGCTTTGTGTTGCGTACGTCCACGAGCGCTCTGACGCCGCCCGAGAGGCGGTCCCATTTGCGGTCTATCGCCAGATCTTTGCAAAGTCGGCCGTGACGGGCGTGACGCTGGGCGACCGCGTACATGAGGAGATCCTGGCCGCAGCTCCCGAGCGGATTACTGAGTTCGAGGCGCTGGGCGTGCAGGATGGCCTCAACCGTCGTGAAGGAGAGGCTGCGCGAGCCCTCATAGAAGCCGTACCGCCGGAAGACACGCCTCCGCTCGTCGACGGCCTCCCCATGTCGACACAGAAGCTGCTCCAGAGGCTGGCCTATCCTCGCAACCGTAGCTTCGACAACATCTTCACACAGATTGTGGAGATCATTCGGAGCGTGCCCCACGAGGAGGCCGCTCGGTGCGAGCTGCGCTGTGGTCGACTCGAAGAAGCCGATCGAGCCTCGCTTGGGCTGTTCGCCTTCCTCTACGGGCCGAGCCTGGCAGAGATGGCAGAAGGATCGGCGCTCCAGGCGCCCGGCATCCTGTTCGTGACCGATCCTGAGCTGACCTCCATCGTCCCGCCGCCTGAACCGCGTGCGAGGGAGGGCCATGCGGAAGGGACATCGGACGAGCTGGAAGAAGGTGCTACCGACCTACCGCTGACCTGGACAGGCGTCCCGCTCGAGTTGCGGATCATGCGGGCAGACGGGACGGTTCTGGAAGAGAACGCCACCCTGCGTTGGCGTCCTGATGACATCGAATGGCTGGCATTCGGCTGGCTGATGATGGCGGCGGTGGACGCGCCTCGTAGCGACGGGCCCCTCGAAGCTTCGACCGAGTGGCCCGATCTTGTCACACAGGCCGCGCAGCGTCTGACCCCGCTCGATCGCGCATTCGGGGCCGCTGGATCCAACGTTGCATACGCATCCGATCCCGGCATCCACGAGCTTCAGCGGTTGCGCAGGGATTTCCTCACCGAGGTCGCTCGCTCCGGCCTTTCCGTATCCACACTGGCTGCGTATGCGGAATCCTGGGGAGAGCTGCTGCATCGTCTTCGCGGAGAGTACATTCCGAATGGCGTGCTGGACCCTCGGCTCCGGCTGCTTGCAGGACAGGACGTCGTGCACTGCAACTCGCGCCTTCGGGCGCTGATGCTCATGTCGCACCCGCTGCGTCTACGTTGGTTCTCCGCTTATCTTCGAGAGCTCATGAATGTCACCATGAGCGCGCTTGGTGGCCGCTTGCGACTGAACAGCATCAATGAGACCTACTATCTCGACAAGCTTGAGCGGCTTTCGGCGCACGGCCAGCCGCCGATGCTCGCCACCGATGCACGCACGCTTCTCGTGCCGGTTTCCGAGCATGGGGTTGCCGAGGCGTATGCTGCAATCAAGCAGGAAGGGCAGATAACGACGCTCTGGAAATCCGAGCTCGACGAGACCTCACTGGGGGACATTTCACAGCAGGTGCTGGAGTACCTGCGCGCTCACCCCCATAAGGCCGACGGGATCAGCCTCCTGTTTGTTCTGCCTTCGGGTGGCTCGGTTCCTGGTCGGGTGGTCCAGCTGATCCGAAAAGGCGAGTGGAGAGATCTGCCGGTCCGCTGCCACGTCGTGGCGCCGCGCGCGAAGTGGCCGGGAGTGATCGAGCATTTTCAGGTGCTCGAGACGGAGAGCCGGATGGCGGGCGCTGGCCGCCTAAACCCTCCGCTCCAGCTTGAGCTCCTGGACTGGCAGGGCGAGGTATCTGCCAGCCAGCTGCTGAGGCAGCTTTCGTTCGACGTCGCCATTGTTCCCAACTTTTTTGGCGATAAGGTCGACGTCAACGAGCATGCCGAAGCACCTCGGGCCGGGCGGGGACGCTTCGATCCGCTTTACGACGCGCCGGTTCATGTCGATGTGGACGCTGACCCCGGGTCGGTCTCGATCGTGCTCACGCCCGATATGCCCGACCCTGTTCTCGACGACTGGTCGACCATAAACGTTCGGCTCCTCCGGTCGGAGGCGATCGTTCCCTCGTCGCCCGAGTGGACCGACTTTGTGAAGCTGCGCATTCGTTTTGAAGAGGCGGCAGCGCTCTTCAGCAGCCTGCACGAATGCAGCCATTGGGTCGTGACCCTCGATCGCTACGTCGGCCGGAGCCAGATCGAGAGCCTGCCGCAGCGGCCGGACGTGCTGACTGTGCGCGAAGGCGTGGGTCAGAACGGGCTCGCGACCCTTGTGGTGTCTTCCAACGCCGGCCGAAAATTCGTCATTCAGCGTCTCGCCCGCAAGCTTGAACGACTGTCCGGCTCCGTCTCCGGGTTGGACGTGTCGAAGCTTGCCACACGCATCTACGACGAGATCCGAGAGGTTGCACCAGGCCTGATCCTCCGATCGATGGGCATATCGCGGATAACGGAAGAGGTCCTTGGCCTTATGGTGGCCAAGCTGATCGCAGATCGTGAGATGCCCGCGCCACCGGGGGCGACGTCGATCTGGATTTCTCTGGACGAGCATTCGGACTGGTTCGGCGGCGACCATGGTGTCCGCGCGGACCTTTGCCGCGTCGACCTCGCTCGGCAGGACGATCCTCAGACTCGTATGGGCCGTCTCCAGATCGGCATCGTGGCAGTCGAGGGCAAGCTTCGTCAGCAGTTTGATCCGTATGGCGTGGCTCAGGCGTCTCGGGCGGCAGCGCTCATCCGCGGGGGCCTCGCTCCACGCGTCGAAGGCTCGGACGAGAACATGGCCGATGCGCATTTCTGGCGAAGGTCGATACTGAGTGCTCTGCGCGGCGTGAGCGACAAGGCGGCGGTGCATCATGTTCGCAGCGGTGGTGATGCCGTCGCGGCGCGACTGGACATCGAGGACGCAATCGACATCCGCGCGGGATCGTTCGAAGTCGTATCGCAACGGGCACTGTACTCCATCTGCCTCTATGAACGGCAGGGCAAACTGGATAGGGAGATGCTTGAGGGCGTCACTGTCTTCCGCTCTTCAGCCAAGCACCTCCTCGAACTTGTGGAAGCGAACCCCGCTCTTGGCGGCCGCGCAGCTCCCGTGCGGCAGAACGAAGCCGAGATGTCAGAGGGCACCGATTCCATTGCGGGTGGCAACACCGACCTTGAGCCGCGATCCGCCGTCACAGTCACAACGGTGAAGACACCCAGCCTAACTTCAGGCCCGACAGCGACGGCACTTCGCGGCGGGATGGGCGATGCGAGAATGCAGGCGGCCTACCAAGTCGTCCTCGACACCCTGGCCGAATTCAAGATCTCGGTTCAGACGCCTGATGACGGCCGTTCGCCGTTCATCGAGGGACCAGCCTTCGTTCAGTACCGCGTCCTGCCTGCAAGGGGGGTAGACCCAAAGCGGGTTGCTGGCTGCGAGGATGCGCTGCGCCTCGCCCTTAAGCTTGAAGAGGGCAAAAGGCTGCGCTTCGCCATTGGTGGCGGGACGGTCAACATCGACGTCCCCAAACTTGATGCAGACCGGTACTTCGTAAGAGCCGAGGATCTCTGGTCGGCTTGGTCCCGGCCCAGCAGCGGCCAGCTGGCCGTGCCGATTGGGGAGAATCAGCTGGGTGAGGTGGTCGCTATCAATTTCTCTTCCCCGAACTCCCCGCACCTGCTGATCGGTGGAGCGACAGGCAGCGGAAAATCTGAGGCACTGAACACGGTGCTTCGCGGCTTGACACGGTTCTACTCGCCCGACGAGCTGCGCCTCGTGCTCGTCGATCCAAAGCAGACCGAGCTGGCGCCCTTCGAGGGTAGCCCGCACCTGTTGGGGCAGATCGGGTATTTCGAGGATGATGCAATCGAATGCCTGGAGGCGGCCGTAGAGGAGATGCAATCTCGCTACCAGCGCTTTCGCACCGAACGCGTGCGCGACCTGCCAGAGTACAATGCGAAGTTCCCCTCGGACCGGCTGCCCTGGCAAGTCGTCGTACTGGACGAGTACGCGGATCTCGTGTCGGAAGGCGAAACCCGCAGGCAGGTTGAGGCAGCCGTGAAGCGGCTCTCCCAGAAGGCGCGGGCTTGCGGCATCCACGTGATCATCGCCACTCAGAAGCCAAGCGCCGAGAACATCAGCACCACAGTCCGCTCCAATCTTCCGGCACAACTTGCTCTCAAGTGCCGAGGCGTCGCGGAGAGCCGTGTGGTGATGGATGAGCCTGGCGCCGAAACCCTGAACGGAAAGGGTGACGCGTTCCTCAAGGTCGGCGATCGTGTGGAGCGGGTTCAGTGTGCGCTGGTGAAATGATGAGCCGGGCTGTTCCTAGACGAGGCTGCCGCAGACTGCGCGCGGCCCGGACACTCGACGACTTGCGGCGGGAGCGCGCTCCAGGGCGGAAGCTGCCTTGACCTGTCACGGTGGGCTTTGATCACCACGTCCGAGGCAACTTCGCTGTGAAGGCAGGCGGCCGGGCAGCGCTGATCGATTGCACCAACCTCCAGCCCGTCAGGCCTCGGCGATCTGGCGATCCGTCTCGCGCTCCGGAGTTGCGCCTGCGACACCTTTCAGGGTGTCAGCCATGGTGCATGCAAGCTTGAAGGCCAGGAGCGGCGGCACCGCATTGCCGATCTGCCGGAAGGCCGCGTTCATCGCTCCATAGAACCGGAACCCGTCCGGGAAGCTCTGCAGGCGAGCCGCCTCACGCACGCTGATCGTGCGTGCCTGATCTTTGGCGTAGTGGATGTGCGTGTAGGAGTCCTTTCCGAGGTGCGCGAGCAGGGTGCGACTGGGGCGATCGGGAATGAGTTTCCACCAACGGTTCGGATAGCTGCCCACAGGATAAGGCGGGACCATCTTCTTTCGCAGCTTTTCGGCAGTCATCACGCCGGCTTGGCGCCCTGCCTGTCGTCGAGCCTTCAGCTCACGCTGAACCAGCCGTTCGGCTGCCTCCAGAGCTTCGGGATACTCGTCGCCTGGGTTCATCTCACGAAAGATCGGAAAATCCCGCGGAAGATGTCTGATCACGTGATCGGAAATCCCGTCCGGCGCCTCGAAGCCGGGCCACTCCCGCATGTCTGCCGCATAGGTGCGTGATGCCGCTTGAGCGGCGTACGGCATCGCCGTCGTAAAGCGGCGCGGCCCCCGCTTGGCCTGCTCCGAAAGATGTGCGGAGAGGAGCGGCAGATCCTGCAAGGCCTCTTTCGCTGAAATGGCGGCCGGCGCATCGCGGCGCGCGGCGGGCGGGACCGTGTAGTCTTGCGTGGAGAAGAGGTCGACCTGCTGTAGCGCAGTTGCCAGCGTGCCTCGGTAGCCGATCGGTAGCTCGGATTGGTGTGTTCTCTCGGGAAACGCCGGGATGATGCCGAGCTCCTCCCGGTAGGCCATGAGGAACACGCGCAGCCTGATCTGAGGGACGCCATAATCAGCCGCGTTCAGGATGCCGTAGCGTGCGACATAACCCAGCGCGTGGAGACGGTCCGCAACCCTCTGAATGACGTTCTCGCCGCCGTAGTTGAGGGCATCGGGCACATTCTCCATGAGCAGGGCCAGAGGCCGGAGCCGCTCGACATAGTGGAGATAACGCCGATGCAGCTGGCCGCGCCCGTCGGTCAGGAAGGCGTCCTTGGCACCGGAAACCGCAGCGAGCTTTGCACGGCCCACGCGCGCATAGGCTTGGCAGGGAGGACCGCCCACCACGATGTCAATCGCTTGCTCAGGCCGCCCGGCGCACCCAAGGTCCGCCAGGAGGCCCTCGGGCTCTGTTGTCTCGATGTTGCGCGGCTTGCGCAGCCTAGCCACGGTGTCCTCGCCCGTTCCGGCATGGAAGTTCAGCGCATGCGAGGCGATGGCTTCCGGATCCCGGTCTATGCCGGCCACTATTTGGAACGCGGCTCGCTGGAAGCCGACCGACATGCCGCCACATCCGGAGAACAGGTCGAGCACCCGCGGAGCGCCTCCGTTTCGCAGCCTCTCGATCTTTGCAGCGATGGCGGCGTCCATCGCCTGCCTACCCCTTCTCTGCCTTTGCCATGCCTCGGAGTCGCGCTCCGAATGGGGCAGGATACTGCGAGGTGCTCCCGTCATCAGCAAGCGCTGACGTAACTGCCCGATGCCCGTGTCTCACGGAAGCCGGTCGTGTCATATCGCGTGGTGTAGGAGGGCAATGATCCTCGGCGGGTTGCACCGCGGGGTCAGGCGGGCACGGCCAAGAGCCTGACGGTGGCACTATCGCTGACGGTGCTGATGGCGTCGAGGGTCATGTAGCGCGAGCGCTGGGTCGCCCAAGCATCGCATTCCTCCGCAGCTTCGCGCCGAGCGTCATTTGCAGTCCCGCCGAACTAACTCCATCGCGGAAGATGGGACGCTGTTTCGCCAAGCATCTTCGGATTTGGTGCTGACACGCACCAGTTCTCAGTTTCGTCGCAGACGGGACGCCACCTCACGCCGCAACGAACTCTCTCCCGGAAGCATGCCGGCGCCGTAAGGCGCAGATTTTCCGTGGGTTTGGCGCGCGGACTGGCGGATGCGCCGGCGGAACGAGGGCCAAAAACGCCTCTCTCCGGCCCCGGCTTCTCCAAACCTGGCGACTTGGCCGATTTACCCGCCAGGCTGAAAGCCGCGTAATTCCTCGGGGTTCTGGGGCGAAGGTGTGGCGGAGTTGGAGAAAGCGATCGGGGACCAAAGAGGACAACCGCCGAATCGTTGATTGCCGAATCACGGCGTCCGCGTGAACGTCCTCCGTGAGCGAAGACGAGCGGGTATGTCCGCTCACGACCGAGGCTGTGTGGAAACTCGTCAGGTCGATTGAGGCCGGCGTCAGCCGGCGCCGGAGCCCGGCGTTCGACAGACTGGCGGTGACCTCGCAGGCGCTGGGCGGGCCGGGTCCGCGACCCCTACCTGGCTGGGATGGCTTCCAGGAGCGGCCCGATGCCCTTGATCGCGATCACCCGCTTCATGTTGTAGGCCAGCACCTGCAGGCTCATCTCCGTACTGACCCGCTTTATGGTCCGCGTCAGGAAGTGCGCGGCGCCCATCCAGGCCTTCAGCGTGCCGAACGGATGCTCAGCCGTCTGCCGTCGCAGTCGCATGGCGTCTGGCTGGGCGTCGAGCCGGCGCTGCATGGCATCTAACACGCCCTCGTGCTCCCACCGCGTGATGCGGCGCAACTTGGCCGGCGTGCACTTGGTCTTCAGCGGGCAGGCCGGGCACCTGGTGGTCCAGTAGTAGCGCAGCGTCATCCCGTTCTCGTCGACGCGGTTGAACCACCACTTCATCGTCTCGCCGGCAGGACAGCGGTAGACGTCCACCTCGGGCAGGTAGACGAAGTCCTGCTTGCCGAAGCGACCGTCCGCCTTCGCGCCGGAAGTCATCGGCTTGGGCACAAGCGGGATGTGGCCGGCCTCCGTGCACGCCAGGACCTCCTCGCCGGCGAAGTAGCCACGGTCGGCGAGGACCGTCAGCGCGTTGTGGCCCATCGCCTCGCCGGCCTTCGCCGCCATCGTCGAGAGCTGGGCGCGGTCGCTGCCGATGTTCGTCACCTCGTGCGCGACGATCAGGTGGTGCTTCGTGTCGACTGCGGCCTGCACGTTGTAGCCGACCAAGCCCGTATCCTTGCCCGTCGTCGCCATCGCGCGCGCATCCGGGTCCGTCAGCGAGACCTGCCCATCGGGTGCCGCGCGGACCGCTGCCTCCATCTCTCGGAGGTGGGCCATGCGCTCATCGAGCCGAGCAAGTCGGTCCTTCAGGCGCTCAGTCCGTGCGCGCGCCATCTCTTCCTCCTGCCGGTCCGCGCTCTCCAGCTGGGCGAGGTAGCGCACGACACTCGCCTCGGTCTGCTCCATGCGATGCCGGACGATGTTGAGGGTGTAGTTACGCTCTCGGGCGTTCACCGCCTTGAACCTGCTGCTGTCGATCGCGACCGAGGCCCCCGACAGCAGATCGAGCTCGCGGCAGAGAAGGACGAAGCGCCGGCAGGTGGCGCGGATCGCCGGGCCGTTGTCCTTGCGGAAGTCGGCGATCGTCTTGAAGTCGGGCGCGAGCCGGCCCGTCAGCCACATCAGCTCGAGGTTCCGACCCGCCTCGCGCTCCAGGCGGCGGCTCGAGGGAATACGGTTCAGGTAGCCGTAGATGTAGATCTTCAGCAGCGTCGCCGGGTGGTAGGCGGGCCTGCCGGTGTGCTCGGGCACGACGCCCTCGAAGCCGAGCTCGGCAAGATCGATCTTCGCGACGAAGGCATCGATGACCCGTACTGGATTCTCCTCGGACACGTAGTCGTCGATGCACGGGGAAGCAGTGCCGTCTGGCGGCGGTCCTCGCCTTCGACGAAGCGCTTCATCCCGGCCTCCCCAGCAGCGCGGGAATCCTATCACGTCAGAGAGTTTTCACACGGGCTGGACCCAAAGCGGACGTCCGCTTCCGCCGAGACGGAAGATCGAAGACGGGGCGCGTTCAGCCTCTTGGTGCTGCCCGCGGCAACGCCGACAGCGCGCTCGGGCGTGCAGACCGAATCGATTTCCTTGAATTGGGACGGGTCACCGGCGGCCGCGGCGAAGTGCGGCAATGCCTTAGGTCGGATCAGGCAGTTCGGCGTGAATTCCTCGCTCAGCTTCGCGTCGCTCGGTGAAGCCCACGTCGAACACGACCGACACGTATCCACTACCCGCCCGTGAGCGCGCGAACGGAGTGGAGGCTTGGCGGCGCCTCCAGCCTGGCGTCGGACCGACGCCCTAGGTCGGGGACTCATTTGACCCAGTCTGCGACGGTGGCGACGAGAGCGAGCGCGGCGATGTAGTTGCGGGCCAGGCGGTCGTAGCGTGTGGCGATCCGGCGCCAGTTCTTGAGCCTGCCGACAAGGCGCTCGACGAGGTTCCTGCGGGCATAGGCTGTCTTATCCAGCGGGTAGGGTGTGCGCCGGGTGGCGTTGGAGGGGATGACCGCCTCGGTGCCGCGCGTCGCGAGCCAGCGACGGAGGCTGGCGGCGTCGTAGGCCTTGTCCGCGATCCCGCGCCAGGATGGCTCGACGGCGCCGAGCAGGCGCGGTGCGATGGTGATGTCGGCGACGTTGCCAGGCGTTAGCGCGAGCGCGACCGGTCGGCCGCGATCATCGGCCAGGAGATGGATTTTCGAGGTGCGGCCGCCCCTCGAGCGCCCGACTCCCAGCGTCCACTCCCCCCTTTTCCACCCGCCGCCGAGCGGTGCGCCTTCACGTGGGTGCTGTCGATCATCAACTCGGCCGGCACCTCGCCCAAGGCGGCAACCCGCTCGAACAGGCGGGCCCAGAGGCCGCGCTGCGACCATCTGTTGTAGCGGTTGTAGACGGTGGTCGGCGGGCCGTAGTCGGGCGGCACATCGCGCCACCGGCAACCCGTCTTCAGCACGTGCAGGATGCCGCTGATGATCCGCCGGTCGTCCACGCGCGGTCGCCCCGGCTTGCCCCGCGGCAGGTGCTGCGCGACCACCGCCCACGCTTCGTCCGACGGCCAGAACAGCCGCGCCATCGCCGCCTCCTCAACAGGTGGAACCCATTCAGAAGGCAAGAACGCAAGTCACCTCAGAAGGTTGTTTGAGGTCCCTACCTAGGCGGCGGTCCTGCTGTGCGTTTTTCCCCCTTCGTCATGGCGAGCCTCTGGGCTTGCAGGAAGGCATAGGCGATCATCGTCATCAGCGCGTGGCGGTGCAGTCCGGCCCATGATCGGCCTTCGAAGTGATCGAGGCCGAGTGCTTCCTTTAGCTGCTGATGCGCCTGCTCACAAATCCAGCGTGCCTTGATGGCGGCGGCGAGGGCGCGCAGGGAAGTGCCCGCGGGAAGATTAGAGAGATAGAACTTCCGCTCATCACCGGCGCGTCGCTCACCGACGAGCCACACCTCCTCACCCGGCATGTGCTGGTCGCCCAGGTCGCCGATCCGCTGCGTCGGCCCGTCGGCGATGCGCACGCGCAGCGCCGCGAAGCGCGCCGAGAGCCGTCCCTAGGTGCCGCTGCGCCAGGAAACCGACTGCCAGGTCGCGCCGGCGAGGATCGCCTCGGCTGCCTGCGACGTCTGGTCAGGGATGTGACGCTGGCGCGGTCGGCCGCGGCCAGCGCCGGGAAAGATCAGCGCGACATCGGCCAGATAGACCTTCTGGTGGCGGGGGATGCCGACCGCCCAGCGCAGGTCGCGCCCACTCAGCGCCTGACGGAAGGGTGCGCTCAGGCCGGAGCCGGCATCGGCCAGCACCGTGCCGAAGCGCAGCCGCGCCGCGCGCAGACGGTCGACCTCCTCGATGGCGATCTCGGGCTTCGTCCTCGCGGCCTGGAACTCCACCGGCACTCCGGCGCGCTGCATTCTCTCGGGATTGGCGGTCCAACTGTCGGGCAGGAACAGCCGCAGCCTTACCATCACGGGGATCGCGCCGCGGGCCAGGGTGAGCGACACTAGTGTTTGGCAGTTCGCCTGCTTGCCGAGCGCCGAGGCGTATTGCGGCGCCACGCCGACCGAGGCGCTGCCCTTCTTCGGCAGCGCGGTGTCGTCCACCACCAGCACCGCGTCATCGCTACCGAGCAGCCCATCGGCGTCATGGGCCAGTCCCTCCAACAGCGGCGCGGGGTCCCAGGTGCCGGCCGAGACGAAGTGGTGGAGCCGATCGTGCATGCCGAGGCCGAGCCGCTCGGCCATCGGCTGGATGCTCTTGCGATCGCCAGGCCCGATCAGCCCGGCAACGTAGAGCGGGCACATCCGCTGGCGCGCCTTGTGACCGAGCAACTCCAGGAAGGGCGCGAGCCAGCGCTCCAGATCACCCCGCCAGCCCGCGCTGATACCCTCTCGCGCCATGATCGGCTCTCCGACGCCGATCCCTCATGAATCACGCAATAGCCGACAGGGGAATTCGAGATCGGCAGCCGCCCGCCCAATTCTGCCAAAGTAGTGCTAGCCGAGCCCCGACCGCTGGCGTCCCCCGGTGTCCTCCCGCGGCTCGCCGCGGGAGGCGGCGCTATGCTGCCGAGGTCGACGCCATGCCGGGGCCCCCGCGGCAACGCGAAGCGTTGTTGCGGGGAATTCAGTAGCACCCCGCCGCGCGGCCGCGGGCGCGGACCAGGGCGAGGACGGTGCGGCAGGTCGGGACCGGCACCTCGACCAGTTCCGCCAGCTCCACCACCACGCCGAGTAGCGCGTCGATCTCCATCGGTCGACCGCGTTCCAGGTCCTGCAGCATGGAGGTCTTGTGCGCGCCGACCTCCGCGCCGCCGGCGATGCGCTTGTCCACGTCGATGGCGAAGCGCACGCCGAGCTTCTCGGCCACCGCCTGGCCTTCCAGCATCATCGCGCGCGCGACCCCGCGCTGCCCGTCATCGGCGATCAGCACGTCGAGCGTCGCGGTGGTCAGCGCGCTGATCGGGTTGAAGGCCATGTTGCCCCACAGCTTCACCCACATCTCGTCGCGGATCTTCGGGCGCACCGGGGCCTTGAAGCCGGCGGCGATCAGCGCTTCGGACAGGGCCGTCGCGCGCGGCGTCTTCTGCCCGTCCGGCTCGCCCAGCGTGAAGCGGTCGCCATAGGTGTGCTCGATCACGCCGGGCTCCGGCACCTCGGCGGCGGGATAGACGATGCAGCCGATGGCGCGCTCGGGCGGCAGCAGTTCAGACACCACGCCGCCGGGGTCCACGCTCTCCACCCGACGGCCTTCCCAGGGGCCGGCCAGCTTGTGGAAGTACCACCAGGGAATGCCGTTCACCGCGGAGACGATCGCTGTCTCCGGCCCCAGCAGCGGCTGCATCTGCTTGGCCGCGCCGGGCAGCGAATGCGACTTCAGCGTGACGACCACGTAGTCCTGCGGCCCGGCTTCCGCCGCGCTGGCCACGGCACGCACGGGGATGACGGTCTCCGTCCCCTCCGTGCGCAGCGTCAGGCCGCGCGCCTGCATCGCTTCCAGATGCGGGCCACGTGCGATGACGGTGACCGCGACGTCACCCTTGGCGGCGAGCTTCGCCGCCATCAGCCCGCCGATCGCGCCGGCGCCGAAGACGCAGAGCTTCATGGTCCGGTCCTCAGAGCGCGATGCCGAGCTTCTCGGCCAGGCCGATGCGCATCAGCTTGCCGGTGGCGCCCTTCGGGATCTCCGGCACGAACACGACCTTCCGCGGCACCTTGAAGTCGGCCAGCTGCTTCGCGGCGAAGTCGCGCAGCTCGCGCTCGGTCAGCTCCATTCCCTCGCGCAGGACTACGGCGGCGCCGACCTCCTCGCCCAGCTTGGCGTGCGGGATGGCGAAGCAGAGCACCTGCGCCACCGCCGGATGGGCGGAGAGCACGCCATCCACCTCCAGCGGGCTGACCTTCTCGCCGCCGCGGTTGATCAACTCCTTCAGGCGCCCGGTCAGCAGCAGGAAGCCGTCCTCGTCGAACAGGCCCTGGTCGCCGGTGCGGAACCAGCCATTGGTGAAGGCTTTGGCGTTGGCCTCCGGGTTGGCCTCGTAGCCCTTGGTCACGTTCGGGCCTCGGATCACCACCTCGCCGATCTCGCCCTGCGGCAGGATGGTGCCGTCATCGGCCATGATCGCCACCTCCGGTCCGGCCGCGCGGCCCACCTTGCCGGGCTTGCGCGGGCCTTCCAGCGGGTTGGAGCACATCTGGTGGCTGGCCTCGGTCATGCCGTAGCTCTCCACGAGCGGGCAGCCGAACACCTTCTCGATCTGCTCCATTACCGGCCCCGGCAGCGACGCCGAGGAGGAGCGGATGAAGCGCAGCGGCACCCGCCTGATGATCTCCGCGTTGCGCTCCGCGCGGCTCAGGATCGCCTGGTGCATGGTGGGCACCGCGGTGAACCAGCTCGGCTTCTCCTCGTCCATCCAGCGGAAGAACTTCAGCGCGTCGAAGCCCGGCGTGCAGACCACCGCCCCGCCGGCACCAAGGCTGGACAGCACCGCGGCGATCAATCCGTGGATGTGGAACAGCGGCATCACGTTCAGGCAGGTGTCGTCGCGCGTCAGAGAGAGGCTCGCGCCGATGTGCCGCGCGCTGGCCGTCACGTTGCCATGGGTGAGCGGCACGATCTTCGGCCGCGCCGTGGTGCCGGAGGTGTGCAGCACCAGCGCCACGTCGTCCTCCTGCGCCGTGCCGGGCAGGGCGGCCTGGCCGGCCGCGCCGCCTTCCAGCGTGAAGTCGCCGGCGGCCACGCCGGGCACGACCTCCAGGATGGGGACACCCAGCTTCGCCGCGGCCGCGCGGGCCGGGGTCTCGACGCCCCTGGCGACGACCAGCGCCTTGGCCTTCAGGTCGTCGATGTAGAAGGCGAACTCGTCCTCCCGGTAGGCGGGGTTCAGCGGCGCGGTGGTGGCGCCGCAGGCGACGCTGACGAAGACCGCCGCCATCTCCGGCCCGTTCGGCAACACGATCGCCACCCGGTCGCCGCGCCCGATCCCCTTGGCGTTCAGCGTCGCTATGGTGCGCGCACCCAAGTCGCGCAGCGCGGCATAGGTCAGCGGCGCGCGGCCCTCGGTGGCGCGCAGCGCCGGGCGTGTCGCCTCGCCCACCTCGAGAAGCTGGGGCACGGTGCGGAAGCCGGACATGCGCGTCTCCGAAAGGGGCGCCGGACCATATCCGCGACGACCGGGAGCGCAAGGGGGCGCGAGCCGGACCGCTACCGAGGGTAGGTCTGGTCCTGCACGGTGTCGATCAGCACCGCCTCCATCCCGGCCGGCGCCAGCCGCACCGTCTCGACATGGTCGGCGTGAAGGCGGTGCAGCAGCGCGCCCGGCTCGCGCCCGCCGGGGATGCCGGCCTGGTCGGCCGGCTTCACGTAGAAGGACAGGGCCGGCGCCCAGACATGCTCCACCTGCCCGCGCCGGACCTGATGGTGCAGGTGCAGATGGCCGGAGGCGACCAGGCGCAGCCCGGGGTGACCGAGCAGCGGCGCCAGCGCCGCGCGGGCCTCCGGCGGCACCGACCAGGGGTTCCAGGGCTCGTCCGCCGCGGCCAGGAAGGGCGGCTTGTGCAGGAACAGCGCGATCCGCCGCTCGCCGGCGTCGGCGGCGGCCTCGGCGATGAAGGCGGCCTGGGCCGCTTCTTCGGGGTGGCCGGTGCCCATCACCTCGGAGTTCAGCCCCACCACGCGCCAGCCGGGCAGGTCCACCACGCCGCGCCCGGGGCCCAGATGCCGGCGCCAGCGATCCAGCCGCGCGTCGTCCACCGGCTGCTTCGGCTGCAGCCGCGGCTCGCTGCCGATGTCGTGGTTGCCGGGCAGCGCCAGCAGCGGGGCGGGAAAGGCGCGGTGCAGCGCCGCCGCGAGCTCCATGTCGGGCTCGCGGTCGGCGCCGTCCAGCGAGAGGTCGCCTGTGGCGACCACGAGGTCGGGCGGGTCCGCCGCCACGGCTTGGCGCACACGCTCCAGGTTGGCGCGGAACAGCCCGTTGCGCGGCGAGAGATGCGCGTCGGACAGCTGCAAGATGGTGGGCACGGCGACCGGCCTCAGCCTTCGCGGGGCGCCGGCGGCCGGCAGGTGCTGATGCCGAACAGCGGATACACCGGGCAGACACCCGTCAGCCCGGTGACGAGCGGCAGGAAGCCCAGGATCCCCCACCAGCCCAGCGGGCCGAAGATCCACATCATCACCAGCGCGGTCCCGACCGCGATCCGGATCGTGCGGTCGAGCTCCCCGATGTTGCGCCCGCCGCCCTGGTTGCCGCCATTCCCCGTCGTGGCGCCCACGCCGCCCTCCCGCGTCCAAGGCCAGGCGACAGCACAGACCTTGCGGGGCGCTTCGTCCAGTGGTTGAGCGACGGAGCGCGCGACGGGGGGTCAGGCTGGACGCGTCCTCCGCCACCGGGCCATGCTGCCGGGCGAGGAACGGAGCACGGAATGCCGATCGAGGTCTGGACCTGGCCGACGCCGAACGGACACAAGGTGCACATCGCGCTGGAGGAACTGGGCCTGCCCTATACGGTGGTGCCGGTGAACATCGGCGCCGGGGAGCAGTTCAGGCCCGAATTCCTGGCGATCACGCCGAACCACCGGATCCCCGCCATCGTCGACCCGGACGGCCCTGGCGGGCAGCGCATCGCGTTGTTCGAGTCCGGCGCCATCCTGATCTACCTGGCGGAGAAGGCCGGCGCGCTGGTCCCGAAGGACCCGGCGGGCCGCTATGCCTGCCTGCAGTGGCTGATGTTCCAGATGGGCGGCATCGGGCCGATGTTCGGGCAGTACGGCCACTTCCACACCTACGCGCCGGAGAGGATTCCCTACGCGATGGACCGCTACGCCAAGGAGGTGCAGCGCCTGCACCGCGTGCTGGAGAAGCGGCTGAGCGAGACGCCTTGGCTGGCCGGCGCCGAATACTCCATCGCCGACATCGCGACCTTCCCCTGGGTGCGCCTGCCCGAGCGCCGGGGCATCGACCTCGCCCGGTTCCCGGCCGTGAAGCGCTGGCACGATGCGATCGCCGCGCGGCCGGCGGTGCAGCGCGGGGTCGAGGTCCTGTCCGAGCGTCAGCGTCGCGGCCAGATCAGCGACGCCGAGCGCGAGAATCTCTTTGGCTCCACACAGTTCCAGGTGCGCTGACCATGGCCGAGATCGACCACATCGTCGTCGGTGCCCGCACGCTCGAAGCGGGCGCCGCTTACATCGAAGCGCATCTTGGCGTCAGGCCGGGTCCGGGCGGCCGGCATGAGGGGGTGGGCACGCACAACATGCTGCTGGGCCTCGGGCCAAGCTGCTACCTGGAGGTGATCGCGCCTGACCCGGACCAGCCCGATCCGCCGCATCCGCGCCCCTTCGACCTGGACGACCCGGGCGTGAAGCTGATGCTGGAAGCCGAGCCCCGCCTGGTCGCCTGGGTGGCGCGCACCCCCGTCCTGGACGCCGTGGTCACCCGGCTCGGCACGCACCACGCGGGCGAGATCCGGGCGATGAAGCGCGGCAAGCTCTCTTGGCGGCTGGCGATGCCGCCGCAGAACCAGGACATGAGCAACCTGATCCCGGCGCTGATCCAGTGGGACGACCATCGCCCGCGCCTGCCCGATTCGGGCGTACGGCTGGTGGCGCTGGAAGCCGAGCATCCCGAGGTCGACGCGCTGCGCAACGCCCTGGCGCAGCGCGGCCTGGAGGAGGCGCTGCGGCTGCGCCGCAGCCCTCAGGCTCGCCTGGTCGCCCGCTTCACCCGCCCCGACGGCCGGGAGGCTGTGCTGGCCAGCCGCTGACCGTCGCTCGGCCGCCTTGCCGGACGTGATGGAACCGCGCGGGCCGGTGGTCGATTCGGGCCAGCCATGCTACCGTTGCGTGCCAGCGCGAAGCTTCCGTATCGCGCTTCGCAAGTGGGCCGCGGGGCGCGCGCGGCCGCGTGCCGGAAGGACCCTCATGCCGCCGCGGCGTCCCGCATCACCGCTCGGGCCGATAGCGCCAGACGCTCGCCGGCGGGATGTTCCACGGCGTCCAGGCCTCGCGCGTCGCCTGCAGGCCCAGCTTCCGGTAGGGCAGGGGCGAGGTGATGCAATAGGTGTAGAGCAGGAAGCCCTTGCCCGGTGCCACGCTCTCCACCGCATCCACGAAGCGCCGCTGCTGGGCCAGCGGCAGCATCACCAGCGGGATGCCGCAGATCGCCGTGCCGACCTTGCGGTGCAGCCGCGCCGGCAGGGCATGCGCCAGGTCGAAGGCATCCCCCTGGATCACGTTCACGCCCGGCAGCACCCCGCGCAGGTGCTCGGCCATGTCGCGCACGATCTCGACCACGACCAGACGCTCCGGCGGCACCCCGGCCTCCAGCAGCGCCCGGCTGATCACGCCGGTGCCGGCGCCGAGTTCCACCACCACCTCGTCCTCCGCCAGCTCGACCAGGGCGGCGATGCGCCGGCAGAGCGCCGGCGAGGACGGAATGACCGAGCCCATCTGCAGGGGGTTGGCAAGCCAGCGCCGCAGGAACAGCGTCGTGTTCCGCACCTCCCCATGCGACCGGCCGGCGACAGGCTCCCCCCTCCGCTGGCGACCCGCGGCGATCTCCGACATGAACGACTCCTCGACAAGCCCGTGACAGAGCGCGGAGACGGCTACCGGGGCGCCGTTGGCGGCGCCCGCCTGCTTCCGCGTCACCCGCGTGACAAGTCGCGGACTCCGGCGCCCGTTCGCGGCGCAACTCTCACGGTTCGGCGAGGCGCCGCATGACCGCGCGCGTCCTGGTGGTTGACGACATCCTGGCCAATCTCCGCCTGCTCGAGGCGAAGCTGCTGAACGAGTACTACGATGTCGCCATCGCCTCCTCCGGGCAGGAGGCGCTGACCATCATCGGCGGCTGGATGCCGGATGTCGTGCTGCTCGACGTCATGATGCCCGGGATGGACGGCTACGAGGTGTGCCGGCGGCTGAAGGCGCAGCCGGCCACGGCGCACATCCCGGTCGTCATGGTCACCGCGCTGACCGACCAGGCGGAGCGCGTGCGTGGGCTGGAGGCCGGGGCCGACGACTTCCTCTCCAAGCCGGTGGACGACGCGACGCTGTTCGCCAGGCTGCGCGCGCTGCTGCGCATGAAGCAGGTGCTGGACGCCTGGCGCCTGCGCGCCGAGACCGCGCGCGACCTGGGCTTCGAGCCGCCGCCCGGCCCACCGGCCTCGGTCGCCGGTGCCCGGGCGCTGCTGGTCCATGCCGATGCCGGCGAGGCGGAGCGGCTGGCCACGGTGCTGCGGCTCGACGGGCTCGAGGTCAGCGCCTGCGCAGACCCGGCCGCGGCGTGGGAGATGCTGCTGGCGCATCCGCCCGATGTCGTGTTGCTCAGCCTGTCGCTGGACGGCGGCGACGCGTTGCGACTGGCGTCCCGGCTCCGGGCGGATGCGGTCACCCGCGACGTACCGGTGGTTCTGGTGGCCGACGCTGCGCAGAAGGGCCAGGTGCTGCGCGGCTTCGAACTGGGCGCCAACGACCATGTGCTGCGCCCGGTGGACCCCAACGAGCTGCGCGCCCGCGTGCGCAACCAGATCCGCCGCAAGCGCTACCAGGAAAGGCTGCGCGCCGAGCTCGACCGCTCGCTGGAAATGGCGGTCACCGACCCGCTGACCGGGCTGCGCAACCGCCGCTATGTCCGGCGGCACCTGGATGCCGTGCTGCGCAGCGCCGGCGCGGCGGTGCTGCTGATCGACGTGGACCGCTTCAAGCTGGTGAACGACACCCACGGCCATGCGGCCGGCGACGTCGTGCTGCGCGAGATCGCCGAGCGCGTGCGGTCGCATCTCCGCGCCGCCGACGTGGTCGCGCGCTATGGCGGCGAGGAGTTCATGGTGGTGATGTCGGGCGCCGCCGCTGACGAGGCACGGCTGGTCGCGGAGCGGCTGCGCAACGCGATCGCCGCCGCCCCGATCGAGGCCGGCGGCCACCGCCTGCATGTCACGGCCAGCGTGGGCCTTGCCGCCGGCGAGCCGGGCGCCTCTTTCGAGGCGGTGGTGGGCGCAGCGGATGCGGCGCTCTACCGCGCCAAGAATGGCGGCCGGGACCGCGTGGAAGCGGCGGACGCGGCCGACTGGCCGCACGGTGGCGGGATGCGCCCGCGCCTGCCCTGAGGCAGGGGCCATAAAGGCCACGAAACAGCAAGGCCCGGCCGAGTGGCCGGGCCTGGACCAGCGGACGAGATCAGGGGGCGGGCAGGGTGCCCGCGGGGATCACTTGATCTTGGCTTCGCGGAAGGCGACGTGCTTGCGCGCCACCGGGTCGTACTTCTTCAGCTCGAGCTTGCCCGTCGCCGTGCGGGTGTTCTTCTTCGTGACGTAGAAATAGCCCGTGTCGGCGGTGCTCACGAGCTTGATCAGGACGGTGTTGGCCTTGGCCATCGGTCTGGTTCCAGCAGGCGCTGCAGGGGCGGTCCTGGAGCGGGTCGAAACGGGAAGCTCCGCGCGACCCCGGGCCGCACGGCGAAGGCCGGCACCATAGTCGGCCCGGTCGCCGGGTCAAGGCCGAACCGCGCGCAGCGCCGTCGCGTAGGCGGCAGGCGTCTCGATCAGCACGCGGGCGGCCGCCAGGTCGGCGGCGCGGCCCTCGGCCGGCGGGCATTCCCCACGCAGCGCCGCGACCTCCGACGGCAGCACCGGCGGCCGGGCCGCCCGCTGCC
>NZ_JAPSMD010000002.1 GCF_027856955.1 Falsiroseomonas oryzae | reverse complement strand
GCTCGCCGCCCCGGCCGCGCGGGCGCAGGGGCGCGCGGTGCGCCTCGTCGTCCCGGCCGCGCCCGGCGGGGCGATCGACCTCATCGGCCGCCTCTACGCGCCCCGTCTCTCGGCGCGCAGCGGGCAGAACTGGGTGGTGGAGAACCGCGCGGGCGGCAACAACACGATCGGCGCCGCCGAGGTGTCACGCGCCGCGCCGGACGGATCCACCTTCCTGATCAACGCGGACATCCACCTGATGGGCAGCCGGGTGGTGCGGGGGCTGACCTACGACCCGATGGCGGACTTCGTCGGCATCGGCCGCGTCGCCACCGCGCCGCTGCTCATCGTCGGCCATCCCGAGGCGTCGCGCGCGCGGACCCTGGCCGAACTGGCCGAGCAGATGCGGCGCGACCCGCGCCACTACACGCTGTCCTCCTCCGGCGCGGGGTCGATGGCGCACCTGGCGGCGGAAGGGCTCAAGCGTCGCGCCGGTGCGGCCCAGGCCGTGGTGGCGCACTATCGCGGCACGGCGCCGGCGATCAACGACGTGGTGGCCGGGAATGTCGCGCTGATGGTGGCGCCGCTGCTCTCGGCGCAGCCGCTGGTGCAGGGCGGCCGCCTGCGCGCCTTCGCGGTGACCTCCGCCACGCGCAGCCCGGCGATGCCGGACGTGCCGACGGTGGACGAGGCCGGGCTGCCCGGGCTGCACTTCACGCTGTGGTATGCCGTCTGGGGCCCGCGCGGCCTGCCCGCCGCGATCGCGGACCAGACCGCGGCGACGCTGCGCGAGATCGGGCGGGAGCCCGACATCGTCCGCCGGCTGGCCGAGGCCGGCGCCGATGCCTTCGCGACCGACACGCCAGCGACCTTCGCCGCCTTCCTGGCGGAGGAGAACGCGAAGAACGGGCGGATCGCGGACGAGGCGGACATCCGGCCCGAATGAGCACCCCGCTTCCGATCCTGATCGCCGGCGGCGGCATCGGCGGGCTCGCTGCCGCCCTCGGCCTGGCGAACAAGGGCTTCGCCGTGCAGGTGCTGGAGAAGGCGGCGCAGCTGGGCGAGGTCGGCGCCGGCATCCAGCTCGGCCCCAACGCCTTCCACGCCTTCGACTGGCTCGGCGTGGGCGACACCGCGCGCGCCATGGCGATCTACGTGGACCGGCTGCGCCTGATGGACGCGCTGACCGCCGAGGAGATCTGCCACATCGACCTGGGCGACGACTTCCGCGCCCGGTTCCGCAATCCTTATGCAGTGATCCACCGCGGCGACCTGCACGGCGTGTTCCTGAAGGCCTGCCGGGAGCATCCGAAGGTCGCGCTGCGCACCAGCGCGGAGGTCGTGCGCTACGAGCAGGACGGCGGCGCCGTCACCGCCTTCCTGGCGGATGGCGAGCGGCTGCAGGGATGCGCGCTGATCGGCGCGGACGGGCTGTGGTCCAACGTGCGGCGGCAGGTGGTGGGCGACGGCCGGCCGCGCGTCTCGGGCCACACGACCTACCGCAGCGTGATCCCGACCGAGCACATGCCGGAAAACCTTCGCTGGAACGCGGCGACGCTGTGGGCGGGACCGAAATGCCACATCGTCCATTACCCGCTGCAGGGCTGGAAGACCTTCAACCTGGTCGTCACCTACCACAACGACGCACCGGAGCCCGTGGCGGGCAAGCCGGTGGAGGAGGCCGAGGTGTTCGCCGGCTTCCACCACGTGCACCCGATCGCGCAGTCCATCATCCGCCACGGCCGCGACTGGCGGCTGTGGGTGCTGTGCGACCGGGAGCCGGTGGAGGGCTGGGTGGACGGAAGGGTGGCGCTGTTGGGCGATGCCGCGCATCCGATGCTGCAGTACATGGCGCAGGGCGCCTGCATGGCGATGGAGGATGCGGTGTGCCTGGCGCACATGCTGGAGGCGCACCAGGGCGACGTCGCGCGCGCCCTGCCCGCCTACAACCGGCAGCGGGCGTTGCGCACCGCGCGCGTGCAGCTGCAGTCGCGCGCCATCGGCGAGCATGTGTACCATCCCGCCGGCGCGCATGCCGCGCTGCGCAACGCGGTGATGCGCGCCAAGTCCCAGGCGGAATGGCGCGATGTGCTGGCCTGGCTCTATGGCGGCAGCGGGGTGGAGCCGGACGGGGCGATCGGGTGAAAGCCCCCACACCGGCCCTGCCCCGCTGACGCAGGAGAGGGAGACGCGAACCAGGCCTCGAAGGCGGCGAACGTCTCCAGGGCAGCGCGGATCATCGCAGCGCGCGCGCCGGGCTCGGCGCCGCACAGCTCGATGGCGGCGCAGCAGGCGCGCCACATCTCGCCGTGCCGCGCCCCATGGCCCATCAGGAACCGCCGTCCCTCCGGCCCTGGCAGCAGGAGCGCATCCAGCCCGCGCGCGAGGTGCCGCCCGCCGAGAGTCGAGCCCTCCGCCACATAGAGCGCCCCAAGCGCGGCGGCGGCGGTCGCGTAGCACGGCAGCGGGGCCATCGGCCCCTCGGCGGCTGCGCCGAACCAGGCGAGGTCAGCGCGCAGCAGGGGCGCGCGGCGGCGCGCGGCAACGTCCAGCCCAAAGCGATCAAGCGGCGGCGCTTCCGCGAGGCGGGCTTCCAGCGCGACGTGGAAGCCCAGCAGGCGCCGCAGCAAGGCGACGTAGCCAGCACGCGTGATGCGGCCCTCGGCCAGGGCCTCGAAATCGGGAATGGCGTGCAGACGGAGATGCGCCGCCTCGGTCGCCGCTCGCAGCGCCGACCGGGCGCTGCAATCCGCTGCGCCCACCGCCGGCATGGATCAGCCGTCGTCCCAGTTCGGGGGCTTCGCCGTGCCGAGCTGCCGGGCGAGCATCTCCAGCATCTCCGTGGTGCGGGCGACGGAGGCGCGCACGCTCTCCAGCATGGCGGGCATGCGGGAGACGTCGACGCCCTCCGCGATCTCCAGCGCGGCAAGCTGGGCGTTCTCGACCAGGGAGGCGAGGATGGCCTGGAACACCAGATCGGCGTGCCGGTCGAGCCAGCCGGCGCGCGTGCGGTGGCTCTCCGCGATCACGTCCTGGAAGCGCTTCCGCGCGGCATCCGCCGCCTTGCGCTCGGCCAGGTCGTTGAACAGCACGACGAAGCCGAGGATGCGGTCCGGGGTGGAGAAGACCGGGTCCGCACGGACCAGCATCGGCCTGCCGGAGGCCTCGTCATCCGCCAGCCGGACCTCGCCGCTCCAGGACTGGCGGTTCTCGACCAGGTCGTGCAGGCGGCGGCGCACCTCGGCGGGGTTGGCGAAGAAAGGCGCCAGGTCGTCGATGCGCCGGGGGCGGGCGCCGCGCAGCGCCGGCAGCAGCCGGTCGAAGGCCTCGTTGGCGAGGCCGATCGCACCGCGCGCGTCGCAGATCAGCACCGGCTGCTCGGAGGCCGCGACCTGCCGGCGCACCTGCGCCAGTTGGTCCTCCGCGATCAGCAGCCGCACGGAGCGGAACTGGATCACCACGTCGCTGACCGAATCGCAGATCAGCCGCGCGGTGGCGAGGTCCTTCGGCGACCACGCCTCGGAGCAGCCCTCGACCAGCTGGTGCCACTTCGCGAAGGACCGCCGCGGCGTCAGGATGCGCTCGCCGCCGCTCACTTCCATCGGCTTGTTCGGGTCGCCGCCCCAGACCAGGGTGCGCTGCACCTCCGGCCGGAACCAGACGAGATACTCGCCGGGCGAGGCGGAGATCGGCACGGCCAGCACCCCGGCCGCGACCGGCGTGATGGCGGCAAGCGCCGGCGCCACCTCGCGCACGGACTGGGTGGCAAAGACGGGCTCGCGCGGCCGGGTCTCGAGCCAGGCGCCGAGTTCGCGCAGGGCGGAGGTGCCGGGCACCTCGCCCACGGTCTGGACCGTGCCCTCGAAAAACAGGGCGGCGCCGGTGGCGCCGAGCGGCTGCAGCAGCGTCGCGGGGCTGTCCACCAGCGCGGCGCGCCAGTCGCCCTCGCGCGAGATCGCCTCGACCAGGCGCTGTTCCAGGCGGCGCACCGAGAGCTCGGCCTGTGCCTGGACGAAGGATTCGAGCGCGGCGATGCGGGTGCCGAGCGCCTCGGCCAGCAAGTCGCAGGCGGCGCGGACGGCAAAGGGCGGGCGGCGCGGCGTGTCGTGGTGACAGGCGACGAGGCCCCAGAGCCGGCCGCCGACCATCACGGAGCACACCAGGGTGCCGGCCACGCCCATGTTCTTGAGGTACTGCACATGCATCGGCGACACGCTGCGCAGCATGCAGAGCGACATGTCGAGCTCGGCGCCGGTCAGCGGGTTCAGCCTTGGTTCCAGCGGCACCGGCACGTAATCCGCATCCGCCACGACGCGCAGGCGGTTGCGTTCGTAGAGACGGCGGGCGACCTGCGGGACGTCGGACGCCGGGTAGCGGTTGCCGAGATAAGGTTCGAGGTCGGGGCGCCGCTGCTCGGCGAAGACCTCGCCGTGCCCTTCCTCCGCGAAGCGGTAGACCATCACGCGGTCATGGCCGCTGACGTCGCGGAAGACCCGTGCCGCCTCCTCGCAGAGCTGGCGCAGGGCGTAGCAGGAGAGGAAGGCCTGCAGTGCGGCATCCACGCGCTGGGCGATATCGGGCTGCGGCTGGGCCGGCTCCAGTTCCACCACCAGCCCGCCGCCGGGCGTGCGGTGCAGCAGCGCGTCGAACTCCGCTGCCGCCGCGCCGGCGCGCACGCGCAGCGGCACGGGCACGCCATCCAGCGGCTCCAGGGTCAGGGGCAGGATGGCGGGCGCCAGATCGCCGCCGAGGTCGCGCAGCTTGCGCCCGAGCACGGCCGGCAGGCCCAGGATGGCGCCAGCATTCGCGCTGGCCTGCACCACGACATGGTCCGGCTCGCGCACCACGAGCAGGGCGCCATGCGGCTGGATCGACCCCGGCAGGTGGATCCGCTCGCGCTCGCAGTTGCTGAGGTCGGCCTCCGCGAAGGAGGGCGCCGCCGAGGAGGAGGCGGGCCCGGCCTCGCTCATCCGTCCAACGCCTCCTCGTCACGGGCTTCGTGCAGCCCGTAGCGTTCGAGCTTGGCGTAGAGGCTCTGCCGGCTGAGGCCGAGCGCATCGGCCGCGGCGGTCCGGTTGCCGCCGGCCTCGCGCAGGGCCTGCTCGATGCAGGCGCGCTCCACCACGGCGGAGGTGTTGCGTACCAGCACCGGCAAAGGCAGGCGTCCCATCTCGCGCAGGACCTCGCCGATCGCGGCGCGCAGCTCGTCGCTGCCATCCTCGGCCCGCGCCCGGCGGCCGATGTCGCGGATCAGCAGGCCCATCGCCAGCGGCCCGCCGCTGCTGCTGGCCGTGCCGGAGATCTCGACTTCCGCCTCAGTGCCCAGCATTCCGGTCAGGACAGTGGGGAACAGGCGGACCTCGCCATGCTCGCGCAGGGTGCGCAGCAGCACCGCGGCGTCCTTGCCGGGCGTGGCCAGCCAGCGGCCCAGAGGCTCGCCCAGCACCAACGCCTCCGTCGCGCACTGGACCAGGTCCAGGAAGGCCCGGTTCGCGCGCCGCACGCGGCCATCGGCATCGGCCACGACGAAGGCGTCCGGCAGCCCTTCCAGCAACTCGTCCGTGCGGGGCGGCACGGCGCGCGGGAGGCCGCGCCCGGGTTCCGGCGTGGCCGGCGCGAGCTGGATGAGGAAGACCGGCTCCGGCTCCCGCGCCATGAGCGAGACGCGGAGCAGCCAGGGCGTGCCGCCAGCGCCAAGGTGCAGCAGCACGCCCGGCGTGCGGCCGTGCTCGCGGGCCCGGGCCAGCAATTCGCGGAAGGCGTTGCGGTCGCGCGGCGCGACTTCCTGCGCGAAGTCCCAGCCGGGGGCGAGGCCGAGCTCGCGGATGGCCGCCGGGTTCGCCTCGATGATGCGGAGGTCGGCGGCGGAGATGACGAGCACCGCCTCCGAGGAGGCGTCGAACAGCAGGCGCGAGCGCATCTCGATCTCGCGCAGCTTCCAGTAGTCCTGCTCGCGGGCCTGTTGCGCGGCGACCAGGCGGGTCTGCAGCTCCTGGACCGCCTGCAGGCTCTTGCCGACGGCGATCAGCCCCGCCTGACCGCCGAGCCGGACCGTTGTGTACTCGATCGGCAGTTCGAGGCCGGAGGGGAAGCGCTGAGTGACCTGCAGGAAGGCGGAGACGCCGCGATCCCGGGCATCCTCCACCATGCGGCGGACCTGATCGCCGGCAAGGTCCCCCACCGTCTCGGTCCAGTGCCGCCCGACCCAGCCCTCCAGGCCTTCCTTGGCGATCGAGGAGGCGACCGATGCGTCGCGGATGATGCCATCCCAGTCGAGGACCAGGGTGACGTCAGGCTGGGTCATCGCAACTCGGTTCATGCGACTCGTCCCGAATCCTTAGCCCGAAGCGACGTGGTCCGAGCGGTCTAACCGCAGCCGGATCATGACAGCTTGCGTGGCCTTCCAGAGCTGTCATGTGTAGTGAGACGGGGCTGCCGTCAATGCCGGATGACGGCTGCATCGTCTCATTTCGTAGGTAAACGCGGGATCGTGTAAGCGAAAAGGCACGGATCGGGGCTGGAGCCCTGCTCCCGACTGTCAGCCTGACTTGACACATCGCATGTCGCTACCTTGAGTGTCGGCATGGGCGCGCGAAGCCAGGTCGTCGTGGTGATCGGCGCCGGGATCGGCGGGCTGGTCGCGTCCGCGCTGCTGGCCGCCAGCGGGCGGGAGGTGCTGGTGCTGGAACGCGCGGCCCGGCCCGGCGGCAAGATCCGCGACGTGATGGTGGATGGCGTGCCGGTCGGCGCCGGCCCGGCGTTGCTCACCCTGCGCCCGGTCTTCGAGGAGATCTTCGCGCAGGCCGGCGACAGCCTCGCGGACAGGCTGCAGCTGACGCGGCAGGCGAGCCTCGGTCGGCACGCCTGGGTGGACGGCGCGCGCCTGGACCTGCCGGTGGAGCCCGCGGCGGCGGAAGCGGCGGTCGGCGACTTCGCCGGCGCTGCCGCAGCGCGCGGCTACCGGGCTTTCCGCGACCGGGCAAAGCGTATCCATGACGCACTGGAGGCCCCCTTCCTGCGCGCGCAACGCCCCGGCGCGCTCGCGCTGGCCGCCCAATCCGGGCTGCGCGGGCTGCTCGGTGCCTCGCCTTTCAGCACGCTCTGGGACGCGCTGGGCGACCATTTCCCGCAACCGCGGCTGCGCCAGGTCTTCGCCCGGGTCGCGACCTATGTCGGCAGTTCGCCGCTGCAGGCGCCGGCCACGCTCATGCTGGTGGCGCATGTAGAGCTGCAGGGCCTCTGGGCGGTCCAGGGCGGCATGATCCGCCTGGCCGAGGCGCTGGCGGACGTGGCCCGGGCGCGCGGAGCCGCCTTCCGCTACGAGGCGGAGGTGCGCGAGATCCTGGTGGACGGCGGGCGCGCCAGCGGCGTGCGGCTGGCCGATGGCGAGACGGTGCCGGCGGCGGCCGTCGTGCTGAACGCAGATCCGGCGGCGCTGGGCGCCGGACGCTTCGGGCGTGCGGCATCCGGCGCAGTGGATCGGCTGCCGCCGGAGCGCCGATCCTTCTCCGCCATCACCTGGGCGATGCGCGCAGCCGTCGACGGCGGCGCGCCGGCGATGCAGACGGTAGTGCATCCCGACGATCCGACCGCCGAATACGCCGAGATCGCCTATCGAGGACGGCTGCCGACCACGCCGACCGTGACGCTCTGGGCGCAGGACCGGGCGGAGGGCGCAGCAGCGCCGGATGGCCCGGAACGCCTGCTGGCCATGGTGAACGCGCCGGCGCGCGCCGACCTGCGGCCGCTGCCCGGGGAGGCCGTGGAGCGCTGCGCGACCACGGCCTTCGACCGGCTGCGCCGCGCCGGCGTCCCGGTGCAGCGCCGGCCGGAGGCCGAGGTGGTCACCACGCCGGCGGAGTTCGAGCGGCTGTTCCCGGGCAACGGCGGCGCGCTCTACGGCCCGGCGGTGCATGGCTGGCAAGCCGCGTTCAGCCGCCCGGGGGCGCGCACGAAGCTGCCAGGGCTCTACCTGGTCGGCGGCGGTACGCATCCCGGTGCCGGGGTGGCGATGGCCGCCATCTCCGGCCGGCTGGCGGCCGCGCGGGTGATCGAGGATCGCGGATGAGCGACGTGCTGCACGACAAGACCGTGGGACCGGTGGTCACCGGGCCACGCGCCTGGGCCTTCGACCGGCCGGTGGGCCGGCGCGGCTATTGCTGGTGGTATCTCGACGCGCTGTCTGATGACGGGAAGCACGGCATCACCATCATCGCCTTCATCGGCACGGTGTTCTCGCCCTGGTATGCGCTGGCCCGTCTGGCGGAGGGCGGCACCGGCGGCGATCCGCACGACCATTGCTGCCTCAACGTCGTGCTCTACGGCACGCCCTCGCGCTGGGCGATGACCGACCGGCGCCGCCACGCGCTGCGCCGCGACGCCGACCATCTTGCGATCGGCCCGAGCGCGCTGTCCTGGGACGGCACCACGCTGACGGTGAACATCGAGGAGGTGACGGCGCCGATCCCATCCCGCCTGCGCGGCACTGTGCGGCTGCATCCGGCGGCGCTGTCCACCAGGCGCTTCACGCTGGATACGCATGGCCGGCACGAATGGCAGCCGATCGCACCGCGGTCGCGGGTGGAGGTGGAGTTGGAGAGCCCGACGCTGCGCTGGTCGGGCGCGGCCTATTTCGACACCAATGCCGGCGCGGCGCCGCTGGAGCAGGATTTCCGGGGCTGGGATTGGTGCCGCGCGGCGCTGCCGGATGCCACGGCGATCCTCTACAACGCGCAGCGTCGGGACGGGTCCGAGATCTCGCTGGCGCTGCGGGCAACGGATGACAGTGCGCTGACCGATTTCGCGCCGCCGCCGGAATTCGAGTTGCCCCGGACGCTGTGGCGGCTGCGCCGACCGACGCGGGCGGAAGGGCCGGCGCGGGTGACGCGCACGCTGACCGACGCTCCTTTCTATTCGCGCTCGGAGATCCACACGCGCCTGCTCGGCCGAGACGCGGCGGCCGTGCATGAGAGCCTGTCGCTCGATCGGTTCAGGTCGCCGCTGATGTTCGCGATGCTGCCGTGGCGGGTGCCGCGGCCGCTGCGGTAGGACCGGCCGGCTTCGCCTCGCCTTCGAACCAGCCGACATCCAGCGTCGCGACTTCGCCGAAGGGCACGCGCTTGCGGGCCGCTTCGCGCATGATGGGCCAGGCGGTGACGGGCATGGTCAGCAGCGGCAGGGGATCGCGCGCGGACCAGGTGACGTCGCGGGTGCGCAGCAGGTTGCGCAGATGGCCGAGCGCGGCGCGCTCGCCGCGGAAAGCCGAGAGCTGCGTCTCCGTCAGGCAGGACCAGAATTGCTGCAGCCGGGTCGCCTCGCGATGGCGCAGCGTGTCGCGCACGCCGAGGATGGCCGGGGCGATGTCGGCCGTCTCGAAGAAGTGCAGGCCACTGGTCGTGCGGGGATTGCATTCGATGGCGTGGATGAGGCCCTCGGCATCCTCGCGCATGTCGAAGGAGATGAAGCCGGTCCAGCCCAGCTTCTCGACGATCCGCGCGATCCAGGCCTCGGCCTGCGGATGGTCGATCCGCTCGAAGGCGCAGGCGACGGAGCCCGCGAACTGGACACCGCGATAGATCACGGTGCCGAGCACGCGGCCCTCCCGCGCAAGGGTGCAGGAACTGAACTCCGCCCCCGGCAGGAAACGCTGGACCACGGCGGGCGCAGCGGCATCGGGGGCGGGCAGCGGCTCACCCGGCGCCAGGACCTTCACGCCGCGGCCGGCGGCGGAATGCGCGGGCTTCACCACGACACAGCCGGCACGCGCCATCGCGGCCGCATCGTCGCTGCCGAGCGGATGCGTCTCCGGCACGGCGAGCCCGGCCTCGCGCGCAATCTCCACGAAGCGGCCCTTGTGGTGCAGCGCCAGCATGAGGCCGGGCGGCATCGCAAGCACGGGCGTGTCCGGCAGAACGTGTGGCAGGAAGGCGACATGCATCGCCTCCTCCGAGACCGGCACGACGAGATCGGCGCCGTGCTTTCGCACGGCCTCGGCGAGAAGCTGCAGATAGGCGCGCTTGCCCTCGGCCGGCGGCGGCATGCGGACGCTGCGCGTGACGCTGTTGGATGCGCCGCAGAGATGGCGCGCATGCGGCTCCGCCACCACCACGCGCCAGCCGAACGCGGCGAAGCTGCGGCAGATGTCGAGCCCCTTGGGCAGGCGCCCGAGCGTGACCAGGACGGTGCCGGTCATGCAGGGGTGACGGTGCACATGACCTGCTCGACAGGGCGGGTGGTGAGGCGCGCGGCGGGGCGGATCCGGTCCGGCGCGGCCAGCGCCCAGTCGTAGCGCCGGAACAGGCGGGCGATCAGCAGCGTCGCCTCGATGGTGGCGAAGGCGGCGCCCGCGCAGATGCGCGGGCCGATGCCGAAGGGGATGTAGGCGCCTGAGGTGATCTCGCCTTCCCGGTCCGGCAGGAAGCGGTCGGGATCGAAGCGGTTCGGGTCCTTCCAGTAGAGCCGGTGGCGGTGCAGCACCCAGGGCGCGACCATCACCAGCGCGCCCTTCTTGAGCCGGTAGCCGTCCAGCGACGTCGCCTGGTTGGCGACGCGCGGCAGGAAGGTGATGGGGGGGTAGAGGCGCAGCGTCTCGCGGAAGATGTTGCGCGTCAGCGTCAGGCGCTTGATGTGGTGGAACTCGATCGGGCCGCCGCCGGTCACCTCCTCGACCTCGGCCCGGAGGCGGGCGACCAGCGCGGGCTGGGTGGCGAGGATGGCGAAGACCCAGGTCAGGGCGCTGGCGGAGGTTTCGTGCCCGGCCAGGAACAGCACGCCGAGCTGGTCGATCAACTCCTCCCGCGTGAAGGCCTTGCCGCCCAGGTGGTCGCGCGCCTCGATCACCTGCTGGGCGATGTCGTCGAAGCTGGCGCCGGCCGCGAGATGCGTGTCGAGCAGTTCGCCGATGCGGGCGCGGATGACGGCGCAGGCTTCCAGCACCGGCGCCTTCTGCGGCGCCTTGGTCCAGGCCTTGTCCCAGATCAGCCGGCGGATCTCGACCTGCGCCACGCGGCGCTCGAACTCGGTGAAGGCGTCGAAGACGTCATGCGCAGTCTTCGTCGCCAGCGTCGTGGTGAAGACGGTGCGGCAGATGATGTCGGCCGTCAGGTGGCTCATGGCGAGGTCGAGGCTGAAGGGCGTACCGTCGCGCGCATGGGCGTCGTACTCGGCCTCCGCACCGGCGACACCAGCCTGCATGGCCGGAAAGGCGCGGTTCACCCGCATCAGCGACAGCGCCGGGTCGATCATCTCCCGCTGGCGCTTCCAGGTGGCGCCGGAGGAGACGAAGATGCTGTCGCCGATCAGCGGCTCCAGCGCGTGCACCATCAGATCCGATTTCGGAAAGATGCCCTCCGGGTCCGCCAGAACGTGGCGCACCATCGCCGGCTCGTTCACCACCACGATGGACCTGCGCGAGTAGCCGAGCGGCCCGATCTTCATGTGGTAGGCCTCTACCGGCAGCAGCGAGAGCAGGTCGCCATCGCCGCGCAGCATGGCGCGCACGAGCGAAGGGAGCGCCGGCCAGGGCGGCGTGTAGGGCGGGACGAAGGGCACCCAGCCCCCGGCCGTCGCGCTGTGGGCCACTTCCTCCATCGTCGGCGCGTCG
This sequence comes from Falsiroseomonas oryzae, assembly GCF_027856955.1. Taxonomy (GTDB): domain Bacteria; phylum Pseudomonadota; class Alphaproteobacteria; order Acetobacterales; family Acetobacteraceae; genus Falsiroseomonas; species Falsiroseomonas oryzae. The sequence goes on along the minus strand of NZ_JAPSMD010000002.1, from coordinate 74,162 downwards.
GTCATGACGTCCTGTCCAAACCGCCTGTCGATCGGCCTTCCAGCTCTACGATTGCGCCGCTTTACAGCCCGAAGTGTCAAGTGGCATTGTCACTTCTGGCCGCAGGGGACCTGCGATGGAGTTGCTGGTTTTCCATACCCTGGTGATCGCCCACATCATCTCGGGCGCCACGGGGGCGATCGCCTTCTGGGTTCCGGTGATCGGCAGGAAGGGTGGTACCAACCACCGCCGATGGGGCCAGGTCTTCACCCTCGCGCTGCTCTGCACCGGCAGCTTCGCGTTGGCGATGAGCCTGCTCTCGCTCTATGACCCGATGGGGACGCATCCACAGCTGGTCGGGCGCTTCGACGAGGTGTTCGTGCGCGGCTTCTTCGGCCATCTGATGCTGTGTGCGGCGACGCTGACCATCAACCTGACCTGGTACGGCTGGATGCTGGTGCGCAACCGCAGCCGGCAGGAACTGAACCGGACGCGCGCGATGTATGCGTGGCAGTGGGTGGTGATCGGCGCCTCCATCAATTGCGCGGCCCAGGGCTGGATGATGGGCGAGAAGCTGCTGATCGGCCTGGCGGTGGTCGGCGTGGCGACAGGCGTGACCAACCTGGTCTTCCTGGCCAAGGAGCATCCGAGCCGCGAGGACTGGCTGAAGGAGCATGTGAAGGCGCTCGTCGGCGCGGGCATCTCGGTCTACACCGCCTTCATGGCGTTCGGCTCGGTGCGCGTGCTTCCCGAACTGGCGCTGCATCCCGTCATGTGGGCCATCCCGTTGGCGGTCGGGCTGACCATCATCATCTGGCACCGGCTGGCGATCGACCGGGCCGCCCGCCAGCGGCGCAGCACAGTCGCCCAGGCGGCCTGAGCCATGGATGGCGGCACGGGGCGTCGCCGCGGCCGCGTGATCGTCATTGGCGCCGGCGTCGGCGGACTGGCGGCCGCGGCGGATCTGGCGCGGCGCGGCGCCGAGGTGCTCGTGCTGGAACGTGCGGCGGCGGCCGGCGGCAAGATGCGTCAGCTGCGCGGCGTGGATGCCGGCCCGACGGTCTTCACCATGCGCTGGATCTTCGAGGGGCTGTTCGCCGATGCGGGCGAGCGGATCGAGGATGCGCTCGATCTGGTGGAGGCGGACATCCTGGCCCGGCACGCCTGGCGCCAGGGCGGCCGGCTGGACCTGTTTGCCGACATCGCCCGCTCCGCCGAGGCGATCGGCGACTTCGCGGGGGCCGCGGAGGCGCGCGGCTATCTCGAGTTCTGCGCCCGCAGCGCCGACATCCACCGCACGCTTGTAGGTTCCTTCATCGCAGCCGAGCGGCCCTCGCCGCTGGACCTGGTGAACCGTGTCGGTTGGGGCCGGCTGGATGCGCTGTGGCGCACCACGCCCTGGCGGACGCTCTGGGGGGCGCTCGGCCAGCACTTCCACGAGCCACGCCTGCGCCAGCTGTTCGGGCGCTACGCCACCTATACCGGCTGCTCGCCCTTCCTGGCGCCGGCAACGCTGATGCTGGTGGCGCATGTCGAGCAGGACGGCGTGTGGCTGGTGCGCGGGGGTATGGTGCGCGTGGCGCAGGCGCTGCAGGGGCTGGCCGAACGCCAGGGCGCGCGCTTTCGCTTCGGCGCGCATGTGGCGGAGGTCCTCGTCGAGAACGGGCGTGCGGCAGGCGTCCGCCTGGCGGACGGCGAATGCCTCGCGGCCGAGGCCGTGGTGTTCAACGGCGACGTCGCGGCCCTGGCCCGGGGCATGCTGGGCGACGGCGCGCGCGGTGCCGCGCCGGATACGCCCGACGCTGCGCGCTCGCTGTCGGCGGTCACCTGGTGCGCGCATGTGCCGACCTCCGGCTTCCCGCTGGCGCACCACAACGTCTTCTTCGCCGAGGACTACGCCGAGGAGTTCGACGCGGTGTTCCGGCGACGGGCGATCTGCGCCGCCCCGACCGTGTACGTGTGCGCACAGGACCGTGGCACGGGGGAGGTCCACGAAGGTGCGGCGGAGCGATTGCTGCTGCTGATCAACGCGCCGCCCGACGGCGACCGGCGCGATCTGGCCCCAGACCTGCCGGAGCTGGCCGAGCGCACGCTGGCGCTGTTGCGCGCGTGCGGGCTGGAGCTTGCCTTGCCGGCGGACTCGGCGACCCCGACAACGCCAACCGGCTTCGACGCATTGTTCCCGGCCAGCGGCGGGGCACTGTATGGCCGCGCCGGCCATGGCGCGACGGGCACCTTCGCGCGCCCCGGCGGAGCGAGCCGCCTGCCTGGCCTCGTCTGCGCAGGCGGATCGGTCCATCCGGGACCTGGCATCCCCATGGCGGCGATGTCGGGCCGTCTGGCCGCGGCGCGCGTGGTGGAGGACCTGGCCGGCGGCATTCGCCGGTCGATCGCCCTGCCCGCGCCCGCCTGACGCCTATCGGCGGTAGGCAACCCTTTCCGGCACCAACTGGTCCAGGATGCGGGCAGAACTGATCACGCCCGGCACGCCGGCGCCGGGATGCGTCCCGGCCCCGACGAGGTAGAGTCCTTCCACTTCCTCGCTCCGGTTGTGCGGCCGGAACCAGGCGCTCTGGAACAGCTGCGGCTCCAGCGAGAAGGCGGCGCCGTTGATCGAGAGCAGGCGGTCGCGGAAATCCTGCGGCGTGATGATGCGCGACGTCGCGATGCAATCGCCCAGGCCAGGCATCACCGTCTGCTCCAGGCGCTGCTGGATCGCGGCCCGGTAGGGCTCCGCCCGGCTCGCCCAATCCACGCCGCTCCCGAGATGCGGCACGGGCGACAGCACATAGAAGGCATCGCAGCCCGGTGGCGCCAGCGATGGATCCGTCATCGTGGGGCGATGCAGGTAGAGCGAGAAGTCGTCGGCCAGGTGCTTGCGGGTGAAGATGTCATGCAGCAGGCCCTCGTAGCGCGGGCCGAGCACCATGGTGTGGTGGTAGACGTCGTCGAAGCGTCGGCTGGTTCCGAAATACCAGACGAAAAGGCTCATCGAGTAGCGTGCTCTCGCAACCTTCCGGTCGGTCCAGCGCCGGCGTGGATGGCGCGCCAGGAGCTTCGAATAGGTCCAGCCGACGTCGGCATTGGACACCACGATGTCCGCCCGGAGCCGTTCGCCGGAGGCCAGGCGCACGCCCGCGGCGCGGCCGTTCTCCACCAGGATCTCCTCCACCTCGGCGTTGCAGCGGATATGGCCGGAGAGATCGCCGATCAGGTTGGCGATTCCGTCGACCAGTGCCCCCATGCCGCCCATGGCGTAGTGCACGCCATGCATGCGCTCCAGATGGGCGATCAGGCAGTAATAGGCGGTGGTCGTCATCGGATTCCCGCCGATCAGCAGCGGATGGAAGCTGAAGGCGATGCGCAGCTTCTCGTTGCGGAAGTAATCGCCAACCTTGCCGAAGACGGTCCGGTAGCCTTGCAGGCGGACCATGTCCGGCGCCGCACGCAGCAGGGTGCCAAAGCTGTGGAAGGATCTGTCCGCAAGCTCGCCGAAGGCGACGCGGTAGATGGCCTCGCTGTCGCGCATGAAGCGCTCGAAGCCCGGCAGATCCTCGGGCGCTATGCGCGCGACTTCGGCGCGGGTCGCCTCGGGGTCCGCGCTGCAGGCCATCGTGGTCCCGTCGTCGAACCGTATGCGGTAGAATGGGTCCATCGCGCGCAACTGCACGTCGTCCGCCATACGCCGGCCGCAGAGGGTCCAAAGCTCTTCCAGCAGGTACGGCGCCGTGATGATCGTGGGGCCGGCGTCGAAGGTGAACCCGTCCTGCCGGAACACATAGGCGCGGCCGCCCGGCGCATCGAGCTTCTCCAGCACTGTCACGCGCCAGCCGCGGGCGCCGAGCCGCACCGCGGCGGCGAGCCCGCCGAATCCGGCCCCGATCACCACCGCATGCGGTCGCGGATCGCTCATCGAATCCAGCATGGCGCTCCCTCCGGCGCGCGAAGGGCGCCGCCTAGGACAGGCCGAGCGTGGCGAGCGCCAGAACCACGTAGCGACCGGTCTTCGCGATGGCGACCAGCAGCACGAAGGTCCCGAAGGGCTCGCGCAGCACGCCGGCAATGACAGTCAACGGGTCGCCGACGATCGGCGCCCAGCTCAGCAGCAGCGACCACTTGCCCCAGCGGTGGTACCATCCCTCCGCCTTCCGAAGCTTGTCGGGCGGCACCGGGAACCAGCGGCGGTCGCGGTAATGCTCGATCCAGCGGCCCAGCAGCCAGTTGAGGCAGGAACCGAGCGTATTGCCGACGCTCGCGACCGCCACCAGCGCCCACACGGGCTGCTCCCCCAGCAGCAGCAATCCGACGAGCACCGGTTCCGACTGCAGCGGCAGGATGGATGCGGCGCCAAGCGCCACCGCGAACAGTGCTGCGTAGGCATAGAGGTCGGTCATGCTCAGGGCCCGGACATGCCGCGGCCGGCAGCCCCGTGCAAGGGCGTACCGGCCGCGCGCGCGTCATGGCTCGAGGCGCTGCCTAGTTGCGTTGCGCCTCGGAGACCGGAGCCACCTCGGAGGTGCGCAGCGGGCCGCGGCTCACCTGGTTCAGCTCCGGATAGTCACGCAGCATCGGCGCACCGAGGAGCGGGCGGTTCACTCCCTGGTGGCAGGTCGCGCAATTCACCTTCAGCGCGTCGCCGTTCGGGCCGACGCGAAGCGGGTGCGGCGCCTCGGGGTGGCCCAGTCTGTTCGCCTGGAAGACAGGGGTCAGCGGCTGGACATACTCGTTGTTGACGGCCCGCGCCATGCGGATGCCGTGCCAGGCGGTCAGGCGCTGGGGCGGGCTCTGCTCCCAGCTCGCGAAGGCGCGGCTGTTGTGGCAGAATGTGCAGTTGACGCCGAGACCCTGCGACATGTGGATCATCAGGGAGTAGGTCCACTCCGCGATCCGCACGTCGTCGCTGTTCTGCCGCGGGTGCCAGGTGGTGCTGATGTTGCGGATGTCCTGGTCACCCAGGAGGAACGGGGTGAACGGATCGAAGGGCAGCGAGCTGTAGTTGATCGTCGCTGTCGCCCGGTTCTGCCCCGTCGGCCCGACCATCCCCGCACGGTTGTCGGTGATGGTGGACCACACATTGGCCGGCACCGGCTGGCCACGATGGCAGGTGTAGCAGGTGACGCCGGTCTGGGCGACGTGGCTGCTCCAGTCCGCATTGATGGTGCGCGTCATCTGGAGCATCCGGCGGGTGACGCCCTTCGTGTACACCTCGTCGGAGGCCATGTTCTCGGGGTTGTGGCAGTAGTTGCAGCCATTGCCCGCGTCCCGGACATGCTGCGGCACCACCCACTCCGTCATCGCCACCATGATGCGCAGGAACTGGGCGTTGCTCAGCTCCCCAAGCACCTGGACGTTCTGGTAAACGGCCGAAGCCTTGTCGGAGTCGTCGGTCGGCGGGTCCGCCGCCGGCTGAGCCTCGGGCACCGCGTTGCGCGCCACCACCTGGCGCAGCGTGCGGGGATTCTGCACCTGCTCCATGGCCGTGCCGCGGAAGCCGTTCTGGCTGGACCGGACAGGCGGACGCTCGAAGCTCGTGATGACGAGCAGGAGGACCAGCAGGCCGGCGATGACGATCGCCGCCTGCGCAGTCCAGTTGAGCTTGAGAGGCCTCATCGCGGCGCTCCTTGCACCAGGGCCGGGTCGGCGACCGGCGCCCAGAGTTGCGGATAAGCGGGCGCGAAGTGGCGCTCCACAGCCCAGAGGTACCAATTGTCCACCACCGTGCCAGTCAGCAGGATGCCGATGCCGCCGGTCAGCGGGCAGAGCACCGCGAACCACCACGCCCAGCGATGGATGCTCTCGAAGCTGGCGTTGAAGCCCATGCACCAGCGCCAGAAGAGGGCACCACGCTCCGCTGCAGTGCCGCGATCAGCGATCAGCTCGAGCTCACGCTCCCCGCCGTAGCGGCCCAGCGCCAGGATCGTGGCGCCATGCATCGCGAAGAGCAGCGTCGAGCCATAGAGGAAGACGATCGAGAGCGCGTGGAACGGGTTGTAGAAGAGGTTCCCGTAGCGGATGGAGAACGCCGCGGTCCAGTCCAGGTGCGGGAAGATGCCGAAGGGCACCGCCTCGCTCCAGCTGCCCATCGCGAGCGGCCGGAAGAAGCCCAGCACCAGGTAGAGCCAGATGGCGGCGGCAAAGGCCCAGGCGACATGGGTGCCCATCCCGAGGGCGCGGGCGCGGCGGTAGGTGCGTGCCCACCACAGCAGGATCGAGATCGTCAGGAAGAAGCCGGTGACGAGCCACCAGCCGCCCTCGCGCATTGGCGGGAACTTCAGGCCGTACTTCGCCGAAGGCGGTTCCAGCGCGAGCCAGAAGAGCTGGCGCACGAACTGGATGATGTCCCACTGGACGGAGGCCAGCATGTTCAGGCCGATGATCACGAAGGCCAGCGTGCCGAAGAAGATCGACAGCACGCCGAGCATGCCGAGGTAGATCGGCCCCACCTGTGCGTCACCGAGGCGACCGAACAGGTGGACGAAGCCGCCCTGTCCTTCGCGCTTCAGGTCCTCGGGCGGCAGTTCCACGCCGGCATAGGGTGCTGGCGGCCGCACCTGGATCCGGGTGAAGATGTTCTGGTAGACGACGAAGGCAGTCATGTGTCTTCCCCCTTCGGCCTAGCGGTGCGGCCAGATGGGCAGGTTGAGCCACCAGCCCCACCACTCGGGCCAGCCGCGCGTCCAGAACGGGCCGCTGATCACGATGCACACGGCGCTCCAGAAACCTGCCGACAGCGCCAGGAACAGCCCCAGGCGATGAATGCCCAAGGTGCCGATCGAGTAGCCGATCAGGTCACGGAAGTAGGCGTTCTCATGCTCGGCGGCCTTCATGACCTCGCCACGCGGCGGGTTGGCCGCCGACAGAACGAGGCCGCCATGCATCCCGAGCGCGAGCACCGTGGTGAAGAAGAAGGTGATCGCCAGCATGTGCGCCGGGTTGTAGTGGAAGTGCAGGTGCTGGTAGCCGACGTTCGACACCCAATCGAGGTGGCTCCAGATCCCGTACGGGAAGCCGTGACCCCATGCGCCCATCAGCAGCGGGCGGATCACGACGAGCGTGACATAGGCGAAGACCGCGACGCTGTAGGCGACGGGAATGTGGTAGCCCATGCCGAGCTTGCGCGAGATCTCCGCCTGGCGGAGCGCCCAGGACACGAAGGCGCCGATGGCGCAGAACGTGATCCACTGCCACAGCCCGCCTTCGCGCATGGGCGCCAAGCGCAGGCCGTAGGCCAGATCGGGCGGCGGGATGTTGATGAGCCAGGGGTTCCACGTGCCCTGGATGGCCGCGCCCATGCAGATCAGCGCGACGCCAACGACGGTGAAGAACGCGGTGGTGACCCCGAAGAAGCCGATCCAGAACGGCCCGATCCAGAAGTCGAAAAGGTCGCCACCCACCAGCGTCCCGCCGCGGACCCGGTATTTCTGTTCAAAGGTCAGCATTGCCATGGATTGAGACTCCCATCCTGGCCAGGCAACGACCTGCCTAACCCACTTGTCGTCCCCGACAGCGGGCGAGGCCCGCTGTGCTTGCCTCGCCCACTGCCGCGGAGCGACATCGGCGACTGCCGCTACCTTCCGACGGGCTGACCCGGCGTGAAGGTGGCGGACGTCGCGCACCAGCCCCAGTGGTCGCAGTAGCGGGGCGAGCTCATGACGACGAAGTGCAGGATCGTCGCCACCGCGATGACCGCGATCATCGCCAGGAACAGCGACCGTCGCGGATCAACCACCATCCAGATCTTGTGCATGGACTTGCTCTCCTTCGTCCGGTTTCAGAAGAAGCGCCAGTCCGGCGGCACCGTCTGGCCCGCGTAGACAAGCGGACGCCACAGCCACACCAGGATGTGGGCGCCCATCGAAGCGAAGACAGAGAAGGCCCACCCCTGGATCAACAGGCGGTGGATCTCCCGCGCTTCGCCCTCAGTCAGGCCGGTTCGCGAACCTTCGGCCATCCATCGAGCCTCCTATTGGCCTTGCGGCCGTTACCGCGCAGATCCCGCGCGGCCGGGTTGCCAGGCGGCGAACCGCCATGGCTGACCCACGCCCCGTCCGGCACGGCGGAATCCGCCGGTCCGAGCCGAAGCGCGGGATCGCTGGGGAACCGGGGCTCATGCGACGCTCTCCGCAAGCGTGCGTGCGACACGGTCCGCTGTGACGCGCTGCTCCCCAGCAGTGCGTGCTGCCTTCTCCACCTGCTCGCGCAGGCGTTTCGCGGCGGAGATGCGGAGCAGAAACGGCTCCGCCTCCACGCGCTCGTCGAGGATCCTGACGGCCTCGTCGTCCCAGGGCTCCGGCGTGCGCGCCGGCGTCGCTTCGACACGGTCGAGGTCGGTGCCGAGCGGCAGGATATGGAACAGCGCATCGAACAGCGCGTTGCAGTATTCCTGCACGACGTAGGTTGCGCCCGCGTAGCCCATGAAGGGGGTGCCGGTGGCACGACGGATGATCGCGCCCGGAAAACTTGCAGGGATGTAAATGGCCCGGCTGCGCAGCTCGGCGGCATACATCCTCTCGTTGTAGCTGCCGAACAACACCAGCGGCGGGGATGCCTTCATCGCTTGCCGAACGGCTTCGTTGTCGGGCTTCTCGCCTGCCTTGCGCGCGAAGGCGAAGGCGCAGGGCACGCCCATCTCCTCACCGAGGAAGCGCTGCAGGCCGCGGGCATAGGTCTCGGTCGCGACGACGGCGAAGGACGCGCTGGCGAAGAAGTCCTGCGTGACACTGCGCCAGAGATCCCACAGCGGCTTTATGGTCGTATGTTTCTCGCGCTCGATGAAGGGCTCGGGGTCGAGGCCCGTCAGCTCGCCGAGCTTGCGCAGGAAGTTCGTCGTCGCGAACAGCCCGATCGGCGCCCGCAGCCACGGCCGGTCCAGCTCCTCGCACAGCTTGCGGCCGAACTCGCGATACATGCAGATGTTGACGTCGGCATCCGGCAGCCTGGCGATATCCTCGACATGGCTGCCGAGCGGAAAGACCAGGTTCACCTCGCAACCGATGCCTTCGACCAGGCGCCGGATCTCCGCGAGATCGGAGGGCATGTTGAAGGTACCGTAGATCGGCCCGATGATGTTGACTCGCGGCCTGGTGCCCAGCTTCGGGTTCTTCGCACGCACCTTCCGGCCCCGTGCACCAAACTCGTTCCAGAGCCACATGATGGCCCGGTCGGCGGCCTGCCACTGGTCCTCGTCAATGGTGCGGCAGATGAAGCGCTGCAGGTTGCTGCCTTGCGGCGTGACACCGCCACCGATCATCTCGGCGATCGAGCCCGTGACGACCACCGCCGGCAGGTCCGGATCCTGAGTCGCTGCGGCGCGCTTGAGGTTGGGCTCGGTGCCGTTCTGGGAGAGCGAGTCCTCGTCGAGGCCTGTCACCACAATCGGCAGCTCGTGCGGCGGCAACGCGTCCGTATAGTGGAGCACCGCCGTGACCGGCAGATTCTCGCAGCCCACGGGCCCGTCGATCACCACGCGCAGACCGCGGATCGCCGAGAAGGCATAGATCGCTCCCCAGTAGCCGCCAGCGCGATCATGATCGAGGACGAGCATGCTCAGGTCCCCACCGCTTCTTCGGCCTTGGCCTGCGCGGCCCGCCGCTTGCGCTGGCGGTCGCGGAAGCCGGGCGGATCCTGCGGCTTCTGCGTGAAGCCGTAGCCCGCGCCATCCGGCGTGCCGACGCCCTCGAAGAAGGAGACCATCCGCGCGAAGCGTTCGCGCCCGCCGGTCTGCGCGGCGACGATGCCGGCCATGGAGCCCGCGCCCGCCGGCCCGAAGAGCGGCCGCGCGCTCACCATGTTGGTGAAGTAGAGCGCGGGGATGCCGAGCTCCTTCGCCTTCTGGACCAGCGGCGTGGTGCCGAGCGCCAGGTCGGGCTTCGCGTCCAGCATGGCGTGGACGTCGTTCTCGAGGCTCGCGCGGTATTGCACATGCGTCCCGCGCGCCTCGAGCCATTCGCGGTCGGGGTCAGACCATTCGGTGCGCGGGCAGGCGGTGCCGACATAGGGGATCTCGGCGCCGGCCTCGCTCAGCAGCCGCGCCACCAGCAGCTCGCTGCCCTCATAGCCCGAGACGGTGATGCGCGCCTTGATCGGGGCCGCGGCCATCGCGCCCTTGATCGCGGGCAGCATGCGCGCCTTGGCGGCGTCCAACATTGCCGCCGGCACGTCAGCGGCCTTGGCGATCGCCTCCAGCCAGGCGGCGGTGCCTTCGACGCCGACGGGGCCCGAGCCCACGATCGGCCTGCCCGCCGCGCGGAATTCCCGGATGGACGCGGTGTAGAAGGGGTGCACAGCGGCGACCGCCACCGCATCCAGCGCGGCATAGAGATCGCGCCATTCCCGCGCCGGCGTCTGCGGCGCGAGGCCGAGACCCATCGGTGCCAGCAGCGCGCCGATGCCCATCGGATCGGCGGGGAAAAGCTCGCCGATCAGGGCGATGGTGCGCTCGCCTTCCACCAGGTTGCGGGGGCGGGCGACCGGACCGGCCTCGGCTTCCAGCCGCGCGTAGCGCAGCATCGCGCCGGACAGCACGTCCTTCGCCTCTGCGTGGGTCGGCACGCCAAAGCCAGGCACGTCGATGCCGATGATCCGCACGCCGTCGATAACCTTCGGCAGCAGTTCGAGCGGCACTCCGGAGGCGGTCGGCACGCAGAGATTGGTCACGATGACGGCGTCGTACTCCTCCGGCTTCGCCGTCGCATGCACGGCGTCGCGGATGTCCTCGAACAGCTTGCCCGTCACCAGCGTCTCGGAGTTGAAGGGCACGTAGCCCACGCTGCGCCGGGCCCCGTAGAAGTGGCTGGTGAAGGTCAGGCCATAGACGCAGCAGGCGCTGCCCGAGAGGATCGTCGCCACGCGCCGCATGCGCAGGCCGACACGCAAGGACCCGAAGGCCGGACACATGCTTTGCGGCTGGTCGTGCGGTCCGCGCGGATAGTCCTTGGCGAGGCGGTCCATCGTCTCGCTCTTGCCGGCAGCGCGTGCCGCGGACTCCATCGTCTCCCGGCCGCCATGGCAGCCGGAGCCTTCGACAGGCGGCGCGCTGGAGGGAGGAAGCGTGTCCACGGCTCAGGCGCCCTCGTAGACCACTTCGAGGGACGGCTTCGCGACCACGCCGGCGGCGCGCATGTCCTCCTGTGAGGCAGGCTGCAGCACCACGTTGCGGCCGACCACATCGCCCTTGAACAGACCGAGCAGGCCTTCCTGGGTCAGCGGCGTCGGGCGAAGCGGCGGCGCCTCGGCCACCTGGACGCCCAGGGCCTGGAACAGCGGCCCCCATTCCCCGTCGGGCCGGCCGACGATCTCGTAATTCGCGCTCTTGCGCCGGATATCCTCGTTCGCGGGGATCGCGGCGAGCACGGGGATGCCGACGGACTGCGCGAAGGCGTGCGCCTCTCCGGTGCCGTCGTCCTTGTTCACCACCAGGCCGGCGACGCCGACATTGCCGCCGAGCTTGCGGAAATACTCCACCGCCGAGCAGACGTTGTTGGCGACGTAGAGCGACTGCAGGTCGTTCGAGCCGACGATGATGACCTTCTGGCACATGTCGCGCGCGATCGGGAGGCCGAAGCCGCCGCAGACCACGTCACCCAGGAAGTCGAGCAGGACGAAGTCGAAGTCCCACTCGTGGAAGCCCAGCTTCTCGAGCAGCTCGAAGCCATGGATGATGCCGCGGCCGCCACAGCCGCGGCCCACTTCCGGCCCGCCGAGCTCCATCGCGAAGACACCGTCGCGCTTGAAGCAGACGTCGCCGATGACTACCGGCTCGCCGGCCGCCTTCTTCTTCGAGCTCGTCTCGATGATCGTCGGGCAGGCCTTGCCCCCGAAGAGCAGGCTCGTCGTGTCGCTCTTCGGATCGCAGCCAATGAGAAGCACGCGCTTGCCCTGCTGCGCCATCATGTAGCTGAGATTGGCGAGCGTGAACGACTTGCCGATGCCGCCCTTGCCGTAGATCGCGATGATCTGCGTCTGCTTCTTCGGCGGATCGCTGGGCACGGGATCCGGGCCTTCCGCGGCTTCCTGCCGCAGTTGCTCGGTCATGCTCGCTTGCGGATCTCGGTTCGGCTGGAATCCGGCGGGCGCATTCATTGGCAGTCCCTCCAGTCGAGAACCATCTTGAGACATCCCGGATCTTCGAAGGCGGTCCGGTAGGCCTCCGGGGCAGAAGCGAAGTCGCGCTGATGCGTGACGAGGCCGTCCAGCGGCAGGCGTCCCTCTGCGATCAAGGCGCGCACGACGGCGAGGTCGGGTTCGCGCCATTCGGCGGCGATGCGGATCCGCGCCTCGCGCATGAAGGCAGGCGGAAAGGCGAAGGAGAGCGGGGCGCTGTAGAAGCCGGCCAGGACGATTTCACCGCCGGGTGCGAGGCGCTGCACCAGGGTATCGAGCAGGTTCGAATCGCCGCTGACATCGCAGATGCATCGATAGTCGCGACGCGAATCGGCGTCCGGCGACAGCACCTGGTAGCCGCGCCCGCCCTCGGCACGCTCCGGGTTCAGTTCCCACACGACGGGCGCCGGAGCCCCCATTGCGACGACGATCCGGGCGATGAGGCGCCCGAGTACGCCGTGGCCGATGATGAGGTCCGGCGGCATCGCGCCGGGTGCGATCGCGTGCTGCGCGGTGGCAGCCAGCGCAAGCAGCACGCCGTCCGCGCCGAGCGACTCGTCGATCGGAATGGCCTTGGCTGCGGTGACGACGAGCCGACGCGCTGCACCGCCAAACAGGCCGCGCACCGGCCCGAAGCAGCGCGCGCCGGGGACAAAGACGCGTTCACCAACGCGCCGCTTCGCATTCGGTCCTGCCGACGCGATGCGGCCCACCGATTCGTATCCCGGAACCAGCGGATACCCCATGCCCGGGAAGGGCGGCATGCGACCGGTGAACAGCAGGCGTTCGGTGCCCGTGCTGATCCCGCTCCACTCGACGTTGACGACGACGTCGTCTTCGCCGGGCTCGACGAGGTCGAGGCGACTGAGTGCAAGCTTTTCAGGCGCTTCCAGGACTACAGCGAGAGTGTCCACGGTTCTTCCAAAGTGTCTCCAGAGCGTCACCCTAGCCTGACAGTCAAATCTGTCAAGATAAACTGACACTCATTCGTCAGGCCGACGCGACATCGGCGACCAGCACGCGCGCCAGCAGAGGCGTGCGTGTGGGCAGCAGGCGAGCGGTGGCGAAGCCCGCTGCCCGCGCCATCGCCTGCAACTCGTCCGGCTTGCGCGGGCGGCCACGGCCCATGGCGAGAAGGTAGAAGCCGAAGTAGGCGTCGCCGGCCGGCTCCGCGCCGGGGGTGCCGGACATCGGCTCGGCCACCAGCAGGCGGCCCCCAGGCGGCAGCGCAGCGTGCACGCGCCTCAGCAGCGCCATGACCACGTCGTCGTCGTGGTCGTGCAGCACGCGGACCAGGGACACGATGTCCGCGCCGGCCGGCAGCGCGTCGACAGCGAAGTCACCGCCATGCGCCGTGGCTCTGCCCTCCAGGCGCAACCGCGCGAAGCGTTCGCGCGCCTGCGCGGCGACGGCCGGCAGGTCGAACAGCATCACGCGCAGCTCGGGTGCGGCGGCGGCAACCGCCGCCAGGAAGGCACCGCTGCCGCCGCCTATGTCCAGCAGGCAGCGGTGGCGGCGAAAGTCGTAGGTGGCGATGACCTCTTCCGCGACCATGGGCTGGGACGCCGCCATCAGGGCGGTGTAGTCGCCGGTCCGTTCCCGGCCGAGTGAGCCCGGCGCCGCCGCTCCGGCATAGGCCCAGTAGCCCGACAGCGCATTCCCGCCGCGCGGCCGGCGCAGCAGCGCGACAGGATCCGCCAGGTCCGCGTAGAGCATGGCGTGATGCTCGACCATCGCCGCGATGCCGGGGTTGCCGATCATGGCCGCGCCGAGGGGGCCGAGCGCCCAGCGCCGGTCATCGCGCTGCATGGTCAGGCCGAGCGCCGCCGCGGCACGCAGCAGCCGCAGCGCACCCTCTGGCGGCAGGTCGAGCCGACGGGCCAGTTCCGCCTCGTCCACCGGCCCGTGCTCCAGCATGTCGAACAGCCGAAGCCTGACGCAGGCGAGCAGGACCTGGGAATAGACGAAGCCCGCGCACAGATCGAACAACGCACGGGCCCGGCGGCGCGCGAAGGGACGGGTCAGCGGGAAGCCGGCCGCCCAGCGCCGGAATCCCGGCGACGCGGTCAGGCCTTCCCGCCAGGCGCGGAACCGGTCCCGTAGACTCGGCGCCACCGGCACCTCCAGACCGGCGGAGGCGCTCATGCCGCTGCGGCGAGCTTGCCGGGGACCAGGCGCTGGGCTTCCTGCAACATCAGGGCGCGAAGTGCCGCCTGGCCCGGACAGTGCGGGATCGCGCCGACGGCTGCCTCGCTCAGATTGCGCAGACGTGTGACCGCGCCGCCGAGCCCGAAGCTGGCAACCGCACTTGGCCGGCCGAGCGCGGCATCGCGACCGACCGGCTTGCCGAGCGTGGCCTCGGTCTCCACGGCGTCGCGGAGGTCGTCCGCAACCTGATAGGCCTCCCCGAGACGGTCGCCGAGAAGGCGCCAGGCCTCGGGCTCCGCGTGGCCCGCCGCCGCGGCGCCGGCAACACAGGCGGCGGCAAACAGGGCGCCGGTCTTCTGGCGCTGGTACTCGGACAGATCGACGGCCGGCTCGCATTCCCAGGCCTGGCCGGCGACGATGCCGAAGGGCACGCCTACACCGTCGCCCACGGCCGCGAGGACGGCGCCGAGCCGCTCGGGCGCAGCGGGTGCGACGCGGGCCAGGGTCTGGAAAGCCAGGATAATCAGCGCATCGCCAGCAAGCACGGCCAGCGGCTCGCCGAAGGCCCGGTGCACGCTCGGCTTGCCGCGCCGGGTCTCGGCATTGTCGAAGCACGGCATGTCGTCATGCACGAGGCTGGCGCAGTGCAGCAGTTCCACCGCGGCAGCTGCAGCGGAGGCCAGTGCCGGACGGTCATCCCCGCACGCCCCGGCGACGGCGAGCGTGAGCCGCGGGCGAATGCGTGCGCCCTTCGGGAATACGGCATGCCGCATTGCCGCGGCGAGGCGTGGTGGCGCGCCCGTGGCCTCGGCCAGAAGAACCGCATCGGCCAGGCTGGCCTCGATCCGCGTGGCGACGTCCATGCGCAGTCTCCGCGCCGGCCCACCGCGATCGGCGCCGACGCATGGCAAGAGGAACCGTCAGGCAGTCCTGTCGCCAATGACTGTCAGTCTTTCTTGACACTCAGTCAATGGCTTTCCGCAGCCGGCCTTCGCACGCTTGTGAGCGTGCTCCTCGCCGCGCCGGTGCCATGTCGCATGCTGCGGGGCTCGCCGGCCGCCGTCGGCAGGCATCCCGCCATCCAGGGTTCGAGGAGGCGTGCATGGCTGAGGTCTGGACAACACCGGCCGCGCCGGCGACAGCGGCCGAGCCGGAAGTGAGGCGCATCAGTCTGGGCGACCTCTCCCTGGCGCTGCGCCGCGGCTGGGCCGATTTCCTCGAGACTCCGACGCAGCTGATCTTCCTGTGCGTGCTCTATCCGCTGATCGGGCTGATCGCCGCGACGCTGGCGGCGGGTGGTAACGCGATGCACCTGTTCTACCCGATGGCGGCCGGCTTCGCGCTGGTCGGGCCGGTCGCGGCCCTGGGCCTCTACGAGATCAGCCGCCGGCGCGAGCGCGGGATGCCGGCAAGTTGGGTGAACGTGTTCGACGTGCTGCGCTCTCCGGCGATCGGGTCGATCTTCGCGCTCGGCGTCCTGCTGCTGGCGATCTTCATGGCTTGGCTGTGGGCGGCGGATGCCATCTACGCAGCCACGCTCGGCCGGCTTCCGGCGGGAACGGATGCCATGCAGGCGCTGTTCGGCACATCCGAGGGGTGGCGGATGATCCTGGTCGGCAACGCGGTCGGCTTCCTGTTCGCCGCCGCCGTGCTGGTCCTGACTGCGCTGTCCTTCCCCATGCTGCTCGACCGGGATGGCGGCGTCAGGCGCGCCGTGGCCACCTCGGTGCGCGCCTTCGTGGTGAACCCGGTCCCGATGGCCGCCTGGGGCCTGATCGTCGCGCTGCTCCTGCTGCTCGGCTCAATTCCGCTCTTCGTGGGGCTGGCGGTGGTGTTGCCGGTCCTGGGCCACGCGACCTGGCATCTCTACCGCCTCATCGTCCGGTAGCTGCCAACGCACCTCGAAGA
This sequence comes from Falsiroseomonas oryzae, assembly GCF_027856955.1. Lineage (GTDB taxonomy): Bacteria > Pseudomonadota > Alphaproteobacteria > Acetobacterales > Acetobacteraceae > Falsiroseomonas > Falsiroseomonas oryzae. The sequence continues at coordinate 58,025 of NZ_JAPSMD010000002.1, read as the reverse complement.
CGCAGGCTTCCGCGCCCATCGCCTCGCACGCCGTCTCCTGCACGCGTGTGCGGGGGCTCACCAGGGCGCGGAACAGCGTCTCGAAGGTTGCCGCGTAATAGCCGCAGACCGGGTGATCGGCTGCTGCGGCGCGAGCGATGGGCGCGCCCGCGATCTCGAGACGGAGCGGGCGCCCTGGCCGCACGCGAAACGCGCCGCTGCCCGCGAAGGTCCAGGCGTGCCGGCCGATCGCGCCGAGCAGCACCTGCGCCGCGATCGGAGCAGGCAGCACTCTCAGGATCCACTGCAATGGTCGCGGGATGCGATGGGCAAGCAGGTAGAGCGCCGTCAGCCGCCCGGCCTCGCGGGATGCGGCATCGGCGGCGGTCTCACCCATGATCGTGCGTGCCGCCCGGTGCAGCGCGATCACCTCGCCTTCCGGCACCATCCGGCCCGGTGGCTCTGCCAGGCGTCGCTCCAGCCCGGCCGCCGCGAAGACCTGGCGTGCCAGATCCGGGCCGAGCGCCTCCGCAAGTCGCGTGATAGCGTTCGGCCCAATGCGGCCAGCGGCAACCATGCCGCCGTCCATCGCCTCAGTCCCGAGCCGGCGTGTTCACGGATTCGGGCAGCTGCTGCGTCCCGCCGCCGCACGCCTTGACGACCCCCGGCTCCATGCGGGCGGTCTCGTCATCCTCCACCAGCTGCTCCGTACCGCCGCCACAGGCCTTTGCCGCAGCCGCAGCATTGGCCGCGGGCAGCTTCGCCTTCGGCCGATGCATCGTCTTCCACAGCGCATTGTGCGGCGCACGCGCGGCCTGAGCTTCCAGCGTACGCGAGGTGTCGAAATGGAAGTCCACGCTCTTCTTCGACTGCGGCCCCCAGTAGCCCACCTTGCCCAGATCGTAGAAGGTGCGCTGGAAGCCGGACTTCGCGAAGGCCCAGAGACAGCCGAGCATGTATTTCCGGCGCACCTTGTCCTTGATCCAGGGGTAGCCGAGGAACGTCTTGCGCAGGTAGAAGCGGCGGTAGTTGTGCATCGTCCGGTCGAGCAGCGTGGCGCGATCCATGGCGTCAGGCTTCATGATCGGCGTGACGAAGTTGTATTTCGAGAAGTCGAACACCTCGACCTTGTCGCCGAGCTCCTTGAAAAGGTCGTTGAACGGCCAGGGCGTGTACATGGCCCAGTTCGCCATGTCCGGGTCCCAGTCGAGCGCCATGCGGTAGGTCTCTTCCAGCGTCTCCGGCGTCTCGTTCTCGAGCCCGACGATGAACTGCGCCTCGGCAACGATGCCGTTCTGGCGCAGGAGCTGGATGGCCTTCTTGTTCTGCGCGACCGTGGTCTCCTTGTTGAAGCGGTCGAGCTTCAGCTGCGCCGCCGCTTCCGTGCCAAGTGAGACGTGGATGAGGCCAGCCTTGCGGTACATCGGCAGCAGCGCCTCGTCGCGCAGGATGTCCGTCACGCGCGTGTTGATGCCCCAGAGCACCGGCAGGTTGCGTTCGATCAGCCGCTCGCAGAACTCCACGAACTTCTTCTTGTGGATGGTGGGCTCCTCGTCCGCCAGGATGAAGAAACCGACGCCGTGGTTGCGCACGAGATCCTCGATCTCGTCCACCACCTTCTTCGGGTCCCGCACGCGGTAGTCGCGCCAGAACTTCCACTGGCTGCAGAAGGAACAGGTGAACGGGCAGCCGCGCGCCAGGTTCGGAATGGCGACGCGCGTGTTCATCGGGATGTAGATGTATTTGGACCAATCCAGGACGCCCCAGTCCGGCGTGATCCTGTCCAGATCCGCGATGGGCGGCGCCGCGGCATTTGCGACGATCTGCCCATCCTTCGCATAGGCGATGCCCTTGACGGCATCGCGTTCGGCGGGCCAGTGCCCATCGTCGATGCAGCGCACGAGGTCGAGCAGCACCTGCTCGCCTTCGCCACGCACCACCACGTCGATCCAGGGGGCTTCGGTCAGCACCTGCGGATACATGAAGGTGCCATGGATCCCGCCGAGCACCGTCACGGCATCGGGGCAGGTTTCCTTGGCCAGCTTGAGGAGTGCCTCCGCCTCGTAGATCGCAGGCGTGATGGCGGTGGCGCCGATCAGGTCGGGCTTCAGCTCCAGCAGACGATTGCGCACCTGATCGTGGCTCAGGTGGTTCGTCATGGCGTCGATGAAGGTGATGTCGGTGTAGCCCTCGGCCTTCAGGTAGCCGGTCAGGTAGGCCGCCCAGGCGGGCGGCCAGTTGCCCGCGATCTCCGCACCGCCGGAATGGTAGTTGGGATGGATCAGGACGATACGCATCGGGACGCTCCCGCCGGCCCGGTGCCGGCCGGGAACAGGATCACCCCTGTCCGCGTAAATTGACCTTGATGTGTGTCAAGCTGCCCTGACAGATCCGGCGGCGCCGCGATCGAGCTGGTCGAGGCGATCGAACAGTTCGACGGCCCAGAGCAAGCGGTCCCTGAAGGCCGGAGCCGGAGGAAGGGCTTCGCCGGCCGCGGGCATGTCTGCCACGGCGTCGACCAGGAAGGCGGTGCCAGGCAGCGGCGGCGCGATAAGGTCGGCGGGGCGATGCGCCAGCAGGCTCAGGCTACGCGCCATCAGTCGCAGCTTGCGATGTCCGGGGACGACAGCACGGCGGGAGACGGAGTCCAGGCCCTGCCGTTCCACCTGCCGCCCAATCTCGGCGTAGACGAAGCGGGCGGCGGCAATACCGGAGCGACAGTCGCGCGGCAGGCAGGCAATCCCGGCCTCCGATCGCGCATAGAGTGCGTCGGCCGTTCGGAGCAGGCGTGCGACGACACGCGCCAATGCGGGCGTGAAGTCTGGCGCGTCGAGGAAGGCGGCCGGCTCTATCCCTTCCTGTCGCAGCCAGTCATGCGGCAGGTAGAGCCTGCCGTTGCGGGCGTCCTCTCCGACGTCGCGGGCGATATTCGTCATCTGCATCGCCACGCCCAGGTCGCAGGCCCGCGCGATCGCGGTGGCATCCCGCACGCCCATCAGCAGCGTCATGATGGCACCTACGGCCGCTGCAACACGAGCCGAGTAGGCCTCGAGCGCCGCCGCATCAGGACACTGGCGCCCCTCCGCATCCCAGGCCAGGCCCTCCAGCAAAGCCTCAGGCAACGGACGCGGGATGGCAAAGCGCGCCACGACGCGCGCAAAGGCGCGGTCTGCGGGGTGAGGAAAAGGCTGGCCGCCATAGATCCCATCGAGCCTGCCACGCAGCTCGGCCAGGGCAGCGGGCCCGCCGCCTTCATCGATCAGGTCGTCGGCCACGCGGCAGAAGGCGTAGAGTGCCGTCGCCGGCTCGGCAACTCGACGAGGCAGCAGCCTGGCGGCCGCGGCGAAGGACTTGGAGCCACCCGACAGCATCGCCCGGCAGGCCGCGAGATCGGCATGCACGGTTTCGGGCGTCGCTGGCGGCATGGGCGGATCCGTACTCAACCAGCCCGACTGTAAGGCAGGTCTGACACGGAGAGCGAGCCCATTCCGTTCGCCGGCGCGACCGCCAGCAACCGGAACAGCAGCTCCGCCACTTCTCGCGGCTTCTCCTCATGCGCGAGGTGACCGAGGCCGGGAAAGCTTGCGATCTCGGCGGTCGGAAGACGGCTGCGGACCCGCTCGGCCTGGGCCGGGGGGATGGACCTGTCATTCGCTCCGACGGCCAGCACTAGTCTGGTCTTCAGGCGCGGCAGATCCTGCAGCAGCGGCAGCAGGTCCCAGTTCGCCATCATGCCGAGAGCCGCGGAGACGTGGCTCGCGTGGCGGAAGAGCCGCGCATAAAGATCCACCCCGCGGGCGTCGATGCGACTGCCGGTGTCGCGCAGGAGCCTCTCCGCCACGGCGCGGTTCGAGGCGCGCCACGCGAAGAGGCTTGGCACGAAAGGCAGACCGACCAGCATCCGCGCTGCCCGCGTGAAGAATGCCGCGTGCTTCTCGCCGAGCGGGAGCAGCGCGCCATTGAGGCTGACGATCACGGCCGGCGCGATCCGGTTGTCGAGCGCGAGCCTGAGCACCACGGCCGCGCCGGCAGAATGACCGGCCGCCAGCACAGGGCGCGCATCGATGGCATGCAGCAATGCGGCGAGCGCCCCTGCCATCCCCGGGAGTGACAGCCGCGCCTGCGCGGGCAGGTCGGTGAAGCCATGCCCCGGCAGGTCCGGTGCCACCACGCGAAACCGCGTGGCGAGGATCGGCATGAGATCGCGCCAGGAATGCGTGGCCGCCGCGGTGCCGTGCACCAGCAGCAATACCGGCCCATCCCCCATGACCTGGACGTGCCAGCGCAGGCCGCCGGCCGTCACGAAGCGACTGGCGTCACGGTTCGGCCAGTCGCGACCGTCATGCTCCCAGGAAGGACGATCCACCATCGCTCAACCTGCTGGCCGAGCCGCCGCGACGGCAGTGGAAAGCCGCCCGGCATCGGCTGCGGGAAGCGGTACGTAGCGCGCGCCCATCGCCTCGGCGATGCGCTTGGCGAAGGGGTGCGGACGTGGCGCAGTATCGACCAGCAACGCGGGGATGCCTGCATTCCGGATCGGGACCGCAGCGCTGAGCGCGTCCTCCTCGGCGGCGGGCCGCCCTGGCGTGCCGTCCCGCGCGATGTTCGCACGGCCATCGGTCAGCAGCACCAGTAAGGGCGTCCGTCCGCGCCGCGCCGCCTCCGTCGCGATGGCGGCGGCGGCATCGATGCCGGCGGCCAGCGGTGTAGGGCCGCCGCCCGGCAGACCGGCGAGGCTGCGCTTCGCCCGCACGAGCGACGGCGTCGGCGGCAGCAGCACGTCGGCGCCCCTGCCGCGGAATGCGACAACCGCCACCTGGTCACGGCGCACGTAGCAGTCGGCCAGCAGCATCTCCACCGCGCCCTTCGCCTCTGCCAGCCGGTGCAACGCGGAGGAGCCGGATGCGTCCACGACGAAGATCGCCGTCGTGCCGGCCTTGTGACGGAAGCGACGGAGGCGGATGTCCTCCTTGCGGACGCGAATGGGAGGACCGTGAGGGTTCTCGCGACGCCTGACGGCCTGCCAGGGTGCGGCGTTCCGCAAGGTCTCCACCAGCGCGAGCCGATCACCGGATCGGAGCTGCCCGGCACGCGTGCCCACCGGACGGCCGCGCCGCGCCGCGTTGCGCCGCGCGCCCGCCTTGCCATCGGTAGCCGATCGACGCCGTGCCGCCTCCCTCAACTGCAGGGCCTCGAGCAGTCCGGAAGGCAGCGCAGCCTGCGCTGCGGCGACCAGCATTTCCTGCAGCTCCTTGGGATCGGGCCCGCGGTCCGGCTCCTTCTGCTCGCTTTGGTCATCCGGCGGGGGCGGCGGCTCGGGCGGCGGCTCGGCCGACTCCTCGGTCGGCACCATGGTGGCGCGCGGCGCCAGCACCAGCCGGGCGGCCAGCTCCGCATCCTCCTTCGTAACCCTCGCACGGCCCGCCAGTGCGGCCGCGGCGCGTGCCGCGCGCAATGCGAGAAGAGGTGCTCGCAGATCGTCTATGCCGAGCGACGCAGCGGCCCCGCACATCGCCTCAGGGAGGTCGTCCCCGGCCTCGACATCGGGCAGGAGAGCACGCGCGGCCAGGATGGGTTCAGCGGCCAGTGCCGGCAGACGGAGTCCTGTCAGGTCCAGATGGAACGCCAGCCGTGCCCGTAGCGATGCAGGCGCCACCTCCTCGGGCGCGACGCCCTCGTCCAGCGCGACGAGGGCGAAGCGCGATGGCAGGTTGTCCGATAGACCATCGCGCTGCACGGCGACCTGACCGGAGTCCATGACGGCGGCGATGCGGGCCGCGGTGGCAGCTTCGAGGCGCTCCGCCATGGCGGCGACAATGATGCCGCGATCCGCCTCTGCCAGGATGCCACGCTCGGCCACGGGACGTCCGGCCGCAAGCGTCGCCGAGAGATCGAGGCCGCCCAGCAACCGGCTGTCCGGCACGCCAAGCGGCAGCCGCCGCCAGGGCGACGCCGCTGGCAGGCCTGCGCGCAGCACCGCCAGCCATGCATCGCGGGCAGGCCCTGCGGGGGCACGCAGCACGGCACCGCCCAGACCGACCGGATCTACCGCTAGCAGCAGGGCGGCCTGCACAGCATCATCTGCGGGCTGAGGGCCCGCCTCTGTGCTCACGGTGGCAGGACCTCGGCCAGGGCGCGCTCCACCCGCGTGCCAGCCACGGCCTCGTCAAGCGGATCGCGGCGCAGACGATGGCGCAGCGCCGGTGCGGCAACGCGCCGCAAGTGCGCAACCGTCACCTCGCGATCCCCCTCGAGCGCCGCCAGCGCACGCGCCGTGCGCATCAGCGTCAGTTCGCCCCGCAGGCCGTCCGTACCGAGGGCGAGACATAGCCGGGCCGCGGCCTCAAGAGCAGCATCGGGCACGGAGACCTTTGGCAGAAGGCGGCGCGCCGCGAGGATACGCGTGCGCGTCGCTGCTTCCTCCTTCGCCCAGGCGGCGGTGAAGCGCTTCGGATCCCGGTCGAAGAGGTCCCGGCGTCGTACCACCTCGATGCGAGTCGGGAGGTCTCGCGGCGTTCGCACCTCGACGGCCAAGCCGAAGCGGTCCGTGAGCTGGGGGCGCAACTCGCCCTCTTCGGGATTGCCGCTGCCGATCAGCACGAAGCGGGCAGGATGCCGGACGGAGATGCCTTCGCGCTCGACCACGTTCTCGCCGGAAGCCGCCACGTCGAGCAGGAGGTCAACAATGTGGTCCTCAAGGAGGTTCACCTCGTCGATATAGAGGAAGCCCCGATGGGCCCGAGCGAGCAGACCGGGCTCGAAAGCCTTCACCCCCTCCGCCAGCGCGCGCTCGATATCCAGCGCACCGGTCACACGATCCTCCGTGGCGCCGAGCGGCAAGTCGACGACCGGAACCGGTACGCTGATGGCAACGCGGCGCGCAGCCGTGCGGCAGGCCTCGCAAAGATCGCCGGGCTTCGCCGGATCGCAGGCGAAGGGACACCCCGCGACGGCCTGCATCGGCGGCAGCAGGGCTGCCAGCGCCCGCACAGTCGTCGACTTGCCTGTACCGCGATCGCCGAAGACCAGGACGCCGCCGACCGACGGATCGACGGCCGAGATCAGCAGCGCGAGCTTCATCTCGTCCTGGCCGACGATGGCCGAGAACGGGAAGACAAGGCGGCTCGGTCGCGCCGGCGCCTTTCGTCCCGTCCTGCTCTGTGCCGCTGCGATCGAACCGCCTTCGTTCGCCACGGCCCCTCCCCTAGGGCCCGTGGCGTCCATCAGGCGGCCCGCCTAAGGCTGAACTGGGACCACACTGCCTCAAGGCTCGTGACAAGATGGTCCATGTCGGCATCGGTGTGCACTGGACCAGGCGTGATGCGCAGACGTTCGGTACCGCGGGGCACGGTGGGATAGTTGATCGGCTGCACATAGACGCCGTAGCTGTCGAGCAGGATGTCGCTGATCCGCTTGCACTGTACGGGGTCGTAGACCATGACCGGCACGATGTGGCTCGGGTTCTCCAGATGTGGAACGTGGATCTCGTCAAGTCGGCGCCGCAGGGTCCGGGCGCGTTCCTGCAGCGCATCACGCTCCGTCGTGCTCTGTTTGAGGTGCTGGATGGCAGCACGGGCGCCCGCGGCGACGGCTGGCGGCAAGGCCGTGGAGAAGATGAAGCCGGAGGCGTAGCTGCGGACAAAATCCACCATCGCCGCGGACCCTGCGATGTATCCGCCGATGACGCCGAACGCCTTGGCGAGCGTGCCTTCGATAACGGTCACACGATGGGCGACGCCGTCACGCTCGGTGATGCCGCCGCCCCGCGGACCGTAGAGGCCCGTGGCGTGCACCTCGTCGCAGTAGGTCATCGCGCCGAACTCGTCCGCGGCATCGCAGATCGCGGCAATCGGGGCGACATCGCCATCCATGGAGTAGACGCTCTCGAAGGCGACCAGCTTCGGCGCATCGGCTGGCACCTCGGAGAGCACGCGCCGGAGATCCGCGACGTCGTTGTGGCGGAACAGGCGCCGCTCTGCCCGGCTGTGGCGCATGCCCTCAATCATCGAGGCGTGATTCATCTCGTCCGAGATGATCACGCAGCCCGGCATGCGCGACGCCAGGGTCGAGAGCGTCGCCCAGTTGGACATGTAGCCCGAATTGAACAGCAACGCGGCCTCTGTGCCATGCAAATCGGCCAACTCGCGTTCCAGCAGGACATGCGCGTGGTTCGTGCCGGAGATGTTGCGCGTGCCGCCGGCCCCGGCGCCGTAGCGGTCGAGCGCTTCGTGCATGGCCGAGAGAACCTTCGGATGCTGCCCCATGCCTAGATAGTCGTTGGAGCACCACACTGTTACTTCCCGAGTCTTCCCGGCATCGTGGCGGACCGCACGCGGGAATGCGCCTGCTTGGCGTTCAATATCGGCGAACACGCGATAGCGTCCCTCGCGCCGCAGCCCGTCGAGTTGCGCCCGGAAGAAGCTCTCGTAGTTCATGTCGGTCCCCACTTCCATGTTGGCGCCACCTGACGCCGACCTTCTCGCGGCGGCAAGGCACGATGCGCAGTCTCGCAGGTCGCCAGGTGGATAGGTTTGATCGTGATCAATCGGATCGTCATCAGGCCGCACTCGACGGCTGCGGCCGGCTCTTCTGCTTCACGTCAGGACGCGCGGCGAGGCCCCATTTCCAGAGCGCATCCGCCGAGAACGGGAGCACCATGAAGACATGCTCCAGCAGCCCCAGCGCGACCAAGGTGGCAAGCAGCGTGAACCCGACGGCCTCATGCCGTGTCGCATCGGGTGACAGTGCCGCCAGCGCCAGCAGGACGCAGGCGGTTGCGCCAGCGAGCACCGACACCGGGAAAAGGGCATTCATCGGCCGCCGCGCAAAGAAACTCTCGAGATACCGCAGGTGGTCCGGAAGGAAGGCTTCGGACAGGTTTCGCACGCCCAGGAAGACGTTGAGCTTGGCGCTCTGTCGCATGGCCCAGAAGGCGAGGAATGTCCAAGTGCCGATCCTGTTGGGTGCGTCCCACGTCAGTAGAACGATCGCCCCGGCCATCGCGATGATGGCAAGCTCATGCCAGAGGATCGCGGCGAGCGCAGCGCGCAGGCGCGGCCATCCTCGCAGCGTCGAGGAAATCGGCGTGCGCCGCGGGCCGGTGACCAGGCCAGTAAGGAAGGCGATCTCGATCCAGGCCCAGCACAGCACCCCGCAAACGAAGCCGAGCCACGCGCCGGCGGCACTGGTGTCCCAGGCCAAGGCGTGCAGGCCGAATAGCCCGACCAGCAACAGCGTGGTCGCACCCAGCATCGTCCAGCGGAAGGTCTCCCGCCGCAGCCCATCCAGGTAGATGATCAGTCCCGTGCTGAACCACCACACCAGGAGCGTGAAGACGGCGGGAAGCCCGTAGTCGGCCATGCTGCGCTCGTCCCTACCAGGCCGGCGACAGACGGGCGTCGTCCGGCAGAGCGTGGCGGCGCGGACGCAGCAGGAAGAGCCTTCCGAACACAGCGGCTGCCATTGCCGACAAGCCGACCCGCTTCGCCTTGCCCACCACGCCACCTTGAGCCTTGGCCCGGTTCATCGCCTCCGCAATGGCATTCAGCCGTTCGAGGTTCCGGAGGAAGGCGGGGTTGTCGATGTCGAGCGTATCCGGGAACGCTTGCCGGCAGATCTCCTCGGTGATGCGGAAGACGCGCATGTCGTAGTCCGTCGCGTCCATCCCAAGAGCCTTGTGGAACTCCGGCCGTGCATGGTCACGCACGTACATTGTCGCGAAGACGGCAAGCTGGAAGAACCGCGCCCAGTAGCGGTTCACGCCCTTCACGAGATCAGGGTTGGCACGCATCAGCAACGCGAACGCCTCGCCATGCCGGAACTCGTCGTTGCACCACTTCTCGAACCACTTGAAGATCGGATGGAAGCGCAGTTCTGGATGCCGCTCGAACTGACGGAAAATAGTGATATAGCGCGCATAACCGATCTTCTCGGAAAGATAAGTAGCATAGAAGATGAATTTTGGCTGGAAGTAATGATACTTCTTTGCCCTAGTCAGAAATCCCAGATCCACACCGACATTCATGTCCTTCAGCGTGTCGTTGATGAAGCCGGCATGCCGGGATTCATCGCGCGCCATGACGCCGAACAGATCCTTCATGTCCGGATTCTTCACGCGCTTCTTGATCTCGGCGTAGAGCACACAACCCGAGAACTCCGCCGTCACGCTGCTGACGAGAAATTCCAGAAACTCCTTCTGCAGCGGCTCGGGCAGGGTGTTGAGGTCGAAGGCATCGAACTCTTCGGTCCGAATGAAGTGGCCCTTGTTCGGGTCGGCGTGGAACTCCGCCATAAGCTTGTCCCACTGCTCGCGGACGCTCTCGACGCTGATCGAGTCCATCGCAGCGAAATCGGTCGTGTAGAACCTCGGGGAAAGCACAGTCTCCGTCATGGCGAGCTTGGTGCTTTCCGACGAGGAGGAAGGCCGCCCGGCCGGCGTCACCGCGTTCATGCAACCTCCTTCGGCTCGAAGCCGCAGTGATAGAGCTCGGTCAGTTCGAACAGCGCGGACCACTGGGTCCAGAACCGCTCGATCGGACCGGCCCTGTAGACCGTCGCGGTCGTCGCGAAAGAGATGCGCTCGCCGAAGTCGATATGGTCGGGCGCACCGTGCACCAGGACGCGGTCGCCAGGCCGAAGGTCGATTCCCTCCGGGATCGCGTTCGCATACAGGAACTCGGCAGTCCTCTCGATTTCCACTGTGCAGGGCACCTCGACGGTTCGACCGCCGAAGATCGCCCGGCCCACTCCCCAGTGGTCCGTCATGGCGTCCTCACTCCTCTGTTGCCAAGAGACGCAGGAAGGCTTCGGCATTCGTCCGACCGAAAGCGTGCAGTTCCATCGTGTTTCCGTTGGCGATGTCATGCAGGGTGATCCGGCCGTCGGGCCAGACACTCAAGCGGAATGGCACGTCAGGGCCGACATCGGAGATGCGCCGCTGCCGCCCGAGCCCGCGCATGGCGCCGCGTACGAATCCCTCCGTGCCAGGCTCCACGACTTCGACTTGACGCCCGGTCCGGGCATCAGTCACCACCACGGCACCGTCCGCCCGATCCGCGAATCGAAGCTCTCGAGTCGCCGTCGGCAGCATGCCGCTGACGGCAGGATCCAGCGGTGCCCTGTGACCCAGGGTCGCCAGCATGAACGTGCCGGCGACCACCAGGCCCGTACCGAGGACCATGCCGCGAGGCAGACGTCCGGTCCGAAGAAGCGCGCTCCCCATCGGTCGCTCCTTCACGCCATTGCTTCGGCGGTCGGCTGCGCCGACCGGTCCTCGACCCGGGCGCTGACGGGCCTAACGGGTAGCGCAGCCGCCAACGCCAGCGCCCTGCCGAGTATCTGCGCGACCTTCTCGGGCTCGGGCAGGGCACGCAAGGTCGGCTGTGGCTTCGACACGTGCCAGGAACGCGTGTGGGGCCAGAGCGCAATCCAGGATACCCGGTGGGGCGCCATCACCTCGAGCGCGATATCGCCTGTTCCATCGGCATGCTTTGCGAGGCCGGCACGTCCGATCAGGGCGAACGGAACATTGACGGTCAGCGGCAAGGCCACCCCGGTCCGGATCACGACGCGGCGCGACGTGATCGTGTAGAGCGTGTGCCTGGCCGTCGCCCAGCCATAAAGCGCCAGCAGGCCGACCGGGACCGCCCCGAGCAGCAGCACGAGAGCCACGGCCTGCGCCACGTCCAGGCCATCCCCGCCAGCCGCGTTAACCGCAACCGCACGCCACAAAGCGAGTGCCAGGAAGTAGATGGACAGCCAGCGCAGATGCAGGGCTCGCCGGGCCAGACCACCAAAGCCAGGCGCACCCTGCCAAAGGATCACTTCCCCGGCTGGCAGTGGCCCGGGCAGGCCGGGCACTGGCTCCGTGTCGTGCTCGCTGAAGACCGGACGACTGGGCTCGCTCATAGGAACGGCTCGCTCGCACCCGGCTCACCGTGCAGCTCGCCGCCACCGAAGTAGCCGCTAATGCGATCCTCCTCGCGGAGTGTCACCCGCTCGGGGTGCGCCGTCACCGGAGCGGCGGCGATCTGGGCCGACGAGGCAGTGTCGCACTTCACCGGACCGTCGCCACTCCAGTGAACGAGGCCCAGGGGAATCAGCACGCGCTTGCCACTTCCAACGACTTCGACCTCGACGTAGCGGAGGAGCACATCGGACTTGTCCACCCACAGGTCCACGACCGTGCCGGCGATCTTCTTGTCGGTACCGAAGATCGGCCGACCACGGATCTCCGGGTCACCTTCTGGAACGTACCAGCCCGGCGCCGCCCGCAGGGGCACGATCTTCGCCTCCGCCTCATCCCACGTCAGGTCGGGCGTATCCGCGCGCAGGGAGTAGGAGGCCGCACCCACGCCCGTCTGCATGGGATCGCCGGTGGGAACCTGTGACGCACCCGGGAACGGATCGTAGGCCTTCAACAAGGAGCTCATGTCGCGCTCGGCGCGTGGGCCAGGCGCCATGACCGCGCCGTGCCCGTGCGCGAGACGGAAGGTCTTGGGCTCGGGCGTCGCTGGAAAGCCTTCGATGGGGGCACGCAACTCGCGCCCCTCACGATCGGAAATCAGCGGGTAGCCTTCTCGCTTCCCCTCCCGGTGCAGCCACAGCACAAGACCGAGAAAGAACGCATAGAATAGGTAGAGCGACAGCGCTGCCAGGTCCTGGAAGACCGAAGTTGGGGCTGACGTCATGGCGGACCTCCGTATGACCCTTCAGACGTGGGCGGACCCGGCGATGCCGGATCCCGGTTGCGGTCGCGAACGGGGTGCACCCGTGCCTCGCACGAGCGGTCCGACCACGGCCAGGGTGAAGAAGAGCAGCGCGATCTCCGCTGCATAGACGACGAGATAGCCGGTCGCGGGGCCGGACATCGCCTCCCCAAGCGATCCTTGCTCTGCAAGGCCGCTGAGCACATCGCGCACGACACCGCCCGTCGCGATGGCGAGTCCAGCCGCCGTTGCCTGCACCGCTCCCCAAACGCCAAGTGCGAGGCCGATCTGGTTCTGCGGTGCGACCCGCATGCAGGATGTCAAGGTGGCATGCGCGAAGAGCCCACCTCCCAGCCCGATGCAGAGGGAGCCAAGTGCAAAGAGCGGGGTGTACTCCATCACACCGGACAGGATCACCATCGCAAAGGCGAAGATGCCCATGAGCGATCCGTAGGCAGCCAGACGATGCGCGTCGGCCCCGCGCGACAGCCATCGAGCGCCAGCGATGAAGCCGAGCGCACTGCCGCCTGCCAGAAGTGCAGTCAGGCCCGTCGTCGCGCCTACGCTCAAGCCGAGAATCTGCCCCCCGTAGGGCTCCAGCAACACGTCCTGCATCGCGAAGCCGGCGAAGCCGAGAGCCGCTGCGAACAGCCGACGGTTCCACGGGCCGCTCGCGCGCAGGGTCCTGAAGCTCTCGAGGAATCCCGGATCGCCATCCCGCGCGCCCTGCGTGCGATCGGGATTGCGCGGTTCCTGCTTCCACATCGCGATGAAGTTCAAGATAAGCGTCGCAGCCGCGCAGCCCTGAATGACCTGGATCAGCCGGAGTTGGCTAAACTCCGCCAGCAGCACGCCAAACAGCAGCGCCGACACGACCATGCCGAGTAGCAACATGAGCGACAACACGGCAACCACGTTCGGCTGCGACTTCTCCGGCGCCAGATCGGTCGCCAATGCGAGACCGACCGTCTGCACGGTGTGCATGCCGGCGCCGACACAGAGGAAGGCGATGGCTGCCGACAACTGCGCAGCCCAAGGCGGCGCCCAGGTGTCACCCGACAGCACGATCAGCGCAAACGGCATCATGGCGAGCCCTGAAAACTGCGCGATGCTGCCGAGCCATATGTACGGCACGCGCCGCCAGCCCAGTAGCGACCGGTAGTTGTCGGACTTGAAACCGATCAAAGCACGCAAGGGCGCGAAGACCAGAGGAAGCGCAAGCATGCTTGCCACCAGTCCCGCCGGCACCTTGAGCTCCACGATCATGACCCGGTTGAGCGTGCCGATCAGCAGCACCGCCATCATGCCGCAGGAAATCTGGAAGAGTGACAGGCGCAGCAGGCGCGACCACGGGAGCTCTCTTGATGTCGCGTCCGCAAAAGGTAGCAGATCGCTGCCCACCCGGGTCCAGATACGCGCCATTCGAGCCTCGATGCGATTCATCGACGGCACAGCTCCAACGCGTGGGACGTGTAGAAGCCAGAAGCGATCCGGCGGTGCCGACCTGCCGAGAACCCAGTCAGACCAGGCTCCCGCGCGATCAGTCGACGCAACTGCGCCTCTCCGACAGGTACGATAGAGGGTGCCCGGTCGCCGCGGGGAAAGCAGCGACCCACGGCATGCATGGCCGTCAGCAGGGGCGTGCGTGGCGCGAAGGTGAATGTGATCGAACACCCGGTCCGCTCTGCCAGCCCGGTCAGAACGTGGACCGTGTCCCTGGGCTGGTAGTGGATCAGACTGTCCATCGCGACGACATGGTCGAAGCGCCCAAGTCCCGGATCGAACATGTCGCCCGCCAGGAAATCGATACGGCCAGGACCGGCAATGATGCCTGTCCGCTGCTTGGCGATCTCGATCAGCCCCGGCGCGATGTCGACGGCGACGACGTGCGCCCCTCGCCTTGCCGCTTCGAGCGCCAGTGCCCCCGTCCCGCATCCGCCATCCAGCACCCTTTTGCCAGTCAGGTCGCCAGGCAGCCAGGAAAGCAGCGTTGCGCGCATCGCGTCGCGCCCGGCCCTGACTGTTGCGCGAATTCCCGACACAGGAGCATCGGACGTCAGGCGCTCCCATGCAGGCAGCGCGGTGCGATCAAAGTATTCGTGCAGCTCGCCACGGCGCGTGAGATAGGTGGCTGTCGGCATCAGTCGAAACCCAGCAGGTCGAAGATCTCACGATCCTTGAGGGGCGCTGCTTCGAGCGGGGCGACGCCGGCCAACAGCGTGGCTGCCAGGCTGAGGTACTCGTCCTGCGCCGCCTTCACTTCCGCAATCGTCTCGTCCATCTGAAACAGGCTCTTCTTGGCGAGCCGTGAGCGTCGGATCACGTCGAGATCCGGGAAATGCGCAAGCGTTCTCATGCCGGATACGGCATTGAACTTCTCGATCTGATCGGTGTCCTTCGACCTGTTCGCAATGACGCCGCCCAGGCGTACGCCGTAGTTGGCCGACTTTGCCTTGATGGCAGCAACGATCCGGTTCATTGCAAAGATGCTGTCAAAGTCGTTGGCGGCCACGATCAGCCCGCGATCGGCGTGCAACAAAGGTGCGGCAAACCCGCCACAGACGACGTCACCAAGCACGTCGAAGATGACGATGTCCGTCTCCTCTAGCAGGTGATGCTCCTTCAGCAGCTTCACTGTCTGGCCGACAACGTATCCGCCGCACCCCGTGCCCGCCGGCGGGCCGCCAGCCTCGATGCAGAGCACACCGTTGTAGCCTTCAAACACGAAATCCTCAGACCGCAACTCCTCCGCGTGGAATCCGACTCCGTCGAGCACGTCGATCACCGTCGGAATCATCCGACCCGTGAGCGTGAAGGTGCTGTCGTGCTTCGGATCGCAGCCGATCTGCAATACGCGCTTGCCCAGCTTCGTGAAGGCGACGGACAGGTTGGACGAGGTGGTGGACTTCCCAATGCCACCCTTGCCATAGATGGCGAAGACGGTCGCGCCGTCGATCTTCGCGCCCCCGTCGGCATGCACCTGGACCGACCCTTCGCCGTCGCCCAGCCGCGAGACGCTGGTGTTGGGCGGTGGTCTCATGATCACGGTCATGCCGCCATCTCCACAGAAATGCCCTCGAGCCGATCCTCCAGCTCCTCGCCCGCTAGCCGGAGCGCCTCGATGGTCTCGTCACTCGGCTGCCAGTACCGTCGCTCGTGCGCCTCGATCAGCCGGTTGGCGATCCGGACGGACGCTGTCGGGTTCAGCTTTGCGAGACGGCTCCTCATCTCCGGATCCAGCATGTAGGTCTGTGCCAGTTGCTGGTAGATCCAAGGCGCCACTTGTCCCGTCGTGGCGGACCATCCCATCGTGTTTGTCACCTGGGCTTCGATCTGACGCACTCCCTCGTAACCATGGGCCAGAAGGGCCTCGAACCATTTCGGGTTCAGCGCGCGCGTACGGGTTTCAAGGGCAACTTGTTCAGCTACGGTCCGTATCGTGCCCTCGCCACGCGTCTGGTCGCCGACATAGACCGCAGCCTCTGCGCCGTTGCGGGCACGGCGCACGGCGCGGCTGATTCCACCCAGCGTGTCGAAATACTGATCAATGGTTGTCAGGCCGACCTCAACGCTGTCGAGGTTCTGATACGTGACCTCGACACTCCTGAGCAGATGCGAAAGGACCGTGTCGTGCCGTGCCGGCTTGCCGTCCACGCCATACGCGTAACCTTTGCGTCGAACATACGTCTCGGCGAGTTCGTCCTCGTCGGTCCAGACACCGGCGTCAATCATGCCGTTAACGTTCGAGCCGTACGCGCCGTCGGCGTTGCCGAATACCCGCAGCGCGGCTTGCTGGATGTCACCGCCATGCTGCGCCTGATAGGCGAGTGCGTGCTTTCGGACGAAGTTCTGCTCAGGCGGCTCCGCCGCCTCGGCGGCCAGCAATGCTGCCTCCGCCAGCAGCCGCGTTTGCAACGGGAGCAGATCGCGGAAGATGCCGGACAGCGTCACCATGACGTCGATGCGCGGACGACCAAGCTGATCCAGAGGGATGAGCTTCGCGCCCGAGACACGGCCATAGCTGTCGTGACGTGGCTCCGCGCCCATCAGCCAAAGCGCCTGGGCGATCGGGCCTCCCTCGGTCTTCAGGTTGTCCGTGCCCCAGAGCACGATCGCGACAGTCTCCGGAAGGCCCTTGCCCTCGGCGGTATGGCGCGCCAGCAGACGATCGGCCTGCCGCGCGCCGTCGCGCACAGCGAACGTAGAAGGAATCTTGAAGGGATCGAAACCGTGCAGGTTGCGCCCTGTCGGCAGGACAGCCGTGGTGCGTAGCAGGTCGCCGCCCGGCGCTGGTCGGATGTAGCCTCCATCGAGGGCGTGCAAGATGGCGGGCAACTCCGGATCCGCGGCGAGCAAACTGTCCAGTCGCGCCCGCTCGGCCGGGTCAGTGACTCCGGCGGCGTCAAGTGTCTCGGCGCGTTGTTGCCGGCTGAGCACTTCGCCGATGACGTGCAAGCCGTGCGGAATGAGCGTGTACTCGAGCTCAAGCAGTGCTTCGGTGAGAGAGACGACCTGAGCCTGCAACTCGTCCGCGGTCCAGGCTGGCTCGCTCGGCGCAAGGTCGACAGCCGCCGCCTGCGCCTGGACAAGCTCCGCCAGGGACTGCCGGACTGCCTGGTCGCAGTCCGGATCGAGCCCGCGCCAGCGGTCAAGCGACGACTTGAGATCCAGGAGGCCACGATACAGCCCTGCATTCGCCACCGGCGGAGTCAGGTAGGAGATCAGCGCCGCTCCTGCCCGCCGCTTCGCGAGCATGCCTTCCGAAGGGTTGTTTGACGCATACAGGTAGAAGTTGGGCAGTTCGCCGATAAGACGGTCAGGCCAGCACTCGGCGGAAAGGCCCGCCTGCTTGCCCGGCATGAACTCCAGCGCACCATGGGTGCCGAAGTGCAGGACGGCATGCGCGCCGAAATCCTCACGGATCCAGCGATAGAATGCACTGAACGCGTGCGTCGGCGCGAATCCGCGCTCGAAGAGCAGGCGCATCGGATCGCCTTCCCAGCCGAAGCCAGGCTGGATGCCGATGAAGACGTTTCCGAAGCTCGCGCCCAGCACGTGAATGCTCGCGCCATCCGACTGCGCGCGACCGGGCGAAGGCCCCCACTGACGCTCAATATCGGCGAGGTGCTTCTCGCGCCGCACATGGTCGTCGGCGCCGATGCGGGCCGCGACGTTGGCGATGGCGCCGAATTGCTGGGCGTTGCCGTGCAATACACGGGCACGGAGCGCATCCACGCTGTCCGGCACGTCCACCTGATAGCCCGCAGCTTCCATCGCGCGCAGGGTATTGTGGAGCGACTCGAACACGCCGAGATAGGCGGCCGTGCCGATGTTTCCTGCATTCGGCGGAAAGCTGAACAGCACCATTGCGATCTTGCGGTCCCGTCGGTCAGAGCGCCGCAATGCGACCAGCCGGGCCACCCGTTCTGCCAGCCGATCTGCTCGCTCAGGGTGCGCGCGCATATCGCGCTGGCACGAGACGCCATCGCAGCCAGGGCAGCTCTTGCCGGACGAGTCGGCTCCGCACCGCCCGCCATAGGTCATCGGCCAGATACCCCCGTCGAGTTCGGGAATAGCCACCATCATCGTAGCTTCAACTGGCAGCAGTCCGCGCGGATCGGCTTGCCATTGGCGCATCGTCTGGAATTCCAGCGGATGCGCGCTGATGTATGGGACGTCCAGCCTGGCGAGCAGCTCCTCGGCTGCATGCGCGTCGTTGTAGGCGGGCCCACCGACGAGCGAGAAGCCCGTGAGCGAGACAACGGCATCGACGTTCGGCACGCCATGCGCGGTGAAGTACCGCTCGATTGCAGGACGGTTGTCGAGGCCTGAAGCGAAAGCCGGAATCACACGCAGGCCTCGCGCCTCCAAGGCTCCGATCACGCCGTCATAATGCGCTGCATTTCCGGCGAGGACGTAGCTGCGCATGATCAGCAGACCGACAGTTCCGGCATCACCTGAATTCGGCAGCTGGTTCAGACGCTCCGTTACGCGATCTGCCAGCTGCGGGTGGTAGAGCCCGACCTCAGGATAGTGCACCGGCGGTGCAACCTTCAGGGTGCCCACTAGACCCGCCCGCGGCCCGGACGCATAGCGATTGACCAGCAGGCGGATCATGTTGCCGAGATTCTCCCGGCTTCCTGCCAGCCAGTACTGCAGCGACAGGAAATAGGCCCGCACGTCCTGGGCCGTTCCCGGAATGAAGCGTAGCAGCCGGGGCAGTTCGCGTAGCATCTTCATCTGGCCTTGGCCCGACGAGCCGCTGCCCTTCTTCGATCCGCGCAGCTTCTTCAGGAGGCCCATGATTCCGGTCGCCTCGGCGCCCATGTCGAAGCGGCCGATGCGAGTCAGCTTCATCACCTCGCCGGCTGAGAGCATGCAGACCATCGCATCGCACTGCTCGCGACGCGCGCACAGGGCAGGCAGAACCGCCTTGATGTGATCTTCGAGGAACAGCATGGCGGCCACCACGATATCGGCGCGCGCGATCTCCTGATGGCAACGGGCAAGGGCTGCAGGGTCGCCCCCCCATTCATCGGCGGCGTGCACGGTCAATTCCAACCCCGGCATCTGGCGCCGGAGGTCAGTCCGTGCATGCAGCATCGCCCCCGCCAAGTGGCTGTCCATCGTCACGACCGTGACGCGGATGGGTGTCTCAGCGGGCAAAGTGGGCTTTTGCGTCATACAATGTCTCGAGCGTGATGGTCGCGATCCCCCGTTCGGCAGCGTATCGCTCCGTGTTCCGTCGCGCCTTCCCACGTACGAAGAACGGAATCTTTCTGAGCTCCCTCTCCGCGTCCGAGCCCCAGGACACAGGATCGCCCGCAGCGGCGTGGGGAGTCACCGCTGCGGGCGCGGGCAAGGGCGGCGCGGCGGGCGCCCCCCCGATGCCCAGCTCTGACGCCGCGTGCTTGCCACCGAGGTGGGACGGCGCGGCGCCGTCATGGAATTCGAAGTCCTCGCGGAACATCGTCAGCAGATGCTCCTCCAGGCCCATCATGAGGGGGTGAACCCAGGTATCGAAGAGTACGTTTGCACCTTCGGCCCCCATCTGCGGTGAGTGCCGGGCCGGGAAGTCCTGAACATGCACAGGGGCCGAGAT
This sequence comes from Falsiroseomonas oryzae, assembly GCF_027856955.1. Lineage (GTDB taxonomy): Bacteria > Pseudomonadota > Alphaproteobacteria > Acetobacterales > Acetobacteraceae > Falsiroseomonas > Falsiroseomonas oryzae. The sequence goes on along the minus strand of NZ_JAPSMD010000002.1, from coordinate 38,237 downwards.
CACCGCGCAAGGAATACCGAGCCTCTTTGCGATGTGGCGCTCCATCTGGGTGCCCAGCACGAGTTCCGGCTGCAGGGCGATGATAGCCTGTTCGACGTCCAGGTAGTCATCGCTGATCAGCGGCTCGACGCCGTAGGACTTCGCTGCTTCCCGGATCTCGCGAGCGAACTCGCGACTATATGTGCCGATGCCGACAACCTCGAACGCGAGCTCGTGCTGCGCGACGTGAGCCGCGGCCACGGCATGCGTCGCATCTCCGAAGATGAAGACGCGCTTGCCCGTGAGATAGGTGCTGTCCACTGAGCGCGAGTACCACGCCATGCGCGACGCAGTTTCCTCGGCAGCGGCTTGAACGCCAGCAAGCGCCGCAACCTCGGCCACGAAGCGCCGCGTCGCATCCAGCCCGATCGGAACCACCGTCGTCGCAGGCTGCCCAAAGCTGCGCTTCAGCCATGCGGCGGCCTGGCCCGCGACCTCGGGGTACATCACCACATTGAAGTCGGCTTCCCCGAGCCGCGCGAGATCGGCGGGCGTTGCGCCCAGCGGCGCCACGATCAGGACCTCAATGCCCATTGTCTCGAGCAGGCCCCGGACTTCTGCAACATCGTCGCGATGTCGGAAGCCAAGCGCAGTTGGGCCGAGCAGATTGCAACTCGGGGCACGGCCGGATGCGCGCGGCGGCCGCTTCATGCCGGGCGGCAACGCGTGTGGTCCTGCCATGGCACGGACGAGTTGGTAGAAGGTCTCGGCGGCGCCCCAATTCTCCTTGCGTTGGTAGGCGGGCAGTTCGAGCGGAACCACCGGAATTGGCAGGCCGAGTGTCCTGGCCAAGCCCCCGGGGTCGTCCTGGATGAGCTCCGCAGTGCAGGATGCGCCGACAAGCATCGCTTCCGGCCGGAAGCGCTCATAGGCATCGCGAACGGACGCCTTGAAAAGCTCGGCCGTATCGCCGCCAAGGTCGCGCGCTTGGAAGGTCGTGTAGGTGACGGGGGGCCTTTCCGCGCGCCGCTCGATCATGGTGAACAGCAGGTCGGCGTAGGTATCGCCTTGGGGCGCATGCAGCACATAGTGGACGCCGCGCATCGCGGTCGCGACGCGCATTGCACCGATGTGCGGAGGCCCTTCGTATGTCCAGACGGCAAGCTGCATCGCTACCGCTCCAGCCGCGCACGACGATCGAGCGGGCGCGCAAACAGTGCGGCGAGATCGCCGGCCTGGTCGTATCCCTGAATCGGCGTGAAGACGAGCTCGATTGACCACTTGGTCGTCATGCCCTCGGCTTCCAGCGGATTGGCGAGCCCAAGCCCACACACCGTCAGATCGGGCATTGCAGCCCGGCAGCGGTCGAGCTGCCTCTCGACATGCTGTCCTTCGGACAGCAGCACGCCTTCAGGCAGCAGCGCGATCTCCTCCGCCATATGAGCGCGGTGCAGATAGGGCGTACCGACCTCGATTGGGGTCATACCGAGCTCGCGTGCCAGGAAACGCGCCAGCGGGATCTCAAGCTGACTGTCCGGGAAGAAGAAGATCCGCTTTCCATCGAGCTTGGCACGATGCCCTGCACAAGCTGCGCGAGCACGGGCCTCGCCCGGCCCGGTAACCGCACGGATGCGATCGTCGCCACATCCCCAGGTCTCGGCAGCCGCGCGCAGCCAGGCGGTAGTGCCCTCCGCCCCAAGCGGAAAGGGTGCAGCGATCCGTATCGCGCCACGCGCCTCCAGGGCGCGTGCCGTGTCACCCAGGAAGGGCTGCGCCAGGATGTAGCGTGTGCCAGGCCCAATCGCCGGGAGCTCTGCTGCACTACGGCCCGGAAGGAAGCGCACCGGGCCGACACCGAGCGCGGCGAAGTGGCGCAGCAGTTGATCCTCCACCACCTCGGCGAGAGCACCCACGACGAGTAACGATCGCGCGGTGCCTGGCTCCTTCGGCATCTCCCCGACCAAGGCGGCAAGGCAGGCATCTTCGCCCTGGGTGAATGTCGTCTCGATGCCACTGCCGCTGTAGTTCAGGACACGCACCTTTGGCGAGAAGCGCCTCGACAGGCGCTGTGCGGCGCGAGACAGATCGAGCTTGATGACCTCGGAAGGGCAGGAGCCGACAAGGAACAGCATGCGTATGTCAGGGCGCCGCTCGATGAGGCGAGTCACGACGCGGTCCAACTCGTCATTGCAATCCGCCAGCCCCGCGAGATCGCGTTCGTCGATAATTGCGGTGGCGAAGCGCGGCTCGGCGAAGATCATCACGCCCGCAGCCGATTGCAGCAGGTGAGCGCACGTGCGGCTCCCCACGACCAGGAAAAAGGCATCCGGCATCTTGCGGTGCAGCCAGACGATGCCGGTGAGGCCGCAGAATACCTCGTGCTGCCCCCTTTCCCGCAGCACCGGCGGCGTGATGCAACCGATGTCGGAGGGAAGGCCGTTGGGACTGGCACTCATGTAGTGCGCATCCCTCCCATGGAGTCGACTCGGGCTTCCTGAAGACGCGCGGCGCGCAACTTCATCACGAACTGTGCCGCGTTCACCACGTAGGCCGCATAGGCGGCCAGGGCGAGAAGCATCTGCCAGTGCGCCCCACCCAACCCGGCAAACACTGCGCCCAGGTAAGCCGTGTGTAGCGCCAGGACGAGCATGCTGAACATGTCTTCCCAGTAGAAGGCCGGCGCGAACAGGTAACGACCGAAGACTTCCTTCTCCCAGATGCAGCCTGTGATCATGATGGTGTAGAGCACCGCGGTCTTCGCCACGACGGACGAGGTCGCGATAGCGAAGCCTTCTCCCGTGGCGAGATAGCGCAGTACCAAGGCCAGGCTGACCAGGAAGACGACGAACTGGAGCGGGGCCAGGACGCCCTGCACAAGGGTCCAGGGCGACCTGTCCCGCCGGACGCGCTCCTCAGGGGTGTAGAGCGGCGGTGGAGTGTTGGTGCGTGGTAGGCGTCGCCCCGCGGCGGCTCCCCATGGAGAGCTGTCGAAGAGGTCGAAGAGACCGGCTGGACGGCGCGCTGTAAGCATCGCTTGACAACTCCGGGTCAATCGCAGTCCGCTGTCCCGTACGTCAGACGCACAGGCAGGTTCGGCGTCGTGGTGCGGCATACTGACTGCACGGCCGCGGTAGCCAGGAGCCGGGGTTTGGTATTCCGTCATGTCGCTCCCCGTCTGCGCCTCGGAGTGAACGCTAGAGAACGAGCGCAGCGAGTGTCAAGCGTCATTGACGTAAATCGGGATTGACAGATCCGGCGCGGGACATGACAGTCGCGGATGGGAGAGGGTGATGGCCTCGAAACCGATGAGTGCGGGAGCGCCACTGGTCGAGATGAGCGAACATGGACATCACGATGTGGCCGCGCTCCCTCCGGGCCCGATGCCGAGCCGCGTATTGGCGCGCGCAAGACCGGAGGCGATGGAGGCCCCGTTCGGGCCGGCCATGTCACGTCAGCGCGCCGCTCAGCAACGCCAGATCTCGCTCCTCGCGAAAACGCTTGAGGCACAGGTGCTGCCGAGGCTCCTCCTTTCGCGTGCCGAAAGGGCAGTCTGGGAGCATCCCGATGCGGCGGCTGCATCGGGTCCGAGTTCTGGCGATGTCGAGGCGCTCGCCTCCATTGTCATGCAGGGCGATCTCGCCGCGGCGCAGACCTTCATGACAAGCATGCATGCCCGGCAGCTACCGCTGGAGAGGATCTACCTGGAACTTCTGGCGCCTGTCGCCAGGCACCTCGGCGATCTCTGGTCCGAGGACCGGTGCGATTTCACGAGCGTGACGGTCGGTCTCTGCTGCCTTCAGCAGCTTGTCCTCGAGAATAGCCATGCCTTCGGCCCCCGGCCCGGCCGGAGAGATGCCGATCGGCGCATTCTCCTTGCCGCCACGCCTGGCGAGCAGCACAGCTTCGGCCTTCTCATGGTCGGGGAGTTCTTTCGGCGGCAGGGCTGGGACGTCCATAGCGCGACAGGTGCACCGGCGCGCGAGCTCGTGGCGCTGGCGCGCAAGCAGTGGTTCAGCGTGGTCGGCTTCTCGCTCGCCGGCGAAAGCCGCCTCGACGCCCTTTCAGGCCTCATCCGCGACATACGTCGTGCCACACGCAATCCGCATCTCGGCGTGCTTGTGGGCGGCCAGGTCTTCACCGAACGTCCTGAGCTGGCTGCACTTGTCGGCGCCGATGCGACCGCGAGCGACGGCCAGCAGGCCGTGCTGAAGGCGGAGACGCTGCTTGCATTGCTTCTGCAGGAGGACTGAGGACCTCCGCCCCGGATGATGCTGACTTCGAGGTTTGAGACTGGCGAGCTGGAGGGCGGTTTTGGGAAGGGGTTCCCCGGCATGAAGGACAGGATGCCGCGTGAAATTGTTCAGATCCCCCAAGACGTCGCTTGGACACCTCGATGCAGAGGCTGCAGCCGGGCTTGTCGTCGCATCGGCGGATCTTGCCCTCGTGCTTGACGAGGCAGGCTCCATCCGGGATGTCGGCTTCGGCAGCAACGAACTTGCCCATGACCTCAGTGTCGCTGACGGTTGGGTCGGGCGTCCTTGGATCGATACTGTCAGCCGCGATAGCCGCAGTAAGGTCGAGGCACTTCTTGGCGTCGCGCAGAGCGACGCCCCGCGCTGGCGCCATGTCAACCATGTGGCCCTAGAGGGTGCATCGCTACCCATCCTGTGTTCCGTCGCACCGCTCGGGCGCGCGGGACGGCGGGTGGTGTTCGGCCGCGACCTTCGCCCGTTGTCGCAACTGCAGCAGCGCCTGGTCGAAGTCCAGCAGTCGATGGAGCGCGACTACTCTCGCCTCCGCCAAGCCGAGACCCGCTACCGACTGCTGTTCCAGATGTCAGTGGACCCGCTGCTGGTCCTCGACGCCGAGTCGCTGCGCGTGCTTGAGGCGAACCCGCCGGCGCAGAAGCTGTTCATGCGCAGCGTACGCCGCTTGCCCGGTCGCCCTTTGCCGGAGGCATTCGCACCGGAAGATCGGCCGACACTGCAGACGCTGCTTGCGACACTTCGGAGCGCGGGCCGTGCCGATGAGTTGAGGGTGCGTCTGGCAGACGACGGGCCGGAGGTCATCGTCTCGGCGTCCACCTTCCGTCAGGAGGGCGGGCTGCTGTTGCTGGTGCGGCTCGAGATCGCAGATGCGACGCAGAACGCCGAGTCCCTTCCCGATTCGCGCGCCAGACTGCTCAAGGTATTGGATGGCGTGCCCGACGCCTTCGTCGTGACAGACGCGGACGGCGGCATCATCTCGGCGAATTCTGCCTTCCTCGACATGGTTCAGCTCACGGCTGAGGACCAGTTGCGGGGAGCGCCTCTGGATCGATGGCTGGGGCGGCAAAGCGTTGAGTTCGAAGTCCTTGTTGCAACGCTGCGCAGCCGCGGCGCCGTGCGGCTCTACGGCAGCACACTGCGTGGCGAGCTTGGCTCGCTGACCGATGTCGAGATCTCCGGCGTATCGGTTCTGCACGCCGGCCAGCAATGCTTCGGCTTCTCGATCCGGGACGTCGGCCCGCGGGTGCGTCCACCCACCCGCACCGGCAATGGGGCAACCCGCTCTGTGGAGCAGCTGACGGAATTGATCGGCCGCGTTCCCCTCAAGGATCTTGTCCGCGAGGCGACCGATGCGATCGAACGTCTCTGCATCGAGGCTGCTCTGGACCTGACCGGCGACAATCGTGCATCCGCGGCGGAGATGCTCGGCCTGAGCCGGCAGAGTCTCTACGTCAAGCTGCGTCGCTACGGTCTGGGCGATCTCGGCGCCGAAGACGGCGGAGAAGACTGAGGCGTCGCATGGCCAACTTCGCACCCCTTGCCACGCCCGAAGGCAGCGCTGCGCGACCCACGCCGGCCGTGGTGCTCGAACTTCTGAAGCCGATCACCTGGTTCCCGCCGATGTGGGCTTTCGGATGCGGCATCGCCGCGTCCGGCGCCTCCCTCGCAGAACGCTGGCCTATCGCCTTCCTCGGCATTCTGCTGGCCGGGCCACTCGTATGCGGGATGAGCCAGGCCGTGAACGACTGGTTCGACCGGCATGTCGATGCGATCAACGAGCCGCGGAGGCCGATCCCCTCCGGGCGGATGCCAGGTTTCTGGGGGCTCTACGTCGCAATCGGCTGGACGGTTGTGTCCCTGGCAGTTGGCGCGCTTCTGGGCCCCTGGGGCTTTGCAGCGACAGTGCTCGCCGTGGTCCTCGCCTGGGCCTACAGCGCTCCGCCGTTGCGGCTTAAGCAGAACGGGTGGTGGGGAAACCTTGCTTGTGGCCTCTCCTACGAAGCCCTGCCGTGGATCACAGGGGCCGCCGTGCTCTCGGGCAGCGCGCCGGATCCGCGCGTCGTCGTCGTCGCCCTTCTGTATGGTCTTGGGGCGCACGGCATCATGACGTTGAACGACTTCAAGTCGATCGAGGGTGACAGGCGCTTCGGTGTGAACTCTCTGCCGGTCATGCTGGGCCCTGAGCGCGCGGCGATTGTGGCCTGCATCGTCATGGCGGCCCCCCAGGTGGTGGTCGGCGCGCTGCTGCTGAGTTGGGGCATGCCCACAGCAGCGCTGATCGTTGCGGTCGTCCTGGGGCTGCAGGGGCTGTCGATGAAGAAGTGGCTGCGCGATCCGCGCGGTCTCGCTCCTTGGTACAACGGCGCCGGGGTCACGCTCTTTGTTGCCGGCATGATGGCCAGTGCAGTTGCCCTTGCTCCGGGAGGCGCACCATGAGCGAGCGCATGCTTGGCTGGCTTGGCATCTTGCGTCTCGGTTTGGTCCAGACAGCGCTGGGAGCCGTCGTCGTCCTGACAACGGCGGCGCTGAACCGGGTGATGGTCGTGGAACATGCCTTGCCGGCGACCGTGCCTGGTGCGCTCGTAGCCCTGCACTATGCGGTGCAGATGCTGCGTCCAAGGCTTGGCCACGGCTCGGATCAGGGCGGACGAAGGACGCCGTGGATTATCGGTGGGATGGCTGTGCTGGGCGTGGGCGGTGTGCTGGCGGCCGCGGCGACGGCGTGGATGGGAACGGCGCCGCTCCCAGGGCTTCTGCTGGCGGTCGTCGCCTTTCTTCTGGTCGGACTTGGGGTCGGCGCGGCAGGGACCTCGCTTCTGGTGCTCCTCGCGGCCCGGGTCGCCCCAGCCCGCAAGCCAGCATCCGCATCTATCGTCTGGATCATGATGATTGCCGGCTTTGTCGTGACAACGGCAATCACCGGACGATTGCTGGATCCATATTCCGGGGAGCGCCTGGTCACTGTCACAGCCGCCGTCGCCCTGATTGCCTTCATCGTCAGCGTGCTCGCCGTTGCCGGTGTCGAAGGCGCTACCGCGTCCAACGACCGCGCACCGCCCGTTCCGTCCCGTTTCAAGGACGCCTTGCGTGAAGTCTGGGATGAGCCGGTGGCAAGGCACTTCACGCTGTTCGTGTTCGTGTCGATGCTCGCCTACAGCGCGCAGGACCTGATTCTCGAGCCGTTTGCGGGTGCTGTTTTCGGCATGAGCCTCGGGGAGTCGACGCAGCTGTCCTCCGTCCAGCATGGCGGGGTTCTGGCAGGCATGATCCTGATCGCCATCGTCGGCAGTGTGACAAGGGGCGGCACACATGTGCTGCGTGGCTGGATTGTCGGCGGCTGCCTCATGGCATTCGGCGTGCTCATCACCTTGGCCTTCGCCCATATGTCTGGGTCTGAATTCCCGCTCGGCAGCGCCTTCTTCGCCCTCGGCGTCGCGAATGGCGCCTTCGCTGCGGCGGCCATCGCCACGATGATGCAGCTTGTCGGCAACGGGCGTCAGGGCCGCGAAGGCGTGCGCATGGGCATGTTCGGTGCGGCGCAGGCGATCGCCTTCGGTGTAGGCGGCTTCCTTGGCACGATCGTCCTCGACGTCGGCCGCCTCATCACGGGAAGCGTCACCGGCGGCTACAGCGTCGTGTTCCTGGTGGATGCGGCGTTGTTCCTAGCATCGGCGCTGCTGGCACTGCGCATCGGACAAGCGTCCGGCGCAGGGCGCCCCGGCTTCGGCCGGGCCGCGCCGGCGGCACCTTAGAGAAGGCGGGCAGACGACATGGCGACCGAAACCTTCGATGTCGTTGTTGTGGGCGGCGGTCCCTCGGGAGCCACGGCAGCGAACGACCTAGCACGCAACGGGCGGTCGGTCCTGCTGCTCGACAAGGCTGGTCGCATCAAGCCGTGCGGCGGGGCAATTCCGCCCAGACTGATCCGTGACTTCGAGATTCCCCAACACCTTCTGGTGGCGCGAATCACGTCGGCACGCATGGTTTCGCCGGCCGACAAGGAAGTCGATATGCCGATCGACCCCGGCGGTTACGTCGGTATGGTCGATCGCGATGTCTTCGATGAGTTCCTGCGTGAGCGTGCTGCTTCGGCCGGCGCTGTCCGCGCAACCGGAAGCTTCGAGCAACTGTCGAGAGACGCTGACGGTGCGGCGGTGGTCGAGTACAGGACCAAAGGCGATTCCAGCGACGCACCGCTGCAAAGAGTGCGGGCGCGCCTCGTCATTGGTGCCGATGGCGCGCGCAGCCAAGTCGGTCGTCAAGCCATCCCTGGCGCTGAGAATGTGAAGTGCGTCTTCGCATACCACGAGATCGTCGAGGCACCGCGAGGTCAGGTCCCGAAGTACGACGACCAGCGCTGCGACGTGTACTATCAGGGAAAGCTCTCGCCGGACTTCTACGCCTGGATCTTTCCGCACGGAGATACGGTCAGCATCGGGACTGGCTCGATGCAGAAGGGTTTCTCACTGCGGGGTTCCGTAGCAGAATTGCGCAAGGCGACCGGGTTCGACCGCGTTCGTACCATCCGGCACGAGGGCGCGCCGATACCGCTGAAGCCGTTGAAGAAGTGGGACAACGGACGCGACGTCCTGCTTGCTGGCGACGCGGCAGGCGTCGTGGCGCCTGCCTCGGGCGAGGGGATCTACTACGCGATGCTCGGCGGGCGGCTGGCAGCAGAGGCCGCGGAGGCATTCTACGCCACCGGGAATCCCGCGTCCCTCGCCCTGGCCCGGAAGCGCTTCATGAAGCAGCACGGCCGTGTCTTCTGGATCCTCGGGATCATGCAGTACTTCTGGTACTCGTCCGACAAGCGGCGCGAGAAATTCGTGAAGATCTGCGAGGACAAGGATGTGCAGCGCCTGACCTGGCAGAGTTACATGAACAAGGAACTCGTGCGCCGCGATCCGCTGGCGCATGTGCGGATCTTCTTCAAGGATTTGGCGCACCTGTTCGGCTTTGCACGGGCATGACGTCCCCCTGCGCCAACCGTCGCGGAGCTTACGCCCAATGAAGCTTTCTTCCCTTGACTCGCCGCTACATGACCTGCGGGCCACGGGCTACGCTGGCAGCCCGCACCGGCGCGGCACGTCGCGTGCTCTGCCGCTGAAGGTCGGCACCCGCGGGTCCCCCCTGGCACTCTGGCAAACACGGCACTTCCTGTCGCTGATCACGCGAGTCTGTCCGCTGCTCCGGGAGGTCAACGCGTTCGAGGAGCATGTGATCTCCACGGCGGGGGATCGGATCCAGGACAAGCGGCTCGCCGACATTGGTGGGAAGGGGCTGTTCGCCAAGGAGATCCATGAGGCATTGGCGGATGGGCGCGTGGACTTCGCCGTGCACAGTCTCAAGGACCTCGAGACCGAGCTCCCGCCTGGTATCGTCCTCGCCTGCACGCTCCGTCGTGAAGACGCGCGCGACGCAATCATCCTGGGCCCGGATTGCGGTGCGCCGGAGAACACCGATCCGTACGCTTGCCTCCCGCGAGGCGCCCTTGTCGGCACGGCTTCGGTGCGGCGGCAGAGCCAGCTTCTGCACGCGCGCCCGGACCTGCAGGTCGAGATCATCCGCGGCAATGTGGGCTCGCGTCTGGCGAAGGTCCGTGCGGTGGACGGGCCACAAGCATCTTTGCTCGCCTTGGCTGGCCTGCGGCGCTTGGAACTGGAGCATGAGGTCGGCCTGGTGCTGGACCCAGATACGATGGTTCCGGCTGCATGCCAGGGGATCGTGGGCGTTACGGTACGCGCAGATGACGTCGAGCTGCGCGAACTCCTCTCAGCAATCGACGACCGGGAATCTGCAGTCACTAGCCGGGCTGAGCGTATGCTGCTGGCCGAACTGGACGGGTCCTGCCGTACGCCGATCGGTGGCCATGCACGACTTCAGCGAGATGGCAGCCTGGAACTGACCGGTCTCGTCGCACGCGCGGACGGCTCCTTCCTGCTCAAGCGCCGCCTGTGCGGAAGCGCGGCTGATGCCGCGCGGCTGGGGCAGGAGCTTGGTGCCAGTCTGCGGTCGGATTCTCCCGCGGACGTATTCGGCTGAAACGTAGGCGATGCTTGGTCCACCAGCGGCGCAGCCCTACAACGTTCACGTGAGGTGGCCTAGTGTCGCCGTGGCGTGGACGCGGTAGGGCGTGGGCGCCTGACGACCCCGCCTTGCCCGACCATGCCGTGTCCGCCGCCGGACCGCCTTGGCCGCAGGCGATCGCCCGGTCAGGCCTGCCTGCGATCAAGGCCGCACAGGGCTACCATTGATCCGTAGCGAGGACGCGGAGCACGTCTCCGCTGCAAACCTCCCTGTCCGCGGTGGGTGTGCTCCGACGGTTCGGACCAGCGGTCAGTCCGCAAACTGCCCCGCGGCCTGCAGAATGGGCCGCCAGCGGTTGATCTCGGCCTCCAGGAAGGCGCGATGAGCTTCGGGCGTCACGCGGTCCAGCGGCTCGGGCGGGCTGGCCAGATCGTTCAGACGGGCGACGACGGCTGGATCCTGAATGGCCACCCGCAGGGCAGCGTTGAGTCGGTCAATCACCGGCCGCGGGGTGCCGCGCGGCGCGTAGAACCCGTGCCAGATGCTGACCTCGAAGTTCGGAAGGCCCGCTTCGGCGGCAGTGGGGATCTCGGACGCCTGTGGCAGGCGGGAGGCCGTGGCCATCGCGACGCCGCGGATACGATTGTCCCGAACGAACGGCAGGGAGGACGTCGTCTGATCGCAGTAGACGTCGATGCGGCCGGCCATCAACTCGGGAAAGATCGGGCCGGATCCGGTGTAGGACACCGTCGTGAAGTTGATCCCGAGAGCGGCCTGCAGCAGCGTCCCGCACAGCTGGCTTGCCGAACCGAGGCCGGCATTGGCCAGGTTCACGCCATCGCGGCGCTGCCGCGCATAGGCGATGAAATCCGCCAGCGTCGTACCCGGGAAGTTGGGCCGCAGGGAAATCACCATCGGCGTCGGCGTCACCAACCCGATTGTCTCAAGGTCGGTCAGTGGATTGTAGGGCAGCCGCCTGTACAGGGTCGGCTGCGTCGCGATGCCGATATTGGTGTAGAGGATGGTATGCCCGTCGTTGCGGGCCTGGACCACGCGGTTCACACCGATGGTGCCGCCGCCGCCGCCGACATTCTGGACCAGGACAGGCTGGCCGAGTTCGCGGCTCATCACCTCGCCCAGCATGCGTCCAACAACATCGGTCGGCCCGCCCGGCGCGAAGGGGATGATCATGGTGATCGGCTGGGTCGGAAAGCCCTGCGCAGCCGCGGCTCCGGCCGCGAGGTAAGGCACCGAAAGCGCAGCCGCAAGCAGCGCGCGACGAACAAACCGCATGGATCGCTCTCCTCCGTTGTCTTGCTGGGGTCCTAGCGCCCGCCGCCGATATCGACCAGTGCCCCTGTCATGTAGGACGCGGCAGGCGAGAGCAGGAATACCGCAACCGCCGCAACCTCTTCCGGCTCGCCCGGACGGCCGAGCGCGATGGGCGCAGTGATCTGGCGCAGCCGATCGGCGCCCGCGCGCGCTTCGTGACTCTCCGTGCGGATCACGCCGGGCCGGATGCAGCACACCCGGATGCCGAGCTTGCCAACTTCGTTGGCAAGCCCAACCGAGAAGCCGTCCACCGCACCCTTGGCCGCGGCATACATTACGCGTCCGGGCTGCCCACCCAGCACGCTGGCGCGGCTGCCGATGTTCACGATCACTCCGCCTTCGCCACCACGGTCGGTCGCCATGCGGCGTACGGCCTCGCGCGAGCAGAACACGGTCGTGCGCAGATTGCCGTCCATCATGCGGTCATAGTCGGCCTGCGTGATGTCGGAGATCCTCGCTTCCGCGCTGCCGCCCGCATTGTTCACGAGACCCCGTACAGGCCCCATGGCATCGGCAGCCTGGAAGAGGGCGACGATTCCCTGCTCCGTCGTGACGTCGGCCTGGATCGCCTTCGCCCTGCCGCCGACCGCTTCAATGGCGGCGACGGTCCGAGCCGCGCTGTCGGCGTCGCGCGCAAAGTTCACCGCGACGTACCAGCCATCTGCGGCGGCCGCCTTGGCGATGGCCGCACCGATGCCGCGGCCTGCCCCGGTGACGACCAGGACGCCACGGGTCATCGGCTCCACCCGCCTACCTGCGCCAGTTCGGCGCGCGCTTCCGCCGCCGTCATGGGCTCAGCGCCGAACTCGCGCAGGATGCGCACCGCGCGCTCGACCAGCACGGTGTTGCTCGTCGCGAGTTCGCCCTTGTTGAGGTAGATGTTGTCCTCCAGCCCCACCCGCACATGGCCGCCGAGCAGCCAGGCCTGCACGAGCATCGGGAATTCCATGCGCCCGATGGCGAAGGCGGCCCAGGGGCTGCCGGCGGGCAGGATGGACTTCGCGTAGTTCAGGGTCTCCGGGTTCCAATCGAAGCCCCAGCGGATCCCCATGCAGACCTGGAACAGGCAGGGGCCCTTCAGCACACCCTCTGCCATCAGGTGCTTCGCCAATCCGATGTCGCCGGAGTCGAAGACCTCGAGCTCGGGGATTGCACCTGCGGCGTAGATGAGCTCCGCCATGCGCGTCACCGACCAGGGTGCGTTGATGACGACAGCCGAACCCGACCACATCGTGTTCAGGTCCAGCGTCGCGATCTCCGGCTTCAGCGCGACGATGTGCTCGACGCGCTTGTCCGGCGGAAGCAGCGTGCTGCCGGGCGCAGCGTTTCGCGGGTTCTCGCGATCCGGCACGAAGCGGCCGCCAGGCCCGGTGGTGAAGTTGATCACCACGTCGGTACCGCTGCTGCGGACGCGGTCCATCACGTCCTTGTAGAGGTCGAGCGACATGCTCGGCCTGCCCGTCTCGGGATCGCGCACATGGATGTGGGCGACGGCCGCGCCCGCCTTTGCGGCGTCGATCGCCGCATTGGCGATCTGCTCCGGCGTGATCGGCAGATACGGCGTCTGCTCGGGCGTCGTGATGTTCCCGGTCACCGCGCAGGTGAGGATGTATTTCCGGCGCATGCGCTTAATCCTTCGGCGGCCCGAAGGCCGGCTTGCCACGCGTGATGTCGAGGAAGCGCGTGATGATCACGCGCTCGAACAGGCCGTTCTGGCTGAACGGGTCGGCGGCCGAGAAGGCCTCCGCCGCCGCGCGGTCGGGCACGTCCACGATGAAGACGGATCCGATCCGCTTGCCACCATCGTCCTCCACCATCGGTCCGGCCAGCTTGATGTCCACCGGGCTGTTCTGCAGGTAGGCGCGATGCGCGTCGTAGTGCTTGTCGCGGATGGCCTGGCCGTCCGGGCGTTGCGTGCAGTGGATGAGGAACAGCATCAGGCGTTGTCCAGCTTGGGGATACGGAACTCGTAGGTCAGCCTGGCGGGCTTGCCGTCCTTCTTCGGCGCATCCCAGTCGGTAACGAGGCTCGCCTTCACGCCGAACACCGCGTCCTCGTGCAGATACGGGTCGCCGTCGCGGAAGATGTGCGTGATCAGGTCGCGGTAGCCCGGCTTCTTGATCCAGAAGTGGACATGGGTCGGGCGCATCGGGCCACGGCCCATGGCGGCCAGCACGCGGCCGACAGGACCGTCATGCGGAACCGGATAGCTGGCGGGCATCACGGTCGGGAACGCGACGATGCCGTCCTTCCCGGTCACGAAGCGCCCGCGCATGTTGTGCGCGTCGCCCAGCTGGCTGTCGTAGTAGCCCTCAGGCGAGGTGTGCCAGGCATCAACTTGCGCGCCTTCCAGTGGATTGCCCGCCTCGTCACAGATCCTGACTTCGACCTCGAGCGGCTCGCCCTCGACACCTGGCGACATGTTCTGCCCGTTGACCATCGGCGGCGGATTCTCGCGATGGAAGGGCCCAAGCACCGTCGTCTCGCTGACGCTGGCATGCGTGCGATGGGCGATGGCATCGACGAGCATCGACACACCGAGGATGTCCGACAGCAGGATCACTTCCTGCCGCTTGTCGTCGCACCAACGGCCGAGCTCGGAGAGAAAGGCCACACCCTGCTCCCATTCCTCCGGAGTCAGCTCGACCTCCCGGACGAAGTCGTGGACGTGACGGATCAGCGCCGTCATCACCTTCTGGATGCGCGGGTCCGCATCCGGGCGGATGCGCTCCAGCACCGCCTCGGTAAGGTTTTCGCTCGTGTAGGTGACGTGGCCGTCAGCCATGGCGATGTCCTCCTCAGCCTTCGTGCATCGTCAGGACGATGCGTCCACGGGTGCCGCGCGCGACCGCGGCATAGCCCTCTGCCCCGCGCTCCAGCGGGTAGCTGGCCGCAATGGCCGGGGCAGGATAGGCGCCGGACTCAAAGCCATCGCGCAACGTGTCCATCATCGGCGCGCAATCGGTGGCCTTCCGCTTCAGGCTGTCCACGCCCAGCAGCCGGCATTCACGCCGATAGAAGGGGATCAGTTCCAGGCGTACATGCTCCCCCGGCGTGCCGGCGATCGCGATGAGGCGGCCGCGGAAGCCCAGGCTGGCAACGGCGGCCTCGGTCAGGTCGGGACGACCGACGCAGTCGTAAACCACATCGACACCGCGCCCGCCGGTGAGATCGGCGACCGCAGCAGCCAGGTCCCCTGCGTCGAGATCGACGAACTCGCGCGTGGCGCGACATGCCGGAGACGCCGCATCAGGCGCGCCGCGGCTCGCCGCGATGACGCGCGCGCCGCGGGCGGCCGCGATGCCGCAGGCTGCGCCACCGACGCCCCCTGTGGCGCCGATCACCAGCAGGGTCTCGCCATTGGCCAGGCCCGCGTAGTCGAGGCCGATCAGCGCCGTCACGTAGTTGACGCCGACGGCTGCGGCGGCGGCGAAGGACAGGTTTGCCGGCTTGCGGGACAAGGCAGCGACGGGCAGCCGCAGGAACGCGGCATGGCTGCCGTCGCGCGTAAATCCGACGTCCCCGCCAGTGCCCCAGACCTCGACACCGAGCCATTCGGGCGGACCTGCCACGACGACCCCGGCAAAGTCGCGGCCCGGGGTTCGCGGCGGTACGGTCTGCTTCATCCGGCCGGCGACATTCTTCACGTCGGACGGATTGATCGAGGCGGCGCGCACCGCGACCAGCGCCTCGCCGGGCTCCGGCGCCAGCACCTGCAGACGGCTCACCGACAACACGTCGGGGCCGCCGAACGCCGAGAAGCGCAGCGCCAGCGCCTCGGTCGGCCAGGCGGAGACAGCGTTGGACATGGCGGCATCTGTCATGGCTGGACGTTGCTCCGGCGTCTTGGACGCCACCTAGGCGCCTCCAGGCCACCCGGTCAAGCGAATTCTGCAAACGATTGCAGAAGCGCGCCAGCGCACGGTCGAGGCGCCGTCGCGAGCTGCCGACGTGCCCGCGCGCATCGTCCCGTTGCGTCCCAACCCGCATGCTCGAGGCGGCATGCACAGGAACGGCGATCTGCGGTTAAGGTGACAGGCCCGATGCCACGCCGCCCGCCCGCCCTGTCCGTTGAGCCGCCCCGCGCCACGATCGCCGACGTCGCGCGGGCGGCAGGCGTCCATCCCTCGACGGTGTCCCGCGCACTGAATCCGGATACGCGTGCCATGGTCACGGACGCGGTCGCGGTACGCGTCGCGGAGGCCGCGGAACAGCTGGGTTGGCGCCCTTCCATGCTGGCGGCCGGTTTGCGCACGCGCCGGTCCCGTACCATCGGCATCCTGGTGCCAGACCTCGTGAACCCTGTGTTCCCACCCATCGTTCATGCCGCGGAGGTCCGACTGGCCGAAGCGGGCTACGCGACGCTGGTCGCCAACACCGACAACGACCCGGACCGCGAAGCGATGATGATCGAACGCATGGCGGGCCATCTGGTGGACGGGCTGATGCTCGCCTCGGCCGCCAAGGGCAGCCAGGCCGTTGACCTCTGCAGGCGCCGGCGAATTCCAACGGTGCTTATCAATCGCCGCCTGCCTGGCGCCGAATTCTCTGCCGTGACGAACGACGACCGGCACGGCATGGCCCTGGCAGTAGAGCACCTGGTTGCGCTTGGCCACCGCCGCATCGCGCATCTGGCGGGGCCGTCGGGCATCTCGACCGCGGTTGACCGCCGCAGCGGCTTCCGCAGCGCAGTCCGCGCGGCCGGGCTCGATCCGGACCTCATGCCGATCATGGCCGCGGACGCCTACACAATCGAGGCTGGCAGATGCGCGATGGAACGCCTGCTCGAGCTCGGCGGCTTCACCGCCGTGGCCGTGGCAAACGACCTGCTTGCTCTTGGCGCCTATGATGCTCTTGGGGCGGCTGGCCTACGCGTCGGCCCTGATGTCTCCGTCACAGGCTTCAATGACATGCCCTTCGTGGACCGGATCAGCCCCCCCCTGACGACCATTCGCATCCAGCATGCCGAGATGGGCGGACGGGCCGCCGGCTTGCTGCTCGCGGCGATCACGGAGCCGGCGACATCCCGGACGGACATCCTGCTGCAGCCGAAGCTGGTTGTCCGGCACAGCACAGCGGCGCCGGAAGCGTAGACAGCGCCAAGCCGGAAGTTGTGTCGTCCGCGCAAAAACACAATCTAAGGTTGTGTTTCGCTCTTGGCGTTATCGCTGCATCGCATCGATCGTCGGAGAGGCAGTCCCCTCGAGGGCAACACTTTCGTCGTCCTTTAGCGCCACGCCCGTCGCACCGAGCCGTCGTGCCGCCGCCAGCAGCCAAAGCAGTTTCCGGGCAGCATCGGCGGGTCGGAGGCCGGCCGGGCGGATGTTGCTGATGCAGTTGCGCTCGGCATCCGTTCTGCCGCGGTGCGGCGCCCAGGTCAGGTAGATCCCCACGCTGTCGATAGCGGAGAGGCCCGGCCGCTCGCCGATCATCACAGCCACGGCGACCGCCCCGAGCACCTCGCCCACGTCGTCGCCGAGCGCGACCCGCGCTTGGCTTGCCAACACGACGGGCGCCAGATCCCAGCCAGAGGCCCCAAGCGCCGGAAGGAGGTGCGCGACCAGTTCGGCGGCCTGGGTCTGCACGCCGCTGGCGCAGAGGCCATCCGCTACCACCAGAGCAAGGCAGCCCGGGCGTGAATCGGCCGCGAGCACCTCACGGTCGGCCGCCGCGAGGCGCCGGCCGAGGTCGGGGCGCAGCAGATAGGTCCGGCGATCCGCCGCCTCGCTCGCCACCTGCCGTGTGGCGACCCCGAAGGCCTCCAGGGATGAAGCCAGGGCGGTGCTGTCGAGCGCCGACCAGACAGCGTCTCGCGCCCGCGCATGCGCTTCCTGGAAATCCAGATGCGCCGACGTGGGCTGGGCATGCCCGACCCGCCCGAGGCCGACTCGGGCAGTGGTGAAGCGCCGGAGATCGCGCCAGAGCAGCGGTGGCCCGACCTCGGCGCGGCCTGAACCAGGTTCGTCGGCCCCGCCGCTCATGCAAGCACCGGCGCCATGACCGCCGGCAACTGCTCTGGCGTGCGCCGCGCGATGCCCATGGCGTCCAACCAGGCGGCGAACTCCGGCGCGGGCCGCTTGCCGAGGACGGCACGGGCATAGAGGCCGTCGTGGAAGGAGGTGGACTGGTAGGCCAGCATCACGTCGTCGGCGCCCGGCACGCCCATCACATAGGTTACGCCGGCGACGCCGAGCAGCGTTAGCAGCGCGTCCATGTCGTCCTGGTCCGCTTCGGCGTGGTTCGTGTAGCAGACGTCCACGCCCATCGGCAGGCCGAGCAGCTTGCCGCAGAAGTGGTCCTCCAGCCCCGCCCGCAGGATCTGCTTGCCGTCGAACAGGTATTCGGGACCGATGAAGCCCACGACGCTGTTGACCAGAAGCGGCGCGAAGGCCCGGGCCACGGCATAGGCGCGGGCCTCCAGCGTCTGCTGGTCGCAGCCGTGATGAGCCTCCGCCGAGAGCGCGCTGCCCTGCCCGGTCTCGAAATACATGACGTTGTCGCCCAGCGTTCCGCGGCGTAGGCCAAGCGCCGCCTCGCGCGCTTCCCGCAGCAGGTCGAGGGAGACACCGAAGCTGCGGTTCACGCCCTCCGTGCCGCCGATGGACTGGAAGACGATGTCCACCGGCGCGCCGCGCTCGATGGCGAGCAGGGTTGTCGTGACATGGGCCAGCACGCAGGACTGCGTCGGGATGGCGAAGCGCTCACGCAGCGCATCGAGCATGGTCAGCAGCCGGCAGATGTTGTCGGGGCTGTCGGTCGCAGGGTTCACGCCGATCACAGCGTCTCCAGCGCCCAGCAGCAGGCCGTCCAGGATCTGCGCGGCAACGCCCTTCGGGTCGTCAACCGGGTCGTTCGGCTGCAGCCGTATCGAGAGCGTGCCCGGCAGGCCGAGCGTGTTCCGGAACCGCGTGACCACGCGGCACTTGGCGGCAATCGCGACGAGATCCTGCACCCGGCAGATCTTGCTGACGGCGGCAACCATCTCCGGCGTCAGCCCCGGAGCGAGTGCGGACAGTACCGCGCCGTCCGCATCGGCCAGCAGCCAGTCCCGGAACCCGCCGACCGTCAGGTGGCGCACCGGCGCAAAGGCCCGGGGATCGTGCGAATCGACGATCAGTCGGGTCACCTCGTCGGCCTCGTAGGGGATCACCGACTCGTCCAGGAAGTGGCCCAGCGGCAGGTCGGCCAGGGCACGCTGCGCCGCGACGCGCTCGGCGGACGAGGCTGCGGCCACCCCGGCGAGAAGATCGCCCGAGCGCGCCGGCGTGGCACGTGCCAGCAGCGTGCGGAGGTCGTCGAACACGTAGCGGGTGCCACCGACGGTATGCGCAAACCCCATGCCGGACCTCCTGTCATGGCGAAGATGGCTGCGCCGCGGCCGTCTTGCCAGTGCCGACGCGTCCCCCGAGGATGCCGCCGCTTTCGGGAGGACCGGCATGGACCGTGATGCGCTGGAAATGCGCCCCGATGCGGCGGCGGACTGGCCGGACCGCATCTACGATACGCTTAAGGCGCAAGCCGTCACGCAGGTGGCCCTGGTGCCGGATGCCGGGCATGCCCGCCTGATCCGCCGATGCCTTGCGGACCCCGCCATGCGGGTCGTCACGCTGACGACCGAGGAAGAAGGGGTCGCCATGCTGGTCGGTGGCTGGCTCGGCGGCGCGAAAGGCGTGCTGCTGATGCAGTCCTCCGGCGTAGGGAACTGCATCAACATGCTGTCCCTGCCGGTGCTGCATCGCGCACCGCTGCCGATGATCGTGACCATGCGGGGCGACTACGGGGAGTTCAACCCGGCACAGGTGCCGATGGGCAGCGCGACCCAGGCGGTGCTCGAAGCCATGGGCACGCTGGTGCGGCGCGCGGACACGCCCGGCGATGTCGTGCCCGTGGTGGACGCCACGCTGCGCCTCGCCTTCAACACCTACCGGCCGACCGCGGCGCTGCTGGGCCAGCGGCTGATCGGCGCCAAGACCTTCGGCAAGGATTGAACGATGGCGACCGACATCCCCGCCCTGGACCGCCGCGACGTGGTGCGCGGCCTGCTCGAGGATCGCGGCAACCTGCTCGTGGTGGCGGGGCTCGGCGCTTCCGCCTGGGACATCACGGCGGCCGGCGATTGCGCCACGAACTTCCCGCTCTGGGGTGGCATGGGCGGCGCCGCCATGATCGGGCTGGGCCTCGCCCTGGCGCAACCCGACCGGCGCGTGCTGGTCATCACCGGGGACGGCGAGATGCTGATGGGGCTCGGCGCGCTCTGCACCATCGCAGTCCAGAGCCCACCCAACCTCGCCGTCGTGGTGCTGGACAACGAGCACTACAGCGAGACCGGCGGGCAGGAAACCGCCACGCGGCACGGCGTGGACCTGGTTGCCATCGCGCGCGGCGCCGGCATCGGCGACTGCCGCGCCGTGCACGGCGCGCAGGAAATCGGTCCGCTACGGAACGCCATCCATGCCACGACCGCACCGCTCTTCGCCGTCGTGAAGATCGCGACGGGCAACCACCCGCTTGTCCTGCCACCGCGCGAAGGTGCCTTCCTGACGGCGCGCTTCCGCGAAGCGGTGCTAGGCCCCGCCGCGCACCACCAGCTCTGAGGCGGATGCCATGCCGCACGTGATCTGTCCGCAGGTCATCCACCCCGACGCGCAGGCGATGATCCGCGCGACCCCGGGCTTCACGCTGGAGATCCTGCCGGACAGGAGCCCGGCCACACTTGCAGCGCGGCTGCCGGACGCCGACGCGCTGATCCTGCGGACGATCCGGGTGGACCACGCCTTCCTGGCGCTGTGCCCGAAGCTCCGCATCCTGGCGCGTCATGGCGTCGGCTACGACATCATCGACGTGCCGGCGCTAACGGAGCGCGGCATCCCGCTGACCATCACGCCGGAGGCGAATGCGGTCTCCGTGGCGGAGCACGCGCTGATGCTCATGCTGGCGTGCATGCGCAAGCTGCCGGGCTACGACGCGAACATCCGGCGCCTGGTCTGGGGAGGGCAGGCCGACCTCCCATCCTTCGAGCTGGCCGGCAAGTCGGTGCTGGTCGTGGGGTTCGGGCGGATCGGGACGCGGGTCGCCCGGCTCTGCGCCGCCTTCGGCATGCGGGTGCTGGTCCGCGATCCCAACGTCGCGAAGGGTACGATCCGCGGTGCCGGCTACGAGCCGGTGGACGATCTGGATGCGGCGGCCGGGCAGGCGGACATCGTCACGCTGCACTGCCCGTCCAATGCCGACACGCGTGGGATGGTGGATGCGCGTTTCCTGGCAGCCATGAAACGCGGCGCCGTGCTGGTGAACACTGCGCGTGGGACGCTGACCGATCAGCTGGCGGTGGAAGCGGCGCTGCGCTCCGGACAGTTGGTGGCGGCCGGCCTCGACGTCTTCGAGGAGGAGCCGATCGAGGCTGAGCTGTCGCTGTTCTCCGCACCCAACCTCATCATGACGCCGCATGTGGCGGCGAGCACGCAGGAAGGTCTGCGGCGAATGGCGCTGGAGAGTGCGGCCGCGGTGATCGCCTGCTTCGAAGGTCGGCTGGACCGCGACGTGGTGGTGAACCCGGAGGTGCTGGGCCGCAACGCGTAGGCGTCGCGGCCAGCCCCGGTCAGTCGAAGCGGATGTTCGCCCGCCGGATAAGGTCGGCGTAGCGCTGCGCGTCGCGACGCAGCAGGTTCGCCGCATCGGCGCTGCTGCCACCGCCCGGGATGAAGCCGGCATCGCGAACGCGGGCACGCAAAGCAGGATCGGCGAGCGCCTTGTTCACCGCGCCGACCCAGCGGCCGATGATCGGCTCCGGCAGGCCGGGCGGCCCCATGACCATGTACCAGACGCTCTGGTCGAAGTCGGGGAAGCCGCTCTCAGCGACAGTCGGCAGGTCGGGCAGCCATTCCACGCGTTGCGGCAGCGTGGTCGCCAGGGCACGCACCCGGCCGTTGCGGATATGCGGCAGATAGGTCGGCAGCGTGTCGAAGGCGATGTCGATGCGGCCTGCCATGATCTCGTTCACAGCCTGGCCCGTGCCGCGGAACGGAATGTGCTGCATCTGCAGGCCGGCTGCGGCCGACAGCGCCTCCGCCGCCAGGTGCTGCTGCGTCGCGACGCCGGAGGAGGAGTAGTTCAGCTTGCCGGGATTGGCCTTCGCGTGATCCAGGAACTGCGCGAAGGTCTGCGCCGGCGAGTTCAGCGGGACCACGGCCACCAGGGGCACCGTGCCGGCCAGCACCACGGCGGTCTGGTCGCGGATGATGTCGAAGGGCGGCGGGTTCATGGTGGGCGGGACAACGGCCGAGGCGCTGACCGTCGTCATCAGCATCTGGTAGCCGTCCGGCCGGCCGCGCGCATTCGCCGCTGCGGCGATCGTGCCGGAGCCGCCGGCCCGGTTCTCGATCGCGATCGGCTGGCCGAGCTCCTCCTGCAGCGCGGGCTGCAGGAGGCGGGCGATAATGTCCGTGCCGCCGCCAGGGGCGAAGCCGACCAGCATGCTGACGGGCCTCGTCGGATAGGCCTGCGCCGATGCGGACCAGGGCAGCGCCGCGGCGCCGGCGGCCGCCAGCAGGGTGCGACGTGGGATCATGGCGTTCCTCCCGGAAGTCGTTGGCGGCGGAGGATGCCGCGCCGTCAGCGTCCGGTCCAGTTCGGCGGGCGCTTGCCGAGGAAGGCGCGGACCCCCTCCTGGAAGTCCTCGCTGCCGAAGCACATCGTCACGAGGTCGTCCCCGTGGATCGTGCCGGCGGCGAGACGGAGGCGCTTGAGCGCGAACTTCGTCGCGGTGAGGGTGCGCGGCGCGAGGCCCGCGATATGGGTCGCCAGCTCCATCGCACGCGTCTCCAGCGCCTCCGGCGTCTCCAGTAGTTCGGTGACGAGGCCCAGCTTCAGTGCCTCCTCGGCTTCGACGAGCCTTGCGGTGAAGACAAGTTCCTTGACGCGGGCTGCGCCAATGAGCGCGGCGAAGCGGCCGTAGTTGGCCATGGACAAGCAATTGCCCAGCGTACGGGCGATCGGCAGGCCGAAGCGGGCGTTGGCCGCGGCGATGCGCAGGTCGCAGACCCCGGCGATGCCGAGGCCGCCGCCCGTGCAGGCTCCGGCGATGGCGGCGATCACCGGCTTCGGGCAGTCCTCGATGGCGGACAACACGCGGTCGATCCGGGTCTCGTAGTCCAGCGCGTCCTGGCCGGTGCGGAACTCGGTGAACTGGCTGATGTCGGTGCCGGCGGCGAAGGCCTTCCCGCCGGCGCCGGTGATCACCCAGGCCCGGATGGCGGGATCGTCGGCGATCGCCTTCGCGCGCTCGAAAAGCCCTTCGTACATCGCGAAGGTCATCGCGTTGCGGGCCTGCGGCCGATTGAGCGTGGTCCAGGCCACCGCACCGCGGGTTTCGTGCAGGATGTCGGCCATGTGGTCCTCCCGGGTTGGCCTGCCTCTTGTGCAGTCAGCCCGCACGGCGCGACAAGAGGGGGACGGGTTCGAGGAAGCAGCCGCATGCGCATCGTCAGCGTGAAGCAGGGTGTTGCGCCGATCAGCAGCGCCATCGCCAACGCCTATATCGACTTCTCGAAGATGACGGCCTCGATCGTCGCCGTGACGGTCGAGGCGCCGGGTGGTCGGCGCGCAACAGGCTACGGCTTCAACTCGAACGGCCGTTACGCCCAGCCGGGCCTGCTGGCAGAGCGGTTCGTGCCGCGGCTGACTGAGGCCAGTGAGGCCCAGATCACAGCTGCTGACGGCAGTTTGGATCCCGCCGGCGCCTGGGCGGCGATGATGCGCAACGAGAAGCCGGGCGGCCATGGCGAGCGCAGCGTGGCCGTCGGGGTGCTGGACATGGCGCTGTGGGACGCCGCGGCGAAGCTGGAAGGCGTGCCGCTGTGGCGCCTCCTGGCGGACCGCTACAATGGCGGCAGGGCCGACGAGGCGGCCTGGGTCTACGCGGCCGGCGGCTACTACTATCCCGGCAAGGGCGTGGATCAGTTGGTCGAGGAGATGAAGCGCTACCTCGACATCGGCTACAGCACGGTGAAGATGAAGATCGGCGGCGCCCCGGGCACGGCCCTGAAGGACGCGCTGACCGAGGACCTGGCGAGGATCGAGGCCGTCCTGAAGCTGCTGGGCGGCGATGGCTCCCGCTTGGCGGTGGACGTGAATGGGCGCTTCGGCCTGCATGCCGCGTTGACCTATGCCGCCGCGCTGCGGCCCTTCAACCTGCGCTGGTACGAAGAACCGCTCGACCCCCTGGATTACGCTACCCACGCCACGCTGGCCGAGCATTATGGCCCTCCGATCGCAACGGGCGAGAACCTGTTCTCCATGCTCGATGCGCGGAACCTGATCCGGCATGGCGGGCTGCGCCCCGACCGCGACGTGCTGCAGTTCGATCCCGCCCTGTCCTATGGGCTGGTGGAGTATCTGCGGACTCTCCAGATGCTGGCCGAGCATGGCTGGAGCCCGCGGCGATGCGTGCCGCATGGCGGCCACCAGTTCGCGCTGAACATCGCGGTCGGACTGGGCCTTGGCGGAAACGAGGGCTACCCCGAGGTCTTTGCCCCCTTCGGCGGCTTCGCCGACGACGTGCCCGTGATGGACAGCCGCGTGCGCATGCCGGAGGTGCCGGGGATCGGCTTCGAGGCGAAGAACGCGCTGTACGCGGTGTTCAGGACCTTGGACTAAGGGGGCGTCCCTGGAGCCAGGCGAGCGCGTCGCCGTCCGCGCCGGAGGGCAATGCCGCCGCTGGGTCCGCCAGGAACGACAGGATGTCGCTGGTCACGGCGTCGCGGTTCCGGTCTGCCAGCAGCAGGTGGTAGCCGCGCTCGTAGATGCCGAGCCTGGGACGGGTTCCCGGTGGCAGGCGCTGCAACGCCGCGCGGCTCGCCCACGCCGGCACGACCGTGTCCTGCGCCCCAATCAGCATGAGCGTGGGCACCCGGCGTCCGTCCGCCCCGCGACAACACATCGGCAGCGCCAGGACCGCTGCATCCATGAGGTCCACCAGGCCCACAGCTGAATCCACGCGCGTCACACGGATGGCAAGCGGATCGCGGCCCAGGCGGCGAAGCGCATCCATGTTGTCGCTGGCGACCACGCCGCCGACTCCTCCCTGCACGCCGAGGACCGGGATGGTGCGTGCCACCAGCCACAGGCCACCGCGCATGAACGGGTTCATCGCATCCCGCGACCAGATCGCCGGCGCCAGCAGAACATAGCCGTCCACCGGCGGCGGCACTTCGGCGGCACTCGCCACGAGAGCGACGGAAGCCCCCATGCTCTCGCCAAGGAGGAACAACGGAAGATCCGGATGCCGTCGACGCAACAGCGCCGCAGCGGCCACGGCATCGGCGGCCAGGGTCTCTGCGCCGGCCCAAAATCCGCGATTCGGCGCTCGTCCGAAACCCCGCTGGTCGTAAGCATACACAAGCAGGCCGCCACCATTCAGCGCTGGCAAGCTGTCCGTCAGGAAGTTTCCAGAATGATCGTTGAAGCCATGCAGCGCCAGCAGCACCGCGCGTGGCGTGCCCGCGGGCGGAAAGCTGCGCAGCGGCAGCAAAGCGCCGTCTGCGGCGAGGATTGCACCCTCGCGCAGGCCGGGTTCCGCGGTCGGCGGGCCCGCTGGCAGGACGACAGGCGTGCACCCCGCACCGACCGCCAGCGCGGCCGCCGCGAGCGCGGCCCGTATCAGGGCCGCGGCTGAGCGCATTCGATCAGGCGTCGCAACGGCATGGCTGACCATACATCACGCTGATGGCGGGCGCGGCAAGGCGTCAGTTGCGGGCGACCAGCGCCTTGAGTTCGGCGATCGCTACCTTGCCGAGAGCGGTGCGCGGCAAGGCCGGTACGGGGATGACCGCGCGCGGCTGCTTGAAGCGCGCAATCTGTGCCGCGATATGCTCCAGCACACGCGTTGGATCGAAGCCAGGGGCCGGCACAACCACGGCCACCGGAACCTCCCCCCATCTTGGGTCCGGGCGCCCGACGACGGCGCCCTCGATGATGCCGGGTGCGCCAGCCAGGGCTCGTTCTACCTCGGCGGGATAGATGTTCTCGCCGCCCGAGATGATCACGTGCTTGAGGCGGTCCTTGAACCACCAGCGCCCGGCCTCGTCGACACGCCCGACATCGCCGGTCGGAAACCACCCGCCGTCGTGCAGGGCTGCCTCGCCACCCCAGTAGCCGCGCATCACGGACGGGCCGCGCACCTGGATCTCCCCGGCTGCGCCGCGAATCACGGGGCTTCCGTCCGGCATTGCCAGCCGGCACTCGACATGCAGCGCAGGACGTCCGATGGAACCCGGCGCCGCCAGGGCCTCTGGACGCGTCTGAACGAGCGCGATCGGGCAGGTCTCCGTCGCACCATAGATCTGCTGCACGGCGACGCCCTTGGCATGGAAAGCCTCGATCAGCCGCACCGGCACGTCGGAGGAACCCGCCCCGACGGCACGCAACGAGTCGAGGTTCGATCCAAGCCAGCGCGGGTGGGACACAAGCACCTGCATCACGGCTGGCACCAGCAACGAAAGGGTCGGTCGCTCTCGTTCGATGGCATCGAAGAAGGCGTCGGGATCGAAGCGGCGGTGCAGGATCACTTCGGCACCCGTGTAGAGCGCCGGCGTGGTCTGGATGTTGAGGCCGCCGACATGGAACATGGGCAGCACGGTGAGGATCCGGTCCTGTGCCGTCATGCCGAAGGCGTGCTGCGCATTGAGCGCGTTGAAGAGTACCGCACGCTGGTCGAGCAGTGCTCCCTTCGGCCGTCCGGTGGTGCCGGAGGTGTACACGAGAAGGAGCGGATCCTCCTCGGTGCCAACAGGGACGGCTGGCAGGCGATCTGGCGTGAGGTCGGCCGTCCGCGCCACGGCGCAGCCTTCCGGTGCCGCGGCAACGGCGCTCTCGAGCAGATCCTCCTCGGCCAACAGCAGCCGCGCCCCCGAGTCGGCCAGGATGAAACGCCACTCGGGTGCGGCGAGCCGCCAGTTCAGCGGCACCTGGATGGCGCCGATCCTCGCGCAGGCGAACAGTAGGATAAGCTGGTCCGGGGTGTTGTGGCCCAGGAACGCCACACGGTCGCCGCGCTCCAGGCCGCGTGCCGCGAGCGCTCCGGCGACCGCCTCGACGCGCAGCGCGAGATCCGCGTAGGCGAGCGAGCCAGCATCCCAGCGCAGCGCGCAGCGATCCGGGCTGTGGTCAGCATGGCGCGTGAGCCAGCGCCAGATCATGCGTCGGTCTCGCCCCGCTCATACAGCGAATCGCGGCCAAGCCGGTCCAGGCAGAGCTCGGCGGTCCAGGGCAGCATGAGCGCGCCACAACGGCTGTCGCGATAGATCCGCTCCAGCGGCAGCGACTTCAGCATCGACTGACCGCCACAGGTCCGGATCGCCAGCGTCGCGATCGCGTTCGCGCTCTCCATCACCGTGTGCTGCGCGGCCAGGGCCCGCATCATCTGGTCCTTCGACGGGTCAGGTCCGGCCTCCGTGATGGCCTGGAACCAGAGCGCCTTCGTCTGCTCCAGCATCACCTTCATCTGGGCGACGGCGATCTGCTTCGTCGGATACATGCGCCGCTTCACCGGCGGCGTGCCTGGCTGCTCGCCGCGCAGGTAGCGGATGGTGAAGTCATAGGCCGCCTGCGCCAGCCCCATGTAGGTCGGCGAGAGGGTCAGGAACATGTGCGGCCAGCGCGCCGCGGCCTGGAAGTAGAGCCCGGGCGGCATCAGGGCCGCGTCGTCCGGCACGAAGACGTCGGTAAAGACCAGATTGCGGGAGACGGTTCCCCGCATGCCCAGCGGGTCCCAGTCGCCCTCGACACTCACGCCCGGCGCATCCGCGGGGACGCCGAGATACAGCGTATCCCGCCGCGACAGCTTCTCGCCCTCGCGCAGCTCCGTGCAGAGGATGCCGTAGTAGTCCGCATGGCCGGCAAGGCTGGCGAAGATCTTCTTCCCGTTGATCAGGAACCCCCCTGCGACGCGGCGCGCCGTGGTGCCAAAGGCCGTCGCGCCAGCGGCAGCGGCTCCGCCTTCGGAGAAAGGCTGCGAATAGACGGCCCCGTCCCTGAGGATCCGGTCATAGTGCAGGCGGCGGCGCCGGCGGTGCTCGGCGCGTTCGGCCGCGTCCAGATCCAGGTCTTCGGTGAGCATGCCGGTCCACAGCGTGCTGCACACATGCATGTTCCAGGTCAGCGCGGTGGCACCGCAATAGCGGCCCAGCTCCGCTGCCGTGAGGCAATAGGCGCGGAAGCCCGCTCCGATCCCGCCCTCGCTTTCGGGAATGCAGATGCCAAGCAGGCCCTCGGCATGCATGTCACGGTAGTTGTCCGTCGGAAAGGCGGCGTCGCGATCCCACCGGGCCGCGCGGGGCGCCAGGACACGGCCGCCGAATTCGCGCGCCTTGGCCGTCAGCGCCGCTTCCTGTGCCGTCAGCCGGAGGGCGACGGGGTCGAAGATCGGCGCGTCGCCCTGGTGCGTCGTTGGCAGGACATCCATCGGCCTTACTCCGACAGGAAGGGGAGCAACGCGGCCCGGAACTCCACCGGCCGCTCCAGGTGAAGCAGGTGGCCCGCCCCTGGAACGACGACGATGCGCGATCCTGGGATCGCAGTTGCCATGCGCTGCATCGTCTTCAGCGGCGCCGCCTGATCACGCTCACCAGCGATCAGCAGCGTCGGTACGCCAATGCGGGAAAGCTCGGCCCGCCGGTCGAAGGTCGTCAGGCAGCGGACGGTTTCGCGATACACGGCCTCGGGTATCGCCGCGAGCGCGGCCGAAGCCTGCGACGCCGCATCAGGATCCGCCCCGGCTTCGAACATTCCTGCCAGCATCTCCGGAGCGGCCTGCGCCATGGATCGCCCTCCCTCCAGCGGGCCGAGGCGCGCCTGCAGAAACGCCTCGGCGAAGGCCGGGTCCCGGCCACCAAAGGCCGGCGTGGTCGCGTAGAGCACCAGCCTCTCGACCCGATCGGGCCAGGTCGCGATGAACTCCTGCGCCAACATGCCGCCCATCGAATGGCCGACCAGGGTCACCCGTGCGATGCCTCGGGCATCCAGTGCCTCGCGGAGGGCAGCCGCGAGCGCCGGGAACGTCATGGCGGGCAGCGCCGGCGTCCCGCAGAAGCCCGGCATCGGCCAATCCAGCGCGCCTGGCACCAGCTCTCCCCAGGAGGGCCCGCCGATGCCGTGCAGCAGCACCACGCTCATCGGACCGGTCTCCCCTCGTCGACCACGATGACGTCGTCCAGCGTGATGGTGCAGCCGAACACCGGAATATCGAAATGACCATCGGTGAAGCGGCCCGCGAATTCGTTCGCACCTGTGGAGAACAGGAAGTTCCCGGCCGCGGCGCGCAGCTCCGTGCCGTTGACGTCGCGCCTGTCGTGGAAGAGCAGCGCCTCGCGCCTCGCGCGCGGGTTCAACCCCCAGCCGACATGGCTCACCGCATAGGCAGCCTGATTGCCCCACGCCGCAAGATGTTCGCGCATCAGCCGCGCATCGACGCCCTCGCCGCCCAAAGCAACGATATGGTCGTCCTGCAGCGTCAGCCGGACCTCAGTCTCGATGTAGCGCTTGAAGGTGAGGTTGACGTCCCCGGGCGCCAGGACAAGCGTACCATTGACGGTGCCGGCCTTCGGGAAGGCGACGACCACGCCCCCCGGCCAGTGCGCGACGGTCCCCGGCCGATCGGTCCAGCCCCAGACGCCGGCACTGGGGGCTCCGTCCAGATCGATGCAGAGGTCGCTGCCTGCCGCGCTCGTCACGCGCATTCGTTTCGCGGAACGCATGCGACGCAAGGCGTCCTTCACCATCGCCTCGTCCTCGGGCCGAGGCACCAAGCGTTCCAGAACCTCGGGATGCTCGTCACTGACCATCAGAATACGTGGGCCGGCGGCGAGGATGTCCTTCAGTTCCGGGGCATGCAGCAGGCCTTCGAGCGTCAGATCCAGCACCAGCGTGGAGGCCTTCAGCGCCGCCAGGGCGACAGGATGGGCCTGCAGTGCCCGGGATGCCCCGGTGGAGCGGACCGGGACGGGCGTGGCCTGGGGCGGCGTGGGCAAGACCAGCCGGCAGGGGCGGCAGCCCAAACGATGCGCGGCCAGTTCTGCCAGATCGAGGTTCAGGGTCCGCGACTGGCTCTCCGCCAGCAGGCAGACGACCTCTCCGGATCTCGCCTTGCACAGGCGGAGCACGGTCTCGAAGGCATCGATCCATTGCGGCTCGATGCGGTCGTCTCGCATTCCTGAACCTCCCAGCGCCCCTGAGGGCGATTGTAGGGCTGGCGCGGCTCGCATGAAAAGTCATATGTTTGTCGTGATGGGCGATCCGCCGCGGTTCATCGACGACTATCTGCTGTATCTGCTCGCGCGCGCCTCGCATGCTGCTTCGGCCGGCTTCCATGCGCGCCTGAAGCGACGCGGCGTGGCAGTTCCGACATGGCGCGTGGTAGCCACGCTGCACGGTGCCGCCGACGGCGAAACGGTCGGCAGGCTCGCGACAGCCTGCCTGATGCAGCAGCCGACCATGACCAAGCTCCTCGACCGGATGGCGCAGGACGGCATCGTGCTGCGGCAGCGTGAGGGGCGGCAGACCCGCATCAAGCTGACCGGCGACGGCGAACAGCTGGCGGCCGACCTGATCCGTGAGGCGCGGCGGCACGAAACCGAGCTTCTCGCCCGGCATGCCGAGGCCGCATCGGCGCTGAAGGCGCTGCTGCGGGAGATCATCACCCCTCCAGATTGAGACGCGCGCTCCCTATCTCTTTGCGATGCCGCCGATGTCCACCCTGAGCCGCATCGTTTTGGTGCTGCTCGTCGTCTCCGCCCTGGTGCAGATCCTGGTGCTCGTCTTGCGCTGAAGACCTCCCCCGGCGAGGGTGCGCGTTCCGGAGGGAGTGCGGACGATGCGCGTCGGGGTGATCGGGCTTGGGGCGATGGGCATGGGCGCTGCGAAGTCCTGCCTGCGCGCCGGCTTGGAGACGACGGGATGCGACCTGCGTGACTCCGCCCGCGCCGAGTTCGCCGGGGCCGGCGGATCGGCCTGCGCCAGCCCGGCTGACTTGCCTCCGGGCCTCGAGGCCGTGCTGCTCCTGGTCGTCAACGCCGCCCAGACGGAGGCAGCCCTGTTCGGCCCCGAAGGCTGCGCAGGCCGTCTGGCACCGGGAGCGGTGGTGATCTCCTCCGCGACGATGTCGCCCGCGGACGCAGCCCGGCTGGCCGAGACGACCGCCGGACATGGCCTCCTCTATCTCGACGCGCCGGTTTCGGGCGGCGCCGCGAAGGCCGCCGCGGGCGAGATGACCGTCATGGCTTCGGGAGATCCCGTTGCCTTCGCCAAGGCCGAGCCGGTGCTGGCGGCCGTTGCGACCAAGGTCTGGCGGCTGGGTGACCGGCCGGGGATCGGCGCCACCGTGAAGGTCGTCCACCAACTGCTCGCGGGCGTGCATATCGCGGTGGCGGCGGAGGCGATGTCCCTGGGCATCCGGGCCGGCGCAGATCCACGCCAGCTCTACGAGGTCGTCACCAGCGCCGCCGGCAATTCCTGGATGTTCGAGAACCGCATGGCCCGGGTGCTGGAGGGTGATGACGCGCCGCGGTCGGCGGTGGACATCTTCGTGAAGGACCTTGGCCTGGTCGCGGAGTTGGCGCGATCACTCGACCACCCCGTGCCGCTGGCCAGCCAGGCGCAGCAGCTGTTCACGGCCGCGTCCGCCATGGGCCATGGCCGGGCCGACGACGGGTTCGTGATCCGGGTGTGGCAGGCACTGACCGGCATCCCCCTCCCCGGCCGAGACGACCCGGCATGAAGGTCGCGATCGGAGCGGAGGGGTAGGAAGCGTCGCAACCCCGCCGTCGCGCCCGGAGCGGTCCGCCGGGTCAGGACCGGAGCACGCCCTCTACGGCCTGAGCGACAGCGAGCAGCCGGGCATCGCCCATGCGCTCACCCATCAGCATGAACCCCACGGGGGCGTCGCCCGGGCGATGGCAGGGCAGGCTGATCGCGCAGCGGTCCAGGAAATTCGCCACGCTCGTGTTCCGCAGCAGCAGCAGGTTGATCCGGTTGTACTCCGTCTCGTCCTCGACTTCGGCGATGGCGGGAGGAACCAGGGGGCAGGTGGGCGTCACGACGGCATCGAGATGCGCGGTGCGCGGCGCGATCGCCGCGATGATCCGGGCGCGCGCCTGGGTCAGGATGATGTAGTCGGCGGCCGACATGCGCTCGCCCCGCATGATGCGCCGCAGGATCCGCGGATCGTAGTGCTCACGCTTCGCCGCGATCAGCTCGCGGTGCCATGCCCAGGCCTCGCTTGCCGCGAAGCCGCCGGTGGCGTTCACGGCCGGGATCTCGGCGAGCTCGGGCAGGTCGAGCCGCTCGATCCGCACGCCAGCAGCGGAGAGTCGAGACAGCGCCGCCTCGAAAGCGGCGGTGACGTCCTTGTCCCAGTCCTGTGTCACATAGCCCTGCAACACGCCCAGCTTCAGCCCGGCGACCGGAAGCGGCAGGCCTGGCGACCAGGGCTCCTCGCCCGCCATCAGGCTGTCGATCAGCGCGCAGCACGCAACCGAGCGCGCCAATGGGCCAAGGCTGTCCAGGGTGAAGGAGAGCGGAAGGGTGCCGGCGAGCGGCACACGGCTGGCGGTCGGCTTCCACCCGACGATCCCGCAGAGTGCCGCTGGAATGCGGCAGGATCCGCCTGTATCGGAACCAAGCCCGGCAAAGCCCATCCCGTCTACCGTCGCGACCGCCGCACCCGATGACGAGCCCCCGGGCAGGCGTCCCGTGGCACGGTCCCAAGGCGAGCGTGGAGTGCCGAAATGCGGATTCACGCCGAGCCCCGAGAATGCAAACTCGCTCATGTTCGTGCGGCCAAGCACCACGAACCCCGCTCTCTCGAGTCGGGCCACGGATGGCGCTGTGACGAGCGCCGGATCCGCGCCGGACAAGGCGGCGGACCCGCCGCGCGTGACATGGCCGGTCTGGTCGTAGAGGTCCTTGATCGAGATCGGGATTCCGGCCCAGGGGCTGGGTGGGCGGCCCGCGGCCCGCAGGTCGTCCATGGCGCGCGCGGCAGCCATCGCGCTGCCGGCCTGCACCTCCACGAAGGCACGTGCACCCTCGCCGGTCGGGTCGCCGATGCGTGACAACGCTTCTTCGACCAGGACAACCGAAGCGGTCCGGCCATCGGCGAGGTCGTTTGCGGCCTGGGCAATCGTCGGGAGAGGCATCTCGGGCATCCGGCACGTGAACCGGCCCGATGCTGCGCGGTGCCCCCGCTGGCCGCAAGCGGCGGATCAGCGCGCCGACGGCTGGCCTGCGTCGTTGGCCGGCGGGTTCGCCAGGATCAACTGCACCGCCCAGGGATACAGAAGGAAGCCCACCGCGCCCGCCGGCACGAGCGGCACGTCCGGCATCTCGGTCCGCTGCGTCTCGCCGTCGGCATCCATGGCCTCACCCCCATCACCCGGGGGAGGGAAGCGTCCGACGGACGGTATCGTTCCCGGCCAGCGCCGATTTGACAGGGCCGCCCAACCGGCTCGTATGATGGCGACACACACAGGCGGCCAAGACGCCACGGTAGGGGAGGAAGAGACATGTCCTTGAAGCGCGCGCTGCGTGCCGCGGCGGTTGCCGTCGCCGTCCTGTTGCCCTGGATGGGCAGCCCGAGTCAGGCCCAGGAATGGCGCGGTTGGAACATCCATGTTCCGGACTATCCGAACAGCCGGGGCATGGACCGTTTCGGCGAACTGGTCATGCAGCGCACCAACAACCGCATCCGCATGCGCACCTATCACAACGCGACGCTCGGCCAGCAGGACGAAGCAATCCAACAGATGCGTCTCGGCACAATCGACTTCGCCAACTACAATCTGTCGCCCTTCAACAATCTCGCTCCCTCGACGAACGTCGTGACGCTGCCATTCATATTCCGCGACGTGCCGCATCTGCATCGCGTGATGGATGGCCCGGTCGGCGAGGCGCTTGCTCGTGATCTGGAGGCAATCGGCATCATCGCTCTAGCCTGGTATGATGCCGGCGCGCGCTCCTTCTACACCCGTGACCGGCAGATCCGCACGCCGGAGGATATGCGCGGCCTCAAGATCCGTGTTCAAACTTCGGATCTCTGGATTGACATGATGCGCGCCCTAGGAGCCAACCCCACGCCACTTCCCTTCGGCGAGGTCTACACCGCATTGCAGTCAGGCGTGATCGACGGCGCAGAGAACAACTGGCCTTCCTACGAGAGCCAGCGGCATTTCGAGCACGCGCGGATTTATTCCACGACTGAGCATTCCAATGTGCCGGAGGTGCTCGCCGTTTCTCGCCAGCGCTGGCAGCGGCTGAACGATCAGGAGCGCAACATCCTTCGTGATGCAGCGCGTGAGTCTGCGGCCTTCCAGCGTCAACTCTGGGCCGAGCGCGAGCGCCGTTCGCGGGAGATCGTGGTCGCAGCCGGCGTCACGGTCGTCGACATCACGGACCGCCGTCCCTTCGCGAACTTGATGGAGAGCGTGTACGCCAAGCACGCCGGGACGCCGCAGCTCCAGGCACTCGTCCGGCGCATCCGAGAGACGGAATGATGCAGGCTGGGCGCGGCCGCCAAGGCGGCTACGCCCAGAGCATGCGCGAAACTCCCATCCTTCCGGAGCAAGACCAGTCATGGCGCTGTTCTCGCGCATGCTCGACATCTTTTGCCGCCTCGTCATCATCACCGCAGGGGCCGCATTGGTGGCGCTGGTGGCGATGATGGGGTGGATGGTCTTCGGACGATACGTGCTGAACGACACGCCGACCTGGGTGGAACGCGGCGCCACGCTCGCCATTCTCTCAATCGCCTTGCCTGTCGCCGCCGTCGGCGTCCGGGAACGCTTCCATCTCTCGGTCCTCGGCTTCCGCGAATCGCTTCCCATGGCGGCGCAGCGCTGGATCGCTGTGGCCTGTGACGCACTGGTCGGTCTCTTCGGCTTCGCGATGATGATCTATTCGCAGGAGCTGGTGGAAATGGTCTGGAACTTCCGCATCCCGCTGCTCGGCATCAGCCAAGGCTGGACCTACGTGCCGCTGATGGTCTGTGGAGGTCTCATAACGCTCTTCGCCATCGAGCAGGTGCTGCTCGACATACTCCGCAAGGAAGGGCCCGAGCAGCGCGGCATCAAGGCCGCCTTCCTGGAGTAGCCGCGCGTGGAATTCGGACTGCTCCTGATCATCGCCGTCTTCATCCTCGGCGTGGTTGCAGGCATCCCGGTGGCCTTCACGCTGGGCATCGCGGCGCTGGCCGGCTTCCTGTGGGAGGGGCTGAACCCCGCGGTCGCCTTCCAGCAGATGACGTCGGGTATGAGCATCTTCTCGCTGCTGGCGATCCCTTTCTTCATCTTCGCCGGCGAGTTGATGCTGCATGGCGGCATCGCGCGGCGGCTGGTCGCGCTCGCGTCCGCCTGCGTCGGCTGGATGCGGGGTGGGCTGGGCATGGTGGACGTGTCCACCTCCATGCTGTTCGGCGGCATCTCAGGCTCGGCGGTCGCCGACACATCCGCGACCGGGACCATCCTGATCCCGGCGATGAAGGCCAAGGGGTACGGGGTGGACTACGCGGTGAGCCTCACCGTCACTTCCTCCATTGCCGGCATCCTGATCCCGCCCAGCCACAACATGATCCTCTATTCGCTGGCGGCGGGCGGCGGCATCTCGGTCTCGGCGCTGTTCATCGCCGGAATCGTGCCGGGCGTCATGATGTGCCTTTTCCTCGCGGCCGCCGCCTACGTCATGGCGGTGCGGCGCGGCTATCCGGCGGAGGGATGGAAGGGCTTCCGCTACCTGGGCTGGACATTCGTGGATGCGCTGCCCGGACTGTTCACCGCCTTCATCATCCTGGGCGGTGTGCTCTCGGGCATCTTCACCGTGACC
The DNA here is from genome assembly GCF_027856955.1 of Falsiroseomonas oryzae. Lineage (GTDB taxonomy): Bacteria > Pseudomonadota > Alphaproteobacteria > Acetobacterales > Acetobacteraceae > Falsiroseomonas > Falsiroseomonas oryzae. The sequence goes on along the minus strand of NZ_JAPSMD010000002.1, from coordinate 2,766 downwards.
GAGAGCGCCGCCTTCGGCGCGATCTGGGCGCTGGTCGTGACCATCCTCGTCTACCGGGCCCTGAGCTGGGAGAGCTTCAAGGTCGCGGTGGCGGCCAGCGTCCGGACCTCAGCGGTGGTGTTCCTGCTGGTCGGCACGGCGACCGCCTTCGCCTACCTCCTCGCGCTGTATCGCCTGCCCGACCTGCTGACCGAGGGGATGCTGGCGATCAGCAGCAACCCCATCGTCATCCTGCTTATGATCAATCTCTGCCTGCTGCTGTTGGGTTGCGTGATGGACATGGCGGCGCTGATCCTCATCACCACGCCGATCTTCCTGCCGGTGGTCGTGGCCATCGGCGTGGACCCCGTGCAGTTCGGCATGGTGATGATGATGAATCTCGGCCTCGGCCTGACCACGCCGCCGGTCGGCGCCGTGCTCTTCGTCGGCTGCGCGATCGGGCGAATATCCATCGAGCAGGTGATGCGCACCATCTGGCCCTTCTGGGGGGCGATCGTGGTGGCGCTCGCCTTGACCACCTACGTGCCTGCCGTTTCGCTGACCCTGCCGCGCCTTCTGCTGGGCTACGGCGGATAGAGGAAGGTACCGATGCACACCAAGCCGATCCTGCTGACCGGCGCCTCCGGCGCGCTCGGCCGCATGCTGGCGCGCGAGCTGGGCGCGGCCGGCTACACGCTGCGCCTGACCGACATCGCCCCCTTCCCGGATCCGCTGCCGAAGGGTGCGAGCTTCGTCCGGGCCGACCTGAACGAGGCCCTGGCCATCGTCCGCCAGGCCGAGGGATGCTCCACCATCCTGCATTTCGGCGGCAACGCCACCGAGCAGCCTTTCGAGACCATCATCGAGCCCAACATCCGCGGCCTCTACCACATCTACGAGGCGGCGCGGCGCGAGGGCGCGCGGGTGGTCTTCGCCAGTTCCAACCACACCATCGGCTTCCACGAGCGGCCGCGCGGCAACGAAGGCAAGCTCGACTTCGACTGCCAGTTCCGTCCGGACGGCTACTACGGCCTGTCCAAGGCTTATGGCGAGCTGATGGGCCGCCTTTACTGGGACAAGCACGGGTTGGAGAATGTCAACATCCGCATCGGCTCCTGCCTGCCGAAGCCGAACAACGCCCGCGGCCTCTCGACTTGGCTCTCCTACCCCGATCTGGCGAGTTGCGTGATCCGCTGCATTGAGGCGGAGCGCGTCGGGCACGCCGTGATTTGGGGCGCCTCCAATAATCCGCAGAGCTTCTGGGCGAAGGACCACCGCGACCGCATCGGCTGGCAGCCGAAGGACAGCGCCGAGACCTACCGTACCGAAATCGAAAAGGTGGTCAGCGGAAACCCCGTCGAGGAGCGCTATCAGGGCGGCTTCTATTGCCCGATCGAGTATTCCCGGAAGAGCGGCTTCTCCCCGCGCGATCCCTTCAGCCTGGAATGATCACCCTGCGGGCCGTCGGCGCCGAGGCCGTCATCCTGCCCGAGCAGGGCGCCGCGTTCGCCGCTCTGCGCCACGCCGGTCGCGATCTGCTGGTGCCGGTGCCGCCGGGGGAGGACCCGAATCGCGGCTTCCACGGGTCCTTCCTCATGGCGCCCTGGACGAACCGGCTCGACGGGGGACGGATCGTGGTGGCCGGCACCGAGCACCGCTTGCCTGTCAACCGGCCCGACGAGGGCACTGCCATCCATGGTTTTCTCCGCGACATGCCGTGGACGGTCCTACGGGCGGATGACGGTTCGGCGTTGCTGGCGTGTACCTTCGACCATGTGCCGTTCGCCGGGGAGGCCCGGCTCGCGGCGAACCTCTCGGCAGGCGCGCTGCATCTCTCGGTGGGCCTGACGAACCGCGGCGGCGTCCCGACACCGATGGGCCTGGGCTGGCATCCCTATTTTCCGCGGCCAGCAGGCACGCGGCTAAGCGCCGCAGCGCGCGTCGCCTTCCGTCGGGACGAGCGCAACCTGCCGATCGAACCTCGCCCGAGCGCCGGAGTGGATGGCAGCGATGAAGCTCTGCAGGGCCTCGACACGCATTTCGCTGGCTGGGATGGCGTCGCGCGAATCGCTTGGCCGGACGGCTACGCGCTGACCCTTCATGCCACCGGTGCGTGGGCTGCGAACCTCCAGGTCTTCGCTCCGCCGCATGCCGCCGTGCTGGCCGTCGAGCCGGTGAGCCACGCACCGGATGCGCCGAACCGGGCCGCATCCGCCGCGCATGGCGCCATGCACGTAGTCGACCCAGGCGCCACGCTCTCCGCCTCACTGATGATTCATTGGCAGTGACGCGTCCCTGCACGGGAACAATCGCCGCGACGTGACGTTCGCCTCGGCACCCGCGCCATTGCAGCGCGCGGCGGCGTGCCGAGCCGGCGCGCGACACCGTGGAGCCGACGGATTCGCAGCAGGCGACGCCGCTGGGTCCGGCACTCCGGGGGGACGGTGACGCGCAGGGCGCGCGCAGGACGAGGCGACGCTGGCGACAAGCGGCGTTACCTCGGCGAACACGACCTGACGGAGGAGGATCAGCACATGAGCGACGAGACGGAGCAGATGCCGGCAACGGGCGACGACCAGCAGAGCGGATCGGCCGAGCCCGAAAAGGAGCAGCCACGGCGCCGCCGCACGGGCACGCGCCGCGCCGCCGCGGGCAGCAAGCGCGCCACCGCGGGCCGCAGCGGCGGTGCTGCCGCCAAGACCACCCGCACCAAGACGGCGAGCGGGACGAGGAAGGCAAGCGGCGCGTCGGCAAGGGGCGCATCGGCGAGGGGCGCGGCCGGGCGGA
>NZ_JAPSMD010000001.1 GCF_027856955.1 Falsiroseomonas oryzae | reverse complement strand
CCGCGTCGTGCTGGTCGGCGCCGCCGCGATCTGCCGCCGGCCCGGCGCGGTCGCGGCCTGGCGCTGGCGCGGCGGCACGCTGCCCCCTGTCGCGATGCAGGACCGCATCTACGAAGCGGTGACCGGCGTCGTCGACCTCGAGAACACGCTGATGATCGGCACCCAGTTCGGCATCTGGCCCGAGCCTGTCTGGAGCGTGGAGGCCGACCTGCCCGCCGATACCTTCCAGCGCATGGTGATCGCCGAGAGCGAGGGCTGGGCCGATGACGACGCCCTTGCCGCCCATCTCGGCTTCTCTCCGGAAGCGGTCACGACGGCGCTGATCGAGACGACCGTCGGCGTCCTGTGCGGCGCCGCGGCTCCGTCGAAGGCCGCATCGACGCTGGTGCCGCTGACAGCCTTCACGCAGAATGCCGCCCTCGCCGCGCCCAGAGGCCGCCCGTGAGCCACACCGCCGAAGCCCCCTCCGCCCTCGACCGCCTGCAGGCGCGCGAGGAGATCATGCAGATCTGCTACTGGTATCAGGGCGAAGGCTTCGGCGAGCGCTTCTCGCCGGCCGCGGTGATGCCCTTCCTCAATCTCGACCGCGCGCTGGTTGCCGACATCTTCGAGGCGCTGGCCGCCGACGGCACGATGGAGAAATCCTTCGGCACCTACGCCTTCACCGCCGGCGGGAAGCGCGGCGCCGGGCGGCTCTTCGTCGAGACCTTCACCGAGTTCCAGACCGGCACGCATGGCGAATGCACCGCCGGCTGCTGCGAGGGCGACGAGGTGTGCGATCACGACTGACCCGCAGGCCCTAGTCGGCTACCGCACCAACGAGGAGTGGCTTCGGCTGCTCGACGAGGTGAACGGCAGGCTGGCGGAGCTGGAGACCGCGCTCGACCCGGCGCAGCACGCTCAGGTGCTCGCGCTGCTGCAGGGCATCGATGCGGTGCATCGCGAGTCGCTGCATCGCCTGGTGCGCCTCTTCAAGGAGGGCGTGGTGGAGCAGGTCGTCACAGACCCCGCCATCCGGACCCTGTTCGGCATGTACGACCTGCTGCCGCCGGAGCAGCCGGGCTGCGCCAAGGTCTGGGACTTCATCGGCGAGAAGGAAGCGCCGGCGCTGCGCGAGGGCGATCTGCCGCACTGGTCGCCGGCCCCGGTCCTGCAGCCGCCGGCCGAGGGCGAGGCCCTGCTCTGCCGGATGGAGGAAGGCACGATCCTGCTGGCGCAGGCTGGCGGCGAGTTCCGCGCGCTCGATGCAGCCTGCCCGCGGCATGGCGGGCTGATGATGGGCGGCACGCTGCGCGGCCTGTCCTGGATATGCCCGCTCGGGCCCGGCTGCGTCTACGACCTGCGCGACGGCTCGCGGCTCGGCGGCGGGGCGAAGCTGGAATGCCATCCAGTGCGCCTCGATTCCGGTGGCCGCGTGCTGGTCGGCTTCGGTATGCCCTTCGATCCGCAGCGACCGGCCTTCTGAGATGCGCGCGCTGGTCGCCGGCGTCGGCAATCCGCTGCGCGGCGATGACGGCTTCGGCGTACTGGCCGCGCGCCGCCTGCGCGAGGATCCCCGTTGCCCGGCGGATGCAGTGGTCATGGAGACCGGCATCGGCGGCATCCACATGGTGCAGGAACTGATGCGTGGCTACGACGCGCTGGTGCTGTTCGACGCGGTGGACCGCGGCCGCGCGCCGGGCGAGGTCGCGCTGCTGGAGCCTGTGCTGCCCGATACGGCAGCGATGAGCGACACCGAACGCCGCGACTTCTTCTGCGACATGCACTACGCCACACCGGTGCGCGCCCTGACGCTCGCGCGCGAGATCGGCGCGCTGCCTGGCCTGGTGCGCATCGTCGCCTGCCAGCCGAACGATGCCGAAGGCTACGGCATCGGCCTCCATGCGTCCGTCGAGCAGGCGATCGGGCCGGCGGTGGAACTCGCCCTCGACCTGCTCAGCAGATCCGCGGCAGCTGCTCGCCCGTGAGCATGTCCACGATGCGGCGCCCGCCGAAGGCGGTGTCCATCACAACGCGTCCCGGCCGGTCGGCGACGCAGCGCCCGATCAGCGCGGCCTCGCGCCCCAGCGGATCGGCACGGAGCGCGGCGAGCGCCGCCTCCGCTGCATCGCCCGGCACCACCGCCACCATCCGGCCCTCATTCGCGAGGTAGAGCGGGTCGAGGCCCAGGATCTCGCAGAGGCCGCGCACGGCATCGCGCACCGGGACCGCCGTCTCGCTCAGCTCGATCCCGACCTTCGACGCCGCGGCCGCCTCGTTCAGCACGGTGGCGAGCCCGCCGCGCGTGGCGTCGCGCAAGAAGCACGTGCCCGGAACGGCGTCCAGCAATCGTCCGACAAGGCGGTGCAGCGGCGCGCAGTCGCTCTCGACTGTCGTCTCCAGCGCGAGGTCGCCGCGGGCCGCAAGGATCGCCGCGCCATGGTCGCCGAGCGGCCCGCTGACCAGCACCACATCGCCCGGTCTGCAGGCGGCGGACGAGGGTGCGACACCGCGCCGCACCACGCCGATCCCGGCCGTATTGACGAAGAGCCGGTCGCAGGCGCCGTGCGGCACGACCTTGGTGTCGCCGGTGACGATGCGCACGCCGGCCTGGCGCGCCGTTTCCGCCATGGAACGCACGATGTCGCGCAGCAGCGCGATCTCCAGCCCCTCCTCCAGGATGACGGAACAGGAGAGTTGCAGCGGCACCGCGCCGGCGGTGGCGAGATCGTTGACCGTGCCGCAGACCGCGAGCTTCCCGATGTCGCCGCCCGGGAAGACCAGCGGCGTGACGACGAAGGAATCGGTGGTGAAGGCCAGCGTCTCGCCATGCGCCGCGAGTTCCGCCAGCCGCGTCGTCGCCGCATCCTCGCGCGCCACCTCGCCGAAGGCACCGACGAAGACGTCCTCGACCAGCGCCTTCATCGCGGCGCCGCCGCTGCCATGCGCGAGCGTAATCGTCCTGCTCAAGCCGGCTCGCGCGCGAGCGCGCCGTAGCGGTGATAGGCCGCGCATGCGCCTTCGGAGGACACCATCAGCGCGCCGAGCGGCGTCGCCGGCGTGCAGGCCTTACCGAAGACCCGGCAGTCGCGCGGGCGGATGCGGCCCGTCAGCACGTCGCCGCACTGGCAGGCCTCGGGATCGGCAACGCGGAGGTTGGGCAGCAGGAAGCGTCGTTCCGCGTCCCAGGCCGCATACGCCTCGCGCAGCCGCACGCCGGAATGGGGGATGGTGCCAAGGCCGCGCCATTCGAAGAACTCGCGCAGCTCGAAGACGCGGGCCACGGCGTCCTGTGCGACGCGACTGCCGGCGTCGCGCGCCACGCGCGCATACTGGTTCTCGACCTCTGCGCGGCCGTCGCGCATCTGCTTCAATACCATCCAGAGCGACTGCAGAACGTCCAGCGGCTCGAAGCCGGAGACGACCAGCGGCCTCGCGTAGCGCTCGGCCACGAAGCGGTAGGGCTCCGTCCCGATCACCATGCTGACATGGCCGGGGCCGAGGAAGCCGTCGATGCGCAGGTCCGGCTCGTCGAGCAGCGCCTGGATCGTCGGGATGATGGTGATGTGGTTGCAGAACAGCGAGAAGTTTCGGATGTCCTCGCGTTCGGCCTGCAGCACGGTCAGCGCGGTGGAAGGCATCGTCGTCTCGAAGCCGAGGCCGAAGAAGACCACGGTCCGCTCCGGCTCCGCGCGCGCAATGGCCAGCGCGTCCATCGGCGAATAGACGGTGCGCACGTCGAGCCCGCGCGCCTTCGCCTCCATCAGGCTGCCGCGCGCGCCTGGCACGCGCAGGGCATCGCCGAAGGTGGCAAGCGTCACGCCCGGCATCTCGGCCAGCGCGATGCAGTCGTCCACGCGGCCCATCGGCAGCACGCAGACCGGGCAGCCCGGCCCGTGGATCAGCTCGATGGAGGGCGGCAGCATGCCCTCGATCCCGAAGCGGAAGATCGCATGGGTATGGCCGCCGCAGATCTCCATGATCGCGATCGGCCGCCCGCGCACGGCTGAGACCTCGGCCGCCAGGGCCTCGATCTCCCTCAGAAGCGTCTTCGCCAGCGCGGGGTCGCGGAACTCGTCCACGAACCTCATCGCGGCGGCGCCCAGGCCGCGAGTTCGTCCTCCTCGCCGAGCGCGGCGAGCATGGCAAGCGTCGCCTTCGCCTCCGCCTCGTCGATGCGGCTCATCGCGAAGCCGACATGGATCAGTACCCAATCGCCGATGCAGGATTCGGGCGTCGCGCCGTCCTCGAGGATGCAGGTGAGGCCGACCTTGCGGCGTACGCCAGCGACGTCGGCAATGGCGATCGCATTCGCCGCATCGACGATCTCCACGATCCGTCCCGGCACGCCGAGGCACATCGCCGTTCCCTCACCCCATCAGACGGGCCGCGACGATCGCCGCCTGGCCCAGCGCCAGCCCGCCGTCATTCGCCGGCACCCGCGCCTGCGTCAGCACCTGCCGCCCCTGCGCCGCGAAGCCGTCCACCAGCAGGCGGTGCAGCAGCGGGTTCTGCAGGCACCCGCCAGAGAGCGCCACGACATCAGCTTCCGGCGCGACAGCGGCGCCGAGCTCGACGATAGCAAGCGCGAGACCGCGATGGAACCGCGATGCGATGGCCGAGGGTGTCACGCCACGGGCGAGGTCGTCCAGCAGCGCCGCCCACATCGGCGCCGGATCGAGCGCCGGCACGCCATCATGCCGCATGCCGATGGGATAGACGACGCGATCGTCGGTATCGCGCGCCAGCGCCTCCAGCCGGGCCGCCGCCTCGCCCTCATGGCCAACACGGTCGAAGCCGAGGCCGAGCGCCGCCGCGACTGCATCGAACAGCCGGCCACAGGAGGACGCCGGCGGCGCGTTGACGCCCTGCCGGATCATGGCCGCAAGGCTGGCAACCGGCTTGGCGGCCAGACGCGCAACGATGGGAAGGCCGTCATGGTGCGTCAGAAGCCCGGACCAGCCGAAGGCGAGCTCGAGCTGCGCGAAGAGGTTGCGCCATGGCTCCCGCGACGCGGCATCGCCGCCCGGCAGCGCGGCGGCGCGCAGCGTGCCGACCCGCCGAGCGTCGCGGTAGTCGCAGAGCAGCAGCTCGTTGCCCCAGAGCGATCCGTCCGCGCCGTAGCCGAGCCCGTCGAGCGCGACGCCCAGCACCGGCGGCGCCCCGGGCAGCACGCCGTTCTCAGCCAGGCAGGCCGCGATGTGGGCGTGGTGGTGCTGCACGGCGTGCAGCGTCGCGCCGTGCCGTTCCGCCAGCGCGCGGCCGAGCGCCGCCGAGCGGTAGCCCGGATGCAGGTCCACCGCGACATGCGCCGGCTGGTGCCGGAACAGCGCGGCGTAATGGGCGATCGCCCGTTCGAAATCCTCGGCGGCCGTCGCCTCGTCCAGCTCGCCGATGTGGTGCGAAAGGATCGCCTCCGCGCCGCGCAGCAGGCACAAGGCCGCCTTCTGCTGGCCGCCGAGCGCGACCACGGGCGGGGCATCGAAGCCGCGGAGCGTGACCGGGGCGGGCGCATAGCCGCGCGCGCGCCGCAGCAGACGCGGCCTGCCGTCCAGCACGCGCGCCACCGAATCATCCACTCGCATCGCGATCGGCCGGTCATGGGAGAGGAAACCGTCGGCGACGGTGCCGAGCCGCTCCCGGGCCTGCGCGTCATCAGTCTCCGGCGGCGCGTCGGAGAGGTTGCCGCTGGTCATCACCAGCGGCACGTCGAATCCCTCCAGCAGCAGCCTATGCAGCGGCGTGGTGGGCAGCATGACGCCAAGCGTGTCGAGGCCTGGCGCGACAGCCTCCGGCAGCGACGCATCGTGTCGCCTGCGCAGCAGCACGATCGGGGCCGGGGCCGAGGCGAGCAGTGCCGCCTCCTGCTCCGACGCGAGGCAGAGCCGCCGCACGGCGTCGAGATCGCGCGCCATCAGCGCGAAAGGCTTGGTCTCGCGCCGCTTGCGCCCACGCAGGCGGGCGACGGCCTCCGCATCCGTCGCATCACAGGCAAGCTGGTAGCCGCCGAGCCCCTTCACAGCGAGGATCCCGCCCCGCCGCAGCAGCGCGATGGCCGCCTGCAGCGCTGCCTCCCCCCGCTGCGCGTCGAAAGCCAGGCGCGGCCCGCAGGCCGGGCAGGCGACCGCCTCGGCGTGGAAGCGGCGGTCGCTTGGCTTGGCGTATTCCGCCGCACAATCCGCGCAGAGCGGGAAGCCCGCCATCGTCGTGCGGGCGCGGTCGAAGGGCAGCGCTTCGACGATGGTGAAGCGCGGTCCGCAGCGCGTGCAGGTCGCGAAGGGATAGCGGAAGCGCCGCGCCGCGGGGTCGGCGATCTCGGCCGCGCAGTCCGCGCAGGTCGCAGCATCGGGCGCGACGGCGGTGCGCGCGGTGCCGACATCGCTCTCAAGGATCGCGAAGCCGCGCGGTAGCATCGCGTCGGTATCGGCGACCTCGATCCCAACGATGTCGGAGAGGGATGGTGGCGCGTCGCGCAGCCGAGCCAGCAGAGCCTCCACCGCTGCGGGCGCGCCGGCCGCACGGATCAGCACGCCCTCGCCGTCATTGCGGACGTCGCCATCCAGGCCGAGCGCCGTCGCGGCCTGCCAGACGGCCGGCCGGAAGCCGACGCCCTGTACCACGCCCCGCACGCGCACCTCGACGCGGCGGATCAGTGCGCCGGGTTCGGCCAACGCGGATGCTCCCGGTCGATGACATAGGCGTGTCGGTGCCGCCAACGCCCGCCGCCGAGCGCGACCGCACCGGCGGCCAGGTGCGGATGGCCGGCCGGCAGGCCGTGATGCTCGTGCTCCACCTCCTCGGGATCGTCCCGCGGCCACAGCGCGAGGGCGGCGGCAAGGCCAAGGCCGGCGAGCGCGGCCATCACTGCGAAGGTCGCCGCGATCCCGCCGGCGGCGCCGAGCCAGCCTGCCAGGGGATAGGTCAGCAGCCAGCAGGCATGGCTCAGCGCGAATTGTGCGGCGAAGAGCGCGGGGCGGTCGCCGGCCCCGGCCGAGCGACGCAGCAGCCGCCCCGTCGGCGTCAGCACCAGCCCGTTGCCGAGGCCGAGGAAGGCCCACAGCGCAAGCACCTGCCCCCACTCCCGCACCAGCAGTCCCGCGACCATACCGAGCGCCAGGATGGCGGCGCCGGCCAGCATCGCCGCGCGATCCGGCAGTCGCTCAAGCAGGCGCGGGATCGTGAGCGCCGCGAGCATCGAGCCTGCACCATAGGCGGCGAGCGTCAGCGCGAGTGCGCGGTCGTCGAGACCGAGGCCGCCGCGCACGATCACCACCGTATTCACGATCACCATCGCACCGGCTGCAGCGACCGCCAGGTTCAGCGCCAGCAGTCCGCGCAGCCGCGGCGTCGCCAGGTAGATGCGGAGGCCGCGCGTGGTGCGCGCCCAGGCGCCCTCCGCCCCGCTTGGCTTCGGCGAGGGCAGCACCACGGAGGCCACCAGCGCGGCCGAGGCGAGGAAGCCGAGCGCGGTGCCGGCGAAAAGCCAGGAGAAGCCCATGACGCCGAGCAGCGCGGCGGCGAGCATCGGGCTCGCCAGGCTCTCGAGGTCGTAGGCCAGCCGGGCCAGCGACAGGGCCCTCGTGTAGTCTGCCTCGTCTGGCAGCACGTCGGGAATGGTCGCCTGGAAGCTCGGCGTGAAGGCGGCGGAGCCGGTCTGCAGCAGGGCGATCAACAGATAGACCTGCCAGATCTCGCTAACGAAGGGCAGCAGCAACACCACCGCCGCCCGCAACAGGTCGAGCAGCACGAGCAGGCGCCGCCGCGGCACCAGATGGGCGAAGGCGGTCGCGACAGGCGCCACGCCGACATAGCAGATCATCTTGATGGCGAGCGCGGTGCCGAGAACCACACCGGCATCCGCGCCAGCCAACTCGAAGGCGAGCAGCCCGAGCGCAACGGTCGCCAGCCCGGTCCCGAGCAGCGACAGCACCTGCGCCGCAAAGAGGCGCCGATAAACCGGGTTGCCCAGTGGCGCGAGCATCGGCAGCGTCCTCCCCTGCGGGCGCCTTGAGCACGTTCCGGTCGGATGGAGTTATCCGAATCGAAAGGTCGTGCTCCAGAAAACACATGTTCCAGAGCAGCTTATGCCCGTTCGGCGGAACGGCGAAGCGTTTCCGCCGACCGGGCGCTGCCGTGGCGCGGTGGCCCGGCGTCACACCACGCCTCGCTGCCGCTCAGGTGAGCGGGATGCCGACCCACCGGCGGAAGCCGTGGCGCGCGTGCAGAGCATCGTACCAGCGCCGCAACGCCGGAAAGTCGGGCCGCCCCTCGACCTCGACCGCGAACCAGCGATGCACCAGCGTACCGAGCACGATGTCGGCCAGGGTCATCCGCGGCCCTTCCACGAAAGGCCCCGCCGCCGCGAGCCGCGCCTCCACAATTCGCCAACAGGTCGCCGAGGCAGCGACCGAGGCATCAATCGCCGCCCAGTCGCGCTCGGCCGGCGGCGTACGCACCAACCCCCAGAACATCACCCGCTCCGCGGGGCTTAGCGTGGACAGCTGCCAGTCCAGCCAGCGGTCCACGCTGGCCCGGGCAGCGGGCGCCTGCGGATAAAGCTCGGCGCCCATCGGTCCGCCATGCTGCATGACAAGGTAGCGGAGGATGGAGTTGGTCTCCCACAGGACGACGGGACCATCCTCCAGCACCGGGATCTTGCCGTTCGGATTGAGCGCACGGAAATCGGGATCGTTGACGCGGCCGAACTGCAAGCCGGCGTCGATGCGACGATACGGCAGGGCCAGTTCCTCCAGCAGCCAGAGCACCTTCTGCACGTTCGGCGAGTTCGTCCGGCCCCAGAGCGTCAGCATGTCGGCCCTCCTGTCATGCAGGGCGAGTCTAGCCGTTCCGGGCCTGCGGTCGAGGCGGGGCGAGGCCAGGAGCCGAAGGACGACCCAGCCAGCATCTGGGTTGCGCAACAGAGAAGGATTCCCCACGCCCTCATTCCACGCGTGCCGCCCGCAGCCGCAGGGCGTTGCCGACCACGCTCACAGAGGACAGCGTCATCGCGGCCGCAGCGATCAGCGGGGAGAGGAGTATCCCGAAGAACGGGTACAGCATGCCCGCTGCGATCGGTATGCCCGCAGCATTGTAGGCAAAGGCGAAGAACAGGTTCTGCCGGATGTTGCCCATCACGGAGCGCGACAGACGCCGCGCCCGCAGGATGCCGGTCAGATCGCCGCCGATCAGCGTCACGCCGGCGCTCTCGATCGCCACGTCGGTGCCGGTACCCATCGCGATCCCAACCTCCGCCGCGGCCAAGGCCGGGGCGTCGTTCACGCCGTCACCCGCCATCGCCACGTGTCGGCCCTCGACCTTCAGGCGCTCCACGATACGCTGCTTGTCCTCGGGCAGCACCTCGGCCTCGACCTCGATGATGCCGAGGTGGCGTGCCACCGCCTCCGCCGTTGTTCGGTTGTCCCCGGTGAGCATCACGACCCGGATACCCTCCGCCTGCAGGCCGGCGAGCGCGGCCGCCGTCGTCTCCTTCACTGGATCCGCCACCGCGACGAGGCCGGCCGGGCGGCCATCCGCCGCCACGAAGAATACCGTGGCGCCGTCGCGGCGCAGCCGCTCAGCCTCGGCGGCGAGCGGGCCGGTATCCACGCCGAGCTCGGCCATCAGCCGCGCATTGCCGACCGCGGCCCTGCGACCCTCGACGATGCCCGTCACGCCTCGGCCGATCGGCGCGTCGAACCCCTCCACCGGAGGTATCGCCAGTCCGCGCGCCGCGGCGGCGCGCACCACGGCCTCCGCCAGGGGATGCTGGCTCGGCCGCTCCAGCCCGGCCGCCAGGCGCAGCAACGTATCCTCCGCCAGCCCCTCCGCCGGCACCACTGCAACGACCTCGGGCCGCCCGCGCGTGAGCGTGCCGGTCTTGTCGACGACCAGGGTGTCGATCCGCTCCAGCCGCTCCAGCGCCTCGGCGTTCTTGATCAGCACGCCGGCCTGCGCGCCGCGCCCGACGCCCACCATGATGCTCATCGGTGTCGCGAGCCCAAGCGCGCAGGGGCAGGCGATGATCAGCACCGTGACCGCCGCGACCAGCGCGAAGGCGAGGCGCGGCTCGGGGCCCCACATCGACCAGGCGATGAAGGCGAGCACGGCGATCACCACGACGGCCGGCACGAACCAGCCGCTCACCTGGTCGGCAAGGCGCTGGATCGGCGCACGGGACCGCTGCGCACCCGCCACCATGCGGACGATCTGCGCAAGCACGGTGTCCTGGCCGATGCGATCGGCACGCATGACGAAGCTGCCCTGGCCGTTCAACGTGCCGCCGACGACCTGATCGCCGGCGGCCTTGGTCACGGGAACCGATTCCCCCGTCACCATGCTCTCATCGACGTTGGATCGGCCTTCGAGTACCGCGCCGTCCAACGGCACCTTGTCGCCGGGTCGCACGCGCAGGCGGTCGCCGACATGGATGGCGGCGAGCGGTACCTCCTCCTCCGAACCGTCGTCGCGCACGCGGCGCGCCATCGCCGGCGCGAGGTCGAGCAGCGCGCGGATTGCACCGCCGGTCTGCTCGCGCGCCCGCAACTCCAGCACCTGGCCGAGCAGCACCAGGACGACGATAACGGAGGCCGCCTCGAAGTAGACCGCCACCGAACCATCCGCTGCCCGGAAGGCGTCCGGAAAAATCCAGGGAGCTAAGGTCGCCATCACACTGAACAGCCAGGCCACGCCGGTGCCGAGCGCAATCAGCGTGAACATGTTGAGGCTGCGGTTCACGAGGCTTTGCCAGCCGCGCGCGAAGAAGGGCCAGCCCGCCCACAGTACCACCGGCGTTCCAAGCGCGAGCTGAAGCCAGTTGCCCACCTGGGGCCCGCCGACCAGGTGCATCATGCCTGTGAGGTGCCCGCCCATCTCCAGGACGACGACCGGCAGGGTGAGGACAAGCCCGATCCAGAATCGGCGCGTGAAGTCCAGCAGCTCTGGATTGGGGCCGGCGTCGACCGTCGCCATCTCCGGTTCGAGGGCCATGCCGCAGATCGGGCAGCTGCCAGGACCGCTCTGGCGGATCTGCGGGTGCATCGGGCAGGTGTAGATCGTGCCCGGAGCCACCGGCCCGGCGCGCAGCGCGCGCTTCGGCGCGATGTACTTCGCCGGGTCAGCCGTGAACTTCGTCCGGCAGCCGGCCGAGCAGAAATGGTAGGTCGTACCGAGGTGATCCGCATGGTGCGCCGTCGTCGCAGGATTCAACATCATCCCGCAGACCGGGTCCTTCACCGTCGCGCCGGTGTCGGCTTGGCCGGTGTGGCCGTGATCGCTGTGCCGGTGGCGACCGTGCTGTCCGTTCATGGCGAGGCTCCGATGGGTCTGTCAGCGCGCCGGCGCCAGACGGCGCGCGGCGACGAGACACAGGGTCGGCAGCAGAAGCCACTGGAGCACGGGCGTGAGCCCGGTGCCGAGCGGCGGCAGGCGCGGCATGCCGGCGGCGTAGGACCAAGTCCGCCAGACCTCGACGTTCAGCCATTCGAGTACAATGGTCGCCCCGACGCCGAAGATCGTGGTTACGATCGCGACCTGGCCGAAACTCTTCTCCGGCCAGCCGCGCCCCACCGTCATCAGCCATGCGGCGCCCAACGAGACGGCGCCGATCATCCCATCGCCCAGGGTGCAGTGCACGACAGCCTGGGCGATCTCGCCCGGGCTGCGCTCCGTCCACAGCGAGTAGAGCGGCAGCTGCGCGACCTCCCAGATCAGGTTCGCGACAAGCAGCAGCGCGAGGTAGCGCCCCGCCATCGCCAGCGCGGCGCCGCCAGGATGCGCCGCTACGGCCATGGCTTCAGCCCTTAGGCTGCGTGTCGGGCGCCGTATCCGACCCGCCGCCCGGGTGGCGATGTCCGTGATGCATGAACAGGTGCATCAGCGGGCAAGCGAGGATCAGCAGATAGGGCAGCGCGCCGAGCGAGTGGCCCCAGTGCTCCCGCAGCACATAGAAGGTTCCGACCATCGCGAAGCCGATCGCGGCGACGCCGGTGCGCGTGCGCCACCAGGATGGCGCGCTCTCCGTGCTGACAGGCCGCGTCCGCGCCACGTCACAGCATCCGCATACCCATCCGCATGCCGCGGAAGTGTTCGGACATCAACTCGTCGGCCGTGCGCCGCTGCTCTTCCGACAACGCCGCGTAGAGGGGCGTCGCGGCGGCTGCGACCGCGCGCATCGCCTCAAGATGGGCGGAGAGGAGGGCGATGCGACGCTCCATCTGCTGCGGTGCCGGTCCGGGCTCGGCGGCGCCGGCCATCGCCTGCTGCGTGGCTTGGCGGAGCCGTTCAGCCTGAGCACGGATGGCATCGGCAAAAGCGTTCCATGGCTGCGCCTGGGCGTCGGTGATCCGCAGTTCGGCACGGAAGTAGGCCAGCTGCCCCTCGATCCGGCGGAAGGGCTGCATCGCTGACGCAGCCATGCGGCCCTGCATCATCTGCTGCATCATGCGACCCATATCGCCACCCATCATCCCACCGCCTGGCGCTGGCATGCCTGGCGTTGGCGTGGATCGTTGCGCGGCCGGCGGCGCTGGCGGCGGCGAACCGGCCGGGGTGCCCGGATGGTGGAGATCGGGCGCCGCCCCACCCGGAGCTGGCGCCTGGGCCAGCGCGATTCCGGCCAGGGTGACCGCAAGGATCCCAGCCGCCGTGAACGTGCTGAGCTTCCTCATGACCTTCTCCTTCTTCGTTGTCAGGCGGGCTGAGCACCGACAAAGCGCATGAAGGGTTCGTGCGTGCCGTCGGTGCGCCAGGCGATCGCGTCGTAGATGTCGGGTTGGCGGCCGGGCACTTCCATCCCGGGTGAGCCCAAGGGCATTGCCGATACCGCGAGGCCGACGATGCCGGCCGGTCGGTCCGCGAGCAGGCGGCGGTTCGCCTGCGCGGGCGCGTGCCCCTCCAGGCCGAGGCTGGCGACACGCGCTGCGTGGCAGGAAAGCAGGTCGGCCGGAGGACCCAGCATCCTGCGGAACGTCGCCACAAAGGCGACGACGCGATCCTCGGCGGCGAAGCCCGCCGCCCGCAGATGCGCGATCCAGGGGGGACCGCAGCCGCAGTTCGGATCGAGCCAGACCTCGACCCGCTCGCCGCGTTGCGCCAGGGCAGGCCCCGCCGCAGTCAGAAGAGTGGTGGCGAGGAGGTCGCGGCGCATCATCGTGCGGGCAGCCGGGCGAGGATCGCGCGCATCTGCGCGATCTCGCGCTCCTGCTCACGGATGACGGCCTCCGCGATCGTCCGCACTTCCGGATCGCTGCCGTACTCCAGCGCGATCCGCGCCATGTCTATCGCACCCTGGTGGTGCGGAATCATGCCGGCGACGAAGTCGCGGTCAGCATTCCCCGAGAAGCTGATCGCCATGTCGCGGTGCATTTTCTCGTTCGCCGCGATGAAGGCACGCGTTGCCGGGCTTGCATTGGCCGGTGTCGGCGCCGCGGCATGACCAGCGTGCCCATCGCCCTGCATCATCGGCATCGCCTGGGGCATACCCTGGCCCTGCATCATCGGCATTCCGCGCCCGGGGCCGTGCTGCGGCTGGGCCTGAGCCAGCACCAAGGCCCCAGCGCCAAGCAGCGCGATGGCAGCGGTTGCCGTCAGAAGCATGCGACGCATGGGGTGAGCTCCGTGTTCTCCACCCCATCAACATGCGCGCGGGGGCGCTGCGGAGCCTCTCTGTGGCATGACAAAGTATGTCACCGCAGTGCGGCGTTCAGCCCGCCTGCCGCGGCAGAAGGAGTCTGGCCAGCAGCCCTCCCTCGCGGGACTCACCGAGTTCCAGGCTGCCGTTGCTCGCCTGCGCGAAGCGCTGAGCGATCGCGAGGCCGAGGCCAACCCCCGAGCCGCTGCGCGCCGGGTCAAGCTGCACGAAGGGCGCCACGGCACGGGCGCGGTCTGCCTCGGCGATCCCGACCCCGGCGTCCGCCACCTCGACGGCGAGCATCGGTCCCTCGTCGCGGATGCGCAGGCGCACCGGGGAACAGCCATGGCGCAGCGCGTTGTCGACGAGGTTCGACAGCGCGCGCTTCGCGGCGATGCGCCGCAACGGCAGCACAGCGCGCCCTGGCCCCTCATAGACCACGTCGTGCCCCTGGTCGGCGGCGTCCGAGGCGAGGGTCTGCAGGATCGCCGCCAGGTCCGCGGGCCGCACCGGCTCGGCGTCTCGGCCCTCGCGGATGTAATCGAGGGTGCGGGCGATCATCGATTCCATTTCGGCGATGTCGGCTTCCAGGCGCGCGCGATCCTCACCCTCCGGCAGGAACCCAACGCGCAGCTGTAGCCTGGACAGAGGCGTGCGCAGGTCGTGGCTCATCGCCGCCAGGGCTTCCGTTCGGTCCTCCAGCAATCGCGCGATGCGGTCCTGCATGGCGTTGAACGCCGCGGCCGCATGGCGCACCTCCTCTGGCCCTTCCATCGCAACCGGCCGAGGGCTGGGGTCGCGGCCGATGCGGTCCGCGGCGCTCGCAAGACGCCGCAGCGGACCGGTGATCCAGCGTACCACCAGGATCGATACCAAGGCGATCCCGAGCGCCATCGCGACCATCGACGAAATCGCGCCGTGGTCGAGCGCTCCTCCGCCGGCGGCGAGCCAGGGCGCCGAGAAGACGATCCAGCCGCCGTCCTCGGCCGGCAGCGCACCGAGCACGCGGTGGCCCGGCTCAGCCTTCGGATCCCAGCCGATCCGCGCGCCGGGGCCGAGCCGTGCTGCGGCCTCTGCGAGGGGCTCGGGCGGTGCTGTAGCGGGCAGCGGCGCCACGCGATCCCAATGGATCTCGAGGCCCGGTCGCGAGATCGCATGCGCCGCCGCATCGCGCGCCGCCTCGGGCAGCGGCGCGACCGCCGCGCGCGCCGCCGCGAGCTGGTCGGCCATGCGCTCCAGCCTTGCGCCGTGTTCGGATCCGCGCAGCGCGCGTTCGTGCACCCACATGCTGCCGACGTGCAGCAGCATCAGCCCGCCGAGCAGCAGAAGCGTGATGCGTCCGGCCAGGCTGGCAGGCCAGAGTGACCTCATGCTCGGGTCACATCCGCCACAAGCACATAGCCTGCCCCGCGTACAGTCTTGATGAGTGAGGGGCTGTCGTCCTCCGGCTCGATCTTGCGGCGCAGGCGGCTGACCTGGACATCCACGGTCCGGTCGAAGGGGTCCGTGCCGACGCGCCGCTTCGCGACCTCCAGAAGCTGATCGCGGGACAGGACCCGCTGCGGATGCGCCAGGAAAGCCATCAGCAGGTCGTACTCGGCCCCGGAGAGATCGACCGCGACACCCTCGGGCGAGGTGAGTTCCCGCCGCGCGGTGTCCAGCACCCAGCCGGCAAACGCGAGCCGTCGCGACCGCGGGTCGGGCTGTGCCTCGGCTGGCGCGGCGCGGCGCAGCAGCGCGCGGACGCGGGCGACCAGTTCGCGCGGCGCAAAAGGCTTCGCCACATAGTCGTCGGCGCCGAGCTCGAGACCCAGCACGCGGTCCATCTCTTCCCCCCGCGCGGTCAACATCAGTACTGGAACGCGCGACCGCTCCCGCAGGCGGCGGAGCAGGTCGAGACCGGAGGCGCCCGGCAGCATCACGTCAAGCAGGATGAGGTCCGGCTGGCTGGCCGGGCTGTCCAACAACTCCCACATCTCGCGCCCGTCGCGAGCTGCGGAGACGCGAAACGCCGATTCTCGCAGCAGGCGCGCGACGAGGTTGCGCATCTCGCCATCATCCTCGACGACGAGGATGTGCGCCTCAGGGTCGAGCAGGCGACGTTCCGCCGTATCGGTCATCTGACCGCTTCGACGGGCGCGTAGCGCGCCTGGATGCGGGGCTGCCCGGCAGCAGGCACGAGCTGCACGACGACGCGCAGGCTGGGTTCGGCGCGGAACTCCCCGCTGGCGACCAGCGCGGTACCATCGGGCCTCGGCGCAAAGGTCAGTGTCTGCTGCCGCCCCCCGGCCAGCACGATGGCCGTCGCCGTCGCGCCGTTCGCGGAGAGCGGCCGGTCATTTGCATCGAACAGGAAGAAGGTCAGCCGCCCGTCCTGCGCCAGCAGTTCCCCGTGGTAGCTGCCGATGTCCTGCATCTGGCCGCCGTTCGGGCCGCGCGACGGACCGTGCGCAAAGGCCGGGTGCGCCAGGGTCGGCAGGGCAAGCAGTGTGACGATGATCAGGGTGCGCCTGGTCGGCATCGGAGTCTCCCGGGCTCAGAATGTCTCGGGGGCGAGCGCCCCGCCAGCACGCCGTACCTCCGCCTCCGCGCGCAGGCGTTCCAGGGCCGGGCGGCCGAAGCGGTGGAACAGGAGCGGCGTCACGAGCGTGTCGAGAAGCGTGGCGCTGACAAGGCCGCCCAGGATGGTGATGGCGACCGGGTGCAGGATCTCCTTGCCTGGCGCATCGGCGCCGATCGCGAGTGGGATCAACGCCAAGCCGGCCGAGAGGGCCGTCATCAGCACCGGTGTCAGCCGCTCGGCGGAACCGCGCAGGACCACTGCCAGCCCCCAACGCTCGCCCTCGTGCAGCAACAGATTGAGATAATGGCTGACCTTCAGGATGCCGTTGCGCGTCGTGATCCCGGTGAGCGTCACGAAGCCGACCAGCGTCGCGACCGAGAGCGGCTGCCCGGCGATCCAGATCGCCGCGACCGCGCCGATCAGCGCGAGCGGCACGTTGCCCATGATGATCGCCGCCAGCATGGCCGAGCGGTAGCGCGAATAGAGCACGACGAAGATCAGGCCGAGCGAAATCAGGGCGAGGACCGCAATGGTGCGCATCGCCTCCTCCTGCGCCTGGAAGGTGCCTTCCAACGCGGTGGTGTAACCCGTGGGCATCGGCATACGTCCGAGTTCCGCGCGGATGCCCGCGATCAGCTGCGCCATATCGGCATCCGGCGTCGTGTTGGCGAGCACCACGATGCGGCGCCGCGCGCCCTCCCGCAGGATCTGGTTCGGGCCGTCGCCTTCCTCGACGCGCGCGAGCAGTCCGAGCGGCACGCGGCCATGCGGCGTCGGCACCAGTGCCTCGGCAAGGCGCGCGGTGGTGCGATCCTCGTCGGCGAGGCGCAGCACCACGTCGAACCGGCGCGCACCGTCCAGGATCTGGCTCACGACCGTGCCGCCGGTCAGGGACTCCAGCGTCTCCGTCAGCGCCGCGGCGGAAACGCCGTAGAGCCCGGCGCGCTCATGGTCCACCGCGATCCGCAGCTGCGGGATACGCACCTGGCGCTCGAGCTGCAGGTCGGTCAGGCCTGGCACGTTCTCCGCCAGCCTGCCGCGCAGCGTCTCCGCGAGCGTGCGCAGCGTGTCGAGATCGTCGCCAAAGATCTTGAGGGCGATCTGTGCCCTGACGCCGGACAGCATATGGTCCAGCCGGTGGCTGATGGGCTGGCCGATATTGACCGCCGCCGGCAGGGAAGCGAGCCGCGCGCGGATATCGGCCAGCACCTCGGCGCGCGGACGCCCGCCCTCGCGCAGGTCGAGGTCAAGCTCCGATGAATGCACGCCCTCAGCATGCTCATCGAGCTCCGCGCGGCCAGTGCGGCGGCCGACACCCTTCACCTCGGGGATCTGCATCAGCAGGCGCTCCGCGATCCGGCCGAGCGCATCCGATTCCGCCAGCGAGATGCCCGGCTGGTAGGTGACATTGATGACGAGTGTGCCCTCGTTGAAGGGCGGCAGGAAGGCGCGAGGCAGGAAAGGAACGCTGACGGCGGCGATGGCCACGCCACCGAACGCGAGGCCGAACACCATGGAACGGTGCGCGAAAGCCCAGCGCAGCAGCCAGTCCTGCCCCACCTTGAGCCGCCGCACCAGCGCCCCATCACCAGCATGCATGCGCCGCATTCCAGGCAGCAGCCAATAGGACAGAACCGGCGTGACGGTGACGGCCACAAGCAGGGAGCAGAGGATCGAGACGATGTAGGCGATGCCGAGCGGCGCGAAGAGCCGACCCTCGATTCCCGTCAGTGCGAAGAGCGGCAGGAAGACCAGCACGATGATCAGCGTAGCGTAGACGATGCCGGAGCGGACCTCGGCGCTGGCCGCGATCACCACCCGCATCACCGGCTCCGGCACCGCGCGCGCGGCGTTCTCCTTAAGGCGCCGCAGGATGTTCTCGACATCCACCACCGCATCATCCACCAGCTCGCCTACTGCGATGGCGAGGCCGCCCAGCGTCATGGTGTTGATGGACAGCCCAAAGGCGGCGAAGACGATCGCCGTCAGCAGGATGGAGAGCGGGATCGCCGTGAGCGAGATGAAGGTGCTGCGCGTGTTCAGCAGAAAGGCGAAGAGCACGATCGCTACGACGATGAAGGCCTCGGCCAGCACCTGCTGCAGGTTGGCGATGGACTGCGCGATGAAGTCCGCCTGGCGGAACTTGATCCGGTCAGCCACCACGCCGCGCGGCATGCCGGCCTGCAACTCCGCCAGCGCCGCTTCCACGGCGCGCGTGAGGCGGATCGTGTCGGCGCCGGGCTGCTTGGCGATCGCAAGGATCACTGCCGGCTGGCCGTCCACGCCCGCTTCGCCGCGCTTGAAGCGCGGGCCGTATTCGACGCGCGCCACCTGCCGCAGCGCGATCGGCTGGCCCTCCCGGAAGCCGACCGTGGCGCTTCGCAGGTCTTCCAGCGAGGTGGTGCGGCCGATGTTGCGGATCAGGAACTCGCGCCCCGCCTGGTCCACATAGCCGCCGCCGGCATTACCGCCGAACTGGCGCAGCGCGGTGATGAGCTGCTCATTCGTCAGGTCCAGCGCGTGCAGCCGGTCGAGATCCGGCATGACGCGGAACTGCCGCACCTCCCCGCCGATCGGGATGACCTGGGATATGCCCGGGATCGTCAGCAGCCGCGGGCGCATCACCCAATCGGCAATGTCGCGCAGCTCCATCGGGCCGACGGAGCCATCCGTCGGCGCGGTCATCGCCACCAGCATGATCTCCCCCATGATGGAGGAGACCGGCGCCATGGCGGGCAGCACGCGGGGAGGCAGCTGCGCCTGGATCTGGCCGAGGCGTTCGCTCACCTGCTGGCGCGCGCGCCAGATATCGGCGCCCCAGTCGAACTCGACGAAAACGATCGACAGCCCGACCGAGGAGACGGAGCGCACGCGGGTCACGCCGGGCAGGCCGTTCACCGCCGTCTCGATGGGAAAGGAGACGAGCTGCTCGACCTCCTCCGGCGCGAAGCCCTCGGCCTCGGTCATCAGCGTGACGGTGGGCTTGTTCAGGTCCGGGAAGACATCGACCGGCATGCGCGAGAGGGTGAAGAGGCCGTAGAGGCTGACAAGCAGCGCGGCGACCAGCACAAAGAGCCTGTTGCGCAACGAGAAGCTGACGATGGCGTTGAACAACATAGTTCAGCGCACCTGGGCGATCAGCGCCGCGCCCTGCACCACCACGCGCTGCCCAGCGTCTAGCCCGGCCGTCACCACCACGCGCGTGCCGTCCAGCGGCTGCACGCGCACTTGGCGGGGCACGAAGCGCTCCGCGGTCGCGTGCTCGAAGACCACAGGCGGCCCCTCGGCGCTGCGCACCACCGCGTCGGCTGGCAGCACGATGCCCTGCACGGCACGGGCCGTGCGGAGCGTCACGAGAACCGAGATGCCGATCGGCGCATCCTGTGGCGGGTCGTTCACCCGGAAGTTCACCGGCACCGCCTGCTGCCGGACGGTCAGCCCCCGGCCCATGAAGACCAGGTCGAGGACGCGACCATCGGGCAAGGTGGCGCTCGCGCCGGTGATGCGCTCCAGCGCCGCGCGGTCGAAGGCCAGCGCCTCCACCCAGAGGCGGCTCGGATCGACGATCTCGACGACGGTGGTGGCGCTGTCCACGAGCTGGCCGACCGCCCCGCGAACGGTCGAGACGATGCCCGCGACGGGCGCGACAAGGGGCTCGCGTCCCGAAAGCGCTGGCTGGATCGCCGTGCGTCGCTGCCGTGCGCCTGCAAGCTCGGCCTGGGCGTCCTGGATCTCCCGCTCCGCGACCGTCCCGCGAAGAGTGGTCAGTCGGCGGACCCGTGCCTCCAGGATGGTGATCTGCGCGTCGAGTTCGGCGGCATTCTGGATGAGGCTGCCGCGCTCGGCGGCGCTGTAGGTAGGCGTGACATAGGCGAGCACCTGCCCGCGCTCGACGCGCTGGCCGAGCGTGGGAAAGCCGGCATCGCCCGGCTCCAGCCGCCCGTTCTGGCTCGGCTGCACGCGGCCCGAGGCGTTCGGGTCGGGCACCAAGGTGCCGATCATGCGCAGCGCGGCCGAGGCCTCGCCATGCTCGGTCAGCAGGGTCCGCACGCCGAGCAGCCGCTGCGACGGCTTCGGCACGAAGATGGCACCGTCCTGCAGGCGGCGTGGCGCCTCCCCGGTGACCAGCGCCTGCTGAGCGCCTGCCGGTCCGCCGGCGGTCAGCGCGACGATCAGCGCTGCAGCGGCGCGCCGCTTGCCGGACGGCAGGGCCTCCACCGGACGGATGGCTGGTGGCTCATCGACCATCGGCGGCAGGGGGCGGCGGACGGAGGCCCGCCCCAACAGAAGGCCGAGCACGAGCAGGCCCAACCCGATGCCGATCTGGACGACGCTGTTCCGGAGCAGGGCGAGGGCTTCGACCACGGTTCCGGACGCCACCGCCGGCGCAGGCACGTCCAGCGTCGCGGTCAGCAGGTCCATGTCCTCCCCGACGGTGACGGTGAAGACCAGATCGAGCCGACCGGGCCGTTCGAGCAGCGGATGCCGCGCCACGAAGAGCCCGATGCCCTGGCGCTCGGCGGCCACCTCCTGGCCGTCCAGGGTCAGGGTGACGGCGCCATCGAGGGGGCTGTTGTCGGCGTAACGATCGAGGGTGAGGGTGAGCGCGCCGCCCGGTTGCAGGATGGCGACGACCTCGAACAGGTCGCTGTGGGCCTCGGCGCGCGGGAGAGCGGCCGCCACCGGCTCGGGCGCGGCGCCGTGGTCATGCCCTTCATGCGCGGCGGCGGGCCGGACGAGGAGAAGCACGGCGAGCGGAACGAGGGCAGCAAGTCGCAGCAAGGCCGGCAGCCGGCGCAAAGCAGGATAACGGGGCATGGAATGCTCCTCAGAACCCTCTTCTTGCCGTGAGCAGTGCGACGGCACCGCACCGGATCATGACAAAGTATGTCCGCCTCGCATTGGAACGACCTCTTTCACCGTATTGCCCAACCGCGAAAGCCGCGCGCAGGGCTGGTCGCGATCAGGATCACCCTGACCGATGCTGGTCCGACACGCTTCGGCGCTGTGGCCGATCGGCAGTGTCCCGGGCGTGCCGCGCCCCGGCGATTTGGCCGAGGCTGATGCTGCCGATCACGGCTGCCATGCCAAGAAGCTGCACAGACGACAGCATCTGTCCCAGCGCCAGCCAGCCGAGCAGCACCGCGGCCACGGGGCTCAGCAGCGCGAGCGGTGCGGCCGCGTTCGGCCCGAGCCGTGCGATGCCGCGGAACCAGAGGATGTAGGTCAGCGCAGCGCCGACCAGGCCGAGCCAGGCGAGACCGAGCAGATTGAACCCGCTCACGGCCGGCAGCGGCGGCTGCAGCCAGAGCACCACGGGAAGCAGCAGTGCGCCACCGGCCGCGAGTTGCCAGGCGGTAAAGGTCAGCGCCGGCACCGGCGGCTGCCAGCGCCGCGTCAGCACCGTGCCGAAGGCCATCGAGACAGCGCCTCCCAGCCCGGCAGCGACGCCGAGCGGATCCAGCCTGGCCCCCGGCGCCAGCACCAGCATCGCGACCCCGGCGATGCCACCGAATGCCGCCAACACCGCCAGCGCACGGATCGGTGTACCCAGCACGGCGCGCGACAGCAGCACAACGATCAAGGGCTGGATCGCGCCCACGGTCGCCGCGACCCCCCCCGGAAGCCGATACGCCGAGACGAAGAGCAGCACCCAGAAGACCGAGAAGTTCAGCGCGCCCAGCAGCGCGCTGCGCGCCCACCAGATGCCCTGCGGCAGTTGCCGCACCAGCACCAGAAGCAGCAGCCCCGCTGGCAAGGCGCGCAACAGCGCCACGACCAGCGGATCCCAGCCGGCGAGCATTTCGGTCGTGACGATGTAGGTGCTGCCCCAGACCGCCGGAGCCAGGCTGGTCAGCAGCAGGTCCGCGTTGCGCGTGCCGGGCCGCATCGTCACGCCTCCGCCATTCGCGCAACGGGTGGCTGGTCCCGCCGCTGCGCCAGCCTGCGCAGGAGGAGGTAGAACACCGGCGTGAACACCAGCCCAAGCAGCGTCACGCCCGCCATGCCCGAGGCGACGGCGATGCCCATCGCGCGGCGCATCTCCGCCCCGGCGCCCGTCGCGATCGCAAGTGGCACCGCGCCGGCGACGAAGGCAATCGAGGTCATCAGGATGGGCCGTAGCCGAAGCCGCACCGCCTCGATCACTGCGGCCAGCGGATCGGCGCCGGCCAATTCCCGCTCATGCGCAAACTCGACCACGAGGATCGCGTTCTTCGCCGCCAGCCCGACCAGCACCAGCCAGGCGATCTGGGTGAACACGTTGCTGTCTCCGCCCGTCGCCAGCACGCCTGCCAGCGCGCTGACCACCGCGAGCGGCGCGACGGGCAGCACCGCCAGCGGCAGCGACCAGCTGCCATACTGCGCGGCCAGGATGAGGAAGGCGAGCAGCACCGCGATGGGGAAGACATAGGCCGCCGCATTGCCCGCCAACCGCTCCTGCAGCGCCAGTTCCGTCCACTCAACCGCCATGCCCGGTGGCAGCACCTCGCGCGCTAGCGCCTCCATGGCCGCCTGCGCCTGACCGGAGCCGTAGCCCGGCGCCGGCGCGCCACCGACCTCGGCCGAGGCGTAGCCGTTGTGGCGCACGACGCGGTCCGGCCCGGTCGAGGGCTGCACCGTCACCAGCGAGGCGAGCGGCACCATGGCGCCGGATGCGCTGCGCACACGCAGCCGTGCCAGGTCCTCCTCCCGTAGGCGGAAGGCGGCATCGGCCTGCGCGATCACGCGATACGTGCGACCCTGGCGTTGGAAGTCGTTTACGTAGAGCGACCCCATCGCCAGCTGTAGCGCCTGCGCGACATCGGCCGGCGCGACGCCTGTCGCCAGCGCGCGGTCACGATCCAGCTCCACCCGAAGCTGCGGGGCGGAGACGTGGAAGCTCGACATGACGCCGGCGAGTTCCGGGCGCGCTGCCGCCGCTGCGACCAGCTTCTGCGTCGCCTCGGCCAGCGCCTCCAGGCCCAGGCCCACGCGGTCCTGCACCTGCAGCTTGAACCCGCCCACCGCGCCGAGCCCCGGAACGGGTGGCGGCGGGAAGACCAGCGCCAGCCCCTCCTGGATGCCGAACAACTTCGCCTGCAGCCGCTGCGCGATGGCGGCCGCCGAAAGCTCCGGTGTGCGCCGCTGCTCGAACGGGTCCAGCATGGTGAAAACCACGGCCGCGTTCGGCAGCGTGACAAAGCCGTCGATCGACAGGCCAGGGAAGGCGACGACGCTCTCCACGCCAGGCTCGTCGAGCATGATGCGCGACATCTGCCGCGCCACCGCCTCCGACCGCTCGATGGAGGTGCCGGCGGGCAGCATCGCGATGCCGACGAGGTAGTACTTGTCTTGCTGCGGCACGAAGCCGGTCGGCACGAGCTGAAACCCCTGCCAGCCGAGGCCGAGGACGCCGGCGTAGAGCGCGAGCGCCACCACGCCCACGCGCGCGGACCGCCTGACGAAGCCGGCATAGGCGCTCGCGGTCGCGTCGAAGCCGCGGTTGAACTGCCGGAAGAACCAGCCGAGCAGCCCACTCCGCGGCCCCGCATGCGGCTTGAGCAGCACGCCGGCCAGCGCCGGGCTCAGTGTCAGGGAATTGACGGCCGACAGTACGGTGGAGACCGCGATGGTCACCGCGAATTGCCGGTAGAACTCGCCCTGAAGGCCCGACAGGAAGGAGGCGGGGACGAAGACCGCGGCGAGGACGGAGGTGATCGCGACAATCGGCCCGGTCACCTCCTCCATCGCGCGGCGTGCGGCATCCTTGGGCGCGAGGCCGCCGGCCATGTGGCGCTCCACGTTCTCCACCACCACGATCGCGTCGTCCACGACGATGCCGATCGCCAGCACGAGCCCGAACAGCGAGAGCGTGTTGAGCGAGTAGCCCAGCGCCAGCATCACCGCGAGCGTGCCGACCAGCGAGACCGGCACAGCGACCAGCGGGATGATCGAGGATCGCCAGTCCTGCAGGAACAGCACCACCACCAGCACCACCAGTGCCACCGCTTCCAGCAGCGTGACCAGCACGGCCGAGATGGAGGCGCGGACGAAGATCGTCGGGTCGTAGGCGATGCGCTGCTCGATTCCCTGCGGGAACTCCGCGCTCATCTCCGCCATGGTGCGCCGCACGGCGGCCGCCACGTCGAGGGCGTTCGCCTCCGGCGCCTGGATGATCTGCAGCGCGGCGGCCGGTTCGCCGTCCAGCAGGGAGCGCAGCGCATAGCCCTCCGCGCCCAGTTCCACCCGCGCCACGTCGCCGAGCCGGACCATGCGGCCCTCCGCGCCGGTCCTGAGCACGATGGCGGCGAACTCCTCCGGTTCCGCCAGGCGGCCGCGGAGATCGAGCGCGACCTGCGGCGCCATGCCGGCGCCCGGCTGGCGGCCGACCGCGCCGGCGGCGACCTGCAGGTTCTGCGCGCGCACCGCGCGCATCACTTCCGCCGCGGTCAGGCCGCGCGCGGCCATCCGCTCCGGGTCGAGCCAGATGCGCATCGCGTAGTCGCCGGCGCCCCAGACATTCACCTCGCCCACGCCCGGGATGCGCTGCAGCCGGTCGCGCACCTGCAGCGTCGCGAAATTCGCGAGGTGCAGCGCGTCGAAGCGACCGTCGGGCGAGACCAGGTGCACCACCATCAGCATGTCGGGCGAGACCTTACGCGCCGCCACGCCCTGGCGCTGCACCTCCTCCGGCAGCCGCGGCAGGGCTCGTTGGACGCGGTTCTGCACGCGGATCTGGGCAAGGTCGGGGTCGGTGCCGTGCGCGAAGCTGATGGCGAGCGTCACCTGCCCGTCTACCGACTGCGAGGTCATGTAGAGCATGCCCTCGACGCCGTTCACCTCCTGCTCGATCGGCGCGGCGACGGTCTCGGCCAGCTCACGCGGCGAGGCGCCGGGAAACTGCGCGACGACCTGCACGGTCGGCGGTGTGACGGCGGGATATTCGGACAGCGGCAGGCGCAGCAGCGCGAGGCCACCGGCGACCAGCATCAGGACAGAGAGCACGACCGCAAAGATGGGCCGCTCCACGAAGAAGCGCGGTATCGCGTTCATGACCGGGGTTCCTCGGAGTTGGAGGCCACAGAGGCGGGCAGCGGCGCGATGCGCGTGCCGGGCCGGACCATGCCGCGCGCCACTACGCTCTCGCCCGGCGCGAGGCCCTCGCGCACGACGCGCAGGCCCTCTCCCGCAGAGGGCCCGAGGCGGACCGGGCGGAAGGCGGCGATGCCCTCCGGCGCGGCGACAAGCACGTAACGCCCGCCCTGCGCCGCGCCGATCGCGGCCTCCGCCACCAGCATGGTGGGGCGTGGCGCCGACAGGGGCACGCGCACGCGCGCGAAGAGGCCAGGCGCAAGCCTGCCGTCCGCATTAGGCAGCACCGCGCGCAGGCGCGCCGTGCCGGTGGCGCGGTCGGCTTGGTTGTCGAGGAAGTCGAGCCGGCCGCGGCGCGGGAAGCCATTCTCGCCGGTCAGGGCCACCTCAACCTTCATCGGCGCGTCGGTGGCCTCCGCCGCGGCGCCAAGCAGGTGCAGATAGGTCGGCTCATCCACGTCGAACAGCACATGCATCGGATCCACCGACACGATGCCGGCGAGCAGCGTCTCCCCGGCCGCCACCAGATTGCCTTCGGTCACGACCGCCCGGCCGATGCGGCCGGCGATCGGCGCGGTGATCACGGTGAAGTCGAGATCGAGCCGCGCGCTGACGACCGCGGCCTCTGCGGCCTGCACCTGCGCGGCCAGCGCCTCGCGCTCGGCCGCCTGCTGTTCGAGCCGCTCGCGCGGGGCATAGCCCTCGCCCGCCAGGCTGCGGGTACGCGCATGCTGGCGGCCGGCAAGTGCGTGGCGCTCGCGTGCCTCGGCCAGCGCCGCCTCGGCGCGGGCGAGCGCTGCGCGATAGAGCCGCTGGTCCAGGCGGAAGAGTACCTGCCCGGCGTGCACCAGCCCGCCTTCCGGCACTTCGACCGCCTCGATCATGCCGCCGACGCGCGGGCGCAACTCGACGCTGCGCGCGGGATGCAGGAAGCCGGTGAACTCAGCTGTCTCGGCGAGTTCGCGCACCAGCACGGGCGCGACAGGTACAGGCATGGGCGGCGGCGCGGTGGGCGGCATGTCGGCCTGCGCGGGGCGGCCAGCCTGATGCCAGGCGAAGGCCCCGCCGGCGGCGACCGCCGCGGCAAGGGCAAGGGGCAGAAGGCGGGGCATGTCCTGTGACTCCTCCGAAGTTCATCGATGGCGCGACCAGCCGGTCTCCCAACCTGGGAGGGTCAAGCGGTCTTTTCGGCGAGGTCCTTGGTCATCAGCGCCGCGATGGCGTGCGCGCCCGCGTCGGACTGCGCCGAGAGGCCGGCAATGGCCCCGCGATGCTCGGTCTCGCCCTTGTGCTGGATCAGCTTGCGCTGGGCCTGGATGCCCTCGGCCGGCACCAACACTTCGATGCCGACGATGGCGCGCATCATCGACGCCAGACCGTTCGGCTCGACCTTCGCCATCCGCCACGGCGCCTTCGGCGCCAGCCGGGTCTCGAAGGCAGCGGAGAGGCGTTCCAAATGCCCAGGGATCGCCTCCGCGGGCAGCGGACGTGCCATGCCGGCGAGATGAACGGCGGTGTAGGTCCAGGTCGGCACCTGGTTCGGCACGCCGTACCAGTCGGGCGAGAGATAGCTGTCGGGCCCCTGCACCGCGAGCAGCGCGGGCCGGCCCTCCTCGCCGACCAGCCCGTGGATCGGGTTCGCGCGCGCGACATGCAACTCGATGCGCAAACCGTCGTCCCGCTGCTCCGCCAGGAAGGGGATGTGCACGGCGTGCGGCACGCCAGCGTGATCGGCGATCACCAGCAAGCCGAAGCCGCGCGCGCCGAGCATCGCCAGCGCATCGGCGGTGGCGGTCCGGAAGGCGGGATGGACATACATGGCGGGGTTCCTCGGTGCGTTGGCGCGCTGTTTCGCTACGCCGACGCGGACCGATGCCCTATGACCGGTTCCGCGAAACCGATCGGTCCAGTTCGCCATGCCGAGACGCCAGGCCCCGCCGCTCTGGGGATCCTTCGCCCCCGACCACGACAGCGGCGCGCCGCTGCAGGAGCAGCTTGCGGCGCATTTCCGTGGCGCGGTGCTGGACGGCCGCCTGAAGCCTGGCGCGCAGCTGCCCTCCACGCGCGCCCTGGCCGCGGAGGCCGGCGTGTCGCGCCAGACAGCGGTGCTCGCCTATGAGCGCCTGGTCGCGGAAGGCTATGCCGAGGGCCGCGCCGGGGCGGGCATGTTCGTGCCCGCCCTGCTGCCAGAGGCGCTGCTGCAGATCGGTCGCCCTGCCGCTGTCGTGGCGCTCGAGGCGCCGACCGGCAGCCTCTCGGCCCGAGGGCGCGGGATAGCCGCGCTGCCGATCACCCCCGCGCGCCGCGGCCCCGGGCTGCTTTCGCCAGGCCTGCCTGCCTTCGACGCCTTCCCGGCCGAGGTATGGGGGCGCCTTTCGGCGCAGCTCTGGCGCGACCGGCCAACCGCGGATCTGCTCGGCTACATGGAGCCGGCGGGTCACCTGCCGCTGCGTGAGGCGGTCGCCGCGCATCTTGGGGCCGCGCGCGGACTCGCCTGCACGGCCGAGGAGGTGCTGATCACCTCGGGCTCGCAGCAGGGGATCGCGCTCGCGGCGCGGCTGCTCCTCGACCCCGGCGACCAGGCCTGGGTCGAGGACCCGGCCTATGTCAGCGGGCGAAGCGCGCTGGCCGCGAACGGCGCGCGTCTGGTGCCGGTGCCGGTGGACGCGGAGGGGCTGGATGTCGGCGCCGGCGAGGCGGTAGCCCCGCATGCCCGGCTCGCGCTGGTCACGCCCTCACACCAGTATCCGCTCGGCGTGACCATGAGCCTGCGGCGGCGCCTCGCGCTGCTGGACTGGGCGGAGCGCACCGGCGCCTGGATCCTGGAAGACGATTACGACGGCGACTTCCGCTACGCGGGCCGCCCACTGCAGCCGCTGCGCGCATTGCCGCGGCCCGGTGCGGCCCGCGTCATCTACGTCGGAACCTTCGCCAAGGTGCTCGCGCCCGGGTTGCGCCTCGGATACGTCGTCGTGCCTCGCGCGCTAGCCGAGGCCTTCGCAACGGCACGCGCGCTGACCGACCGGCAATCGGCCGGACCGGAGCAGGCCATCCTTGCCACCTTCATCGCGGAAGGACATCTGGCGCAGCATCTGCGGCGCATGCGCGTGCTCTACGCGGCTAGGCGGGAGGCGCTGCTTGCCGCGCTCGCGGCAGGTGCGGCCGACCTTCTGGCGTGGGAGGCCGAGGGGCCGCAGGCCGGCCTTCACCTCGCCACGCACTTTCGTGAACAGGCGCTGGACGACGTGGCGATCTATGGCGCGGCGCGGCGCATCGGCCTGCAGACGCCGCCGCTCTCGGGCTCCTTCCTCGGCGCCGCGCAGCGTGGCTTGGTGCTCGGTTTCGCCGGCACCGCGCCGGAACGCATGCGCGAGGGCGTGACGCTGATCCGGCGGGCCGTCGAGATCGCTTCCAGGCAGGCAACAAAGACCGCTTGACCCTCCCAACGTGGGAGGAACCACAGAAGCGTCTCCCTCCACGCTGCGACAGGAGACGACGATGCAGCACTTCGACATTCCCGACATGACCTGCGGCCATTGCGTGCTGACCGTCACGCAGGCCGTGCAGTCCGTTGACCCCGCCGCGAAGGTTCATGCCGACCTCGCTTCGCATGGCGTGCAGGTGGCCAGCACGGCCGACCCGGCGCGGCTGTCGGCGGCCATCGCGGCTGCCGGCTACACCAACACGCCGCGAATCTGAAGGAAGGCACGTCATGGTTCCCGACAGCAACGCTGCCGGCTGGTTGCCGGCACCACCCGCCTCCTCACGGCCCAACTCCGGAAGTGCCATCTCCTTGCCCATCGAGGGCATGACCTGCGCCTCCTGCGTGCTCAGGGTGGAGCGTGCCATCGCGGCCGTGCCCGGCGTCGCCGGCGCGGCGGTGAACCTGGCGACGGAGCGCGCCGAGGTCAGCTTTGACGGTGTGCCCGACCTCGCGGCCGTGGCCGGCGCGGTGGGTCGCGCGGGCTACGGCATCGGCACGGAGGTCACCGAGTTCACGATCGAAGGCATGACCTGCGCCTCCTGCGTCGGGCGCGTGGAGCGCGCGCTCAAGGCCATGCCCGGTGTGATCGATGCGGCGGTGAACCTCGCCACCCATCGCGCCCGCGTGACGCACCAGCCGACGCTCGGCATCGATAGCCTCATCGGTGCCGTGCAGGCCGCCGGCTATGGCGCCGAACGCCTTGGCCTGGAGAGCCCAGCCGACAGAGGCGACCGCGAGCGAGAGGCTCGCGCGGCGGAGATGCGCGGCCTGGCACGGCGCCTCTGCCTCGCTGCCGCGCTGACCTTGCCGCTGATGGTGCTGGAGATGGGCGCGCATCTATCGATGGCGATCCATCACGCCATCCGCGACAGCATCGGCTTCACGCTGAGCTGGCGGATCCAGTTCCTCCTCGCCGCCCTGGTCATGTTCGGACCAGGCCTGCGCATCCAGATCAAGGGCTGGAAGGCACTGCTGCGCCTTGCGCCGGACATGAACTCGCTGGTCGCGCTCGGCACCGGCGCGGCCTTCGCCTATTCGACCGTCGCGACCTTCGCGCCTGCGCTGCTGCCCGAGGGCGCGAGGCACGTCTTCTATGAGGCCGCGGCGGTGATCGTGACCTTGATCCTGCTCGGCCGCTGGCTTGAGGCACGCAGCAAGGGGCGCACCTCCGAGGCGATCCGGCGGCTGATGGGCCTGCAGCCGCCGACGGCGCGCGTGCTGCGGCGCGGTGAGGAGATCGAGATCGTGGCCGCGCAACTCGTCGCCGGCGATATCGTGCTGGTACGGCCGGGCGAGCGGGTCCCGGCCGACGGCGAGGTCATCGAGGGCCGTTCCTTCGTGGACGAGGCAATGATCACCGGCGAGCCCGTGCCGGTGGAGAAGTCCGCGGGCGGGCGCGTGACCGGCGGCACCGTCAACGGCACCGGCGCCCTCCGCTTCCGCGCCACCGCGGTCGGCGGCGAGACGGTGCTGTCCCAGATCGTCCGCATGATTGAACAGGCGCAGGGGTCGAAGCTGCCGATCCAGGCCCTGGTGGACCGTGTGACCATGTGGTTCGTCCCCGCCGTCCTCGCGGTCGCGGCGCTGACCTTCGTTGTCTGGCTGGCCTTCGGGCCGGATCCCGCGCTGGCCTTCGCGCTGGTCAACGCGGTGGCGGTGCTGATCATCGCCTGCCCCTGCGCCATGGGCCTGGCGACGCCGACATCGATCATGGTCGGCACGGGCCGCGCGGCGGAACTCGGCGTGCTGTTCCGGAAGGGAGAGGCGTTGCAGGCGCTGCGCGAGGCGACGGTCGTCGCGCTCGACAAGACCGGCACGCTGACCGAGGGACGGCCGGTCCTGACCGACCTCGTCACCGCCGATGGCGCGGATGCGGCGACGATCCTGTCCCTAGTCGCCGCGGTAGAGGCAAAGTCCGAACACCCGGTCGCGCGCGCCATCCTCGCCGAGGCGCACCGGCGCGGGCTGGCCGTGCCGGAGGCGACAGGCTTCGAGGCCGTGCCCGGTTTCGGCGCGACGGCCCTGGTGAATGCGCATCGCGTGGCGGTCGGTGCCGACCGCTACATGACGCGGCTCGGGCTCGACATCGCGCCCTTCGCCGGCACTACGGCGGCGCTGGCCGGGCAGGGCCGGACGCCACTCTATGCCGCGGTGGATGGGCAGCTGGTTGCGGCAGTGGCGGTCGCCGACCCGATCAAGCCCGGCACTCCCGCCGCGCTCGCCGTGCTGCGCGCGCAGGGGCTGCGCATCGCCATGATCACCGGCGACAACCGTCGGACCGCGGAGGCGATCGCCCGCCAGCTCGGCATCGAAGAGGTGGTCGCGGAGGTGCTGCCGGACGGCAAGGTCGCCGCGATGGAGGGGCTTCGCGCGGGCGGGCGGAAGGTCGCCTTCGTCGGCGACGGCATCAACGACGCGCCGGCACTGGCGGCCGCCGATGTCGGCCTCGCCGTTGGCACCGGCACCGACATCGCGATCGAGAGCGCGGATGTTGTGCTGATGTCGGGCGACCTCGGCGCCGTGGCCACGGCCTTCGGGATCAGCCGGGCCACGATGGCGAATATCCGGCAGAACCTCTTTTGGGCCTTCGCCTACAATGTTGCACTGATCCCGGTCGCCGCGGGTATCCTGTGGCCGTTCGGCGGCACGCTCCTCTCGCCGATGCTGGCGGCGGCGGCGATGGGTCTCAGCAGCGTCTTCGTACTGGCGAATGCGCTCCGGCTGCGGCGGTTCATGCCCGCCTCGGCCAGCATGCGGGAGGGACGGTGATGAACATCGGCGAAGCCTCGAAGGCCTCGGGCGTCTCGGTGAAGATGATCCGCCACTACGAGGCGATCGGCCTGTTGCCGGCGGCGCTCCGGACGGAGAGCGGGTATCGCGTGTACCGGGCCGAGGACGTGCATGCGCTGCGCTTCATCGGCAATGCCCGCGACCTGGGGTTCCCGCTGGCCGAGATCGCCGACCTGCTCGGCCTCTGGCGCGACCGCGGTCGCGCCAGCGCGGAAGTGAAGCGGCTGGCCTTGGCGCATGTCGCGGCGATCGACGAGAAGGTGAAGGCGCTGCAGGCGATGGGTGACTCCCTCCGCCATCTGGCCGAGGTGTGCCACGGCGACCACCGGCCGGAGTGCCCCATTCTCGAGGGGCTTTCCGGCGAGGCGGCTGCGACGTCCCCGAAGCGCAAGCCCCACGGACGCAGGGGCGAAGATCTGCGCCATGCCGGCATCGCAGCAGCGCGGCCACGATAAAGCGCATCGCGACCCGGGTCCGGCGGCGGAGAGCGTCCAGAGAAATTCATTCCCCGGTCTCTGCTGCTGCAGTCGGTTTTCTTGCAACCCGTATTGCCTGACCAGCTCTGCGCGCTGAGGCGCAGGTTTACGGCTACTTCCCGCCTTGACCTTGAGGGTGCGCGAGCGGAACGATGGCGCATTCCGCCCTCAACCGCGGCGTCGCAACCTGCTACGCCAAACTCGCCAGAAACTACCTCGCCGCACTCTGCCTCGCCGCCGTCAGGCTCGGGACGAGGCTTGTGTCCACAGCCTAGGTAGGGGCCGCCTCGTCCGGGAACGTCTTGCCGGCTGTCGCGGCGGCGGGGCAGGCTCGTCATCATGCCGACCGTCGCGCCGCCCTCCCTCACGCCGTCCCGCCAGATCGCCGTGCGGGAGGATTGGCTCGCGCAGCGCCACGAGGAGCCACTCGACCCGGCATGCCCGATCGTCGATCCGCACCACCATCTCTGGGATCGCACCGGGGAACGCTACCTGCTGGACGACCTGCTGCGCGACGCGGCAGGCGGGCACGAGATCCTCGCAACGGTGTTCGTGCAGTGCGGCGCGATGTACCGCGCGACCGGGCCGGAGGAGGAGCGGAGCCTGGGCGAGACCGAGTGGGTGAACGGTATAGCCGCCGCGAGCGCGAGCGGCACCTACGGGGCAACGCGCGCCTGCGCGGGCATCGTCGGCTTCGTGGACCTCACGCTGGGCGACCGGGTCGCGCCGCTGCTGGAGGCGCATGTGGCGGCCTCGGGATCACGCTTCCGCGGCGTGCGCAACCGCACCGCCTGGCATCCAGCCCCGGAGATACGGTCGAACCTGCTCGGCCCGCCACCTGGTCCGCTCAAGGATCCACGCTTCATCGCGGGCGCGCGGCGCCTGTCCGAGCATGGGCTGGTCCTGGATGTCTGGGCCTACCAGACGCAACTGCCGCTCGTGCACGCCGTGGCCCGCGCGGTGCCGGGATTGACCGTCGTCGTCAACCACTGCGGCGGGCCACTCGGCGTCGGCCCCTTCGCCGGCCGCCCTGCCGAGGCCATCGCCGCCTGGCGGCGCGATGTCCTCGCCCTCGCGGCCCTGCCCAACACCGTCATGAAGCTGGGCGGGCTGGCGATGGAAGTCGCAGGCTTCGGCTTCCATGAGCGCGACCTTCCGCCAGGCTCGGCCGAGCTGGCGCATGCCTGGCGACCCGTGATCCACACCCTCATCGACGCGTTCGGCGCCAGGCGCTGCATGTTCGAAAGCAACTTCCCCGTGGACAAGGGCATGTGCAGCTACGCCGTGCTGTGGAATGCCTTCAAGCGCCTTGCGGCCGACGCGAGCGATGCGGAGCGGGCGGCGCTGTTCGCCGGAACGGCCACGCGGACCTACAAGCTTCAC
Organism: Falsiroseomonas oryzae; assembly: GCF_027856955.1. Lineage (GTDB taxonomy): Bacteria > Pseudomonadota > Alphaproteobacteria > Acetobacterales > Acetobacteraceae > Falsiroseomonas > Falsiroseomonas oryzae. The sequence goes on along the minus strand of NZ_JAPSMD010000001.1, from coordinate 65,554 downwards.
CGCTCCACCGGTTGCGAGGCGCTGGCGAAGCTCGCGACCTGACGGGAGCCGCAAGCCCGCTCACGCCAGGTCTCAGCGCCGCGAAAGGCCGGCGCTATGTCGCGCGGCGAACCTTCGCTGGATCCGCCTCATCCCAGACCTTCTCAGGCATCGGAAGGCCCCCGAAGGTCTCGCTGCCCAGCGGCCGATCTGGCGTGATGCCGAGCCCTTCGAGCACCCACATGAACTGGCGGACATGCTGGCCAGCGTGCCAGACAGTGCGCTCCAGGAACTCATGCATGGTCTGCTCGCCGTAGTACACCTCAGCGCGCGCCGTCCAGTCCCGCTGGTGCCCGGGCCCGTCGAACCACTCGGACATCCGGCACCTCATCGCCTCGTTGTAGGCGATCAGCGCCGCACGGCCGCCCTGATCCGGGGCCGGCACGCGCATGTAGCTGTCGAAGGTCAGCGGAATGCCATCCTCGTGCTCCAGGAAGGCGTCGGCGATGTTGGCTATGTGCCAGCCCAGCTGCGCGAAGGTGCGCGGACGATTCGGCAGCTCGCGGGCCAAGGCCGCATCGGGCATCTGGCCTATGAACCGGGCGGCGCCCGCCAGCACGGCATCCAGCCGGGCACGCAGCTCCGGCACGGGCAGCATCCTGGTCTCGCCATAGGCGATGCCGCAGAGCTTCGCCACGTCGCGAAGGACCTGACCATTGGCCCAGGCGTCGCCGCGCGTGACGATCGGCACCTGCTTGAGACCGAAGCGCGCCAGCTCCTCGTAGGCCGACTCGTCCTCCAGCACGTTGCGCGACAGGAACGGCACGCCGTTCTTCTGCAGGAATTCCTTCGTGCGCAGGCAGGAGGAACAGCCGGTCATCCAGTAGACGCGGATCGCGTCGTCAACCGTGGGCGCTTCCATGTGCCTTGTCCTCCCTCACGCAGCCTTCGAGGCAAGGCCGCCGAGATAGGCGACCACCTCGTCTCGGCCGACCACGTCGCCATACTTGGCATTGATGTCGAACAGGTTGGCATCGTGCGGCGCGTCGTGGCGGTCGCCGACGCATTCCCGCGGCACGATCACGCGGTAGCCGTGCTGCACGCCGTCCAGCGCGCCCGCCCGGACGCAGCCGCTGGTGGAGCAGCCGGCCAGGATCAGCGTGTCCACGCCGAGGGCGGCCAGCATCGGCGCCAGCGGAGTGCCGAAGAAGGGGCTGGGATACTGCTTCACGATGACCACCTCCTCCGCCAGTGGCGCGACCACCGGGTCGATCTGCGCCAGGCGTTCGCCGGCGACCATCTTGCGCAAGGCAGGCACCTTGCGGACGAACCAGCCGCCATCCGCACCCGAGGGGTGGTACTCGACGCGGGTGTGTATCACCGGCACCCCGGCCGCGCGTGCCGCGGCCAGGAGCGGGACCGTCTCCCGCACCGCGCGCACGACGCCCTCCGCGAAGAACGGCGAGCCCGGCGTGGTGTAGGCGAGGGTGAAGTCGATCACCACGACCGCCGGGCGCGTGCCGTAGCCTACCTTGCCATCGAAGACACCGACATAATTCTGCTCGCGCGTGACAGCCATCGCGATCTCCTCAGGTCTCGTCGGGAAAGTGGCAGGCGGCGAGATGCGCCGCGGCACCGACCGGAGCCGGCACGGGGTCCTGCTCCACGCAGGCGCGCGGCAGGTGGGTGCCCGCGGCGGGCAGGGTCTCACCGCCCCGCGCGGCGACCAGACGCGCACGCGGACAGCGCGGGTGGAAGCGGCAGCCCGACGGGAGCGCGGCGGCGCTGCCGATCTCGCCGATCGGGCGGCTTCGGATGCGCGACTTCTCCCGTGCAGGGTCGGGCCGCGGCACCGCCGAGAGCAGCGAGACCGTGTACGGGTGACGCGGCGCGCCATAGAGGGCATCGCGTGGTGCGATCTCCACGATGCGGCCGAGATACATCACCGCGACGCGGTCACTGACATGACGCACCACGGCCAGGTCATGCGCAATGAAGAGATAGGCGACGGAGGAACGCGCCTGGATCTCCGCGAGCAGGTTGAGGATCTGCGCCTGGACCGAGACGTCGAGCGCGGAGACCGGCTCGTCCAGCACGACGAGGGCGGGGTCAAGGGCAATGGCGCGCGCGATCCCGATGCGCTGGCGCTGGCCGCCGGAGAACTCGTGCGGGTAGCGCGTGGCCATCGCCCGGCGGAGACCGACCTGCTCCATCAGGTCGTTCGCGCGGCGCATGGCCTCCGCGCGCGCCATACCATGTGCCGTCATCGGCTCCGCCACGATCTCGCCCGCCGTCATGCGCGGATCCAGCGAACCGTAGGGATCCTGGAACACCATCTGCATGCGCGGCCGCAATGCGCGCATGGCCGTGCGTGAAGCGCGCGTGACGTCCTGGCCCTCGAACCTTACCTGTCCGGCGCTCGGCTCAATCAGCCGAAGCACAAGGCGCCCGAGCGTGCTCTTGCCGCTGCCCGTCTCGCCGACAAGCCCGAGCGTCTCGCCGCGCGCGAGATCGAAAGAGATGCCGTCGACGGCGCGCACCATCGGCCTGGCGCCGCCGAACAGGCTACGGCCGCCGGCGAAGCTCTTCCGCAGATCGGCGACCTCGAGGAGCGCACTCATGCGGTCGGCTCCCGCTCATCCAGGCGATGGCAGGCCGCCGCGTGTGGCGCACCGCGCAGACGCGGCGTCTCGCTCCGGCAGGCCATGAGATCATCCGCGACGAGACAGCGCGGGGCGAAGGCGCAGCCGGCCGGCCGGCGCGCCGGATCGGGCGGGCTCCCGGCGATCGGGGCGAGCATGCTGCCGGCCGGCGCATCGAGGTCGGGCATGCTGCGGAACAGGGCGACGGTGTAGGGATGGCGCGGGGCGCGGAACACCTGCTCGACCGTGCCGGTCTCAACGACGCGTCCGGCATACATCACCGCGACGCGGTCGGCCTGCCGTGCCACGACGCCAAGGTCGTGCGTGATCAGCACCATGGCCATGCCATCGGCCCGGCGAAGGTCGCCCAGCAGGTCGAGCACCTGCGCCTGCACCGTCACGTCGAGCGCCGTGGTGGGTTCGTCCGCGATCAGTACGCGCGGCCCGAGCGCGATCGCCATCGCGATGAGGACGCGCTGCCGCATCCCGCCGGAGAACTGGTGCGGATAGTCGTCGATCCGGCGCGCCGGGTCCGGGATCTGCACCCGGCGCAGCAGCTCCACCGCCCGGTCGCGCGCGGCGCGGCGCGAGACTGGCTGGTGCGCGCGCAGCACCTCCGCGATCTGGTCGCCGATCCTGAAGACCGGGTTCAGGCCGGTGAGCGGATCCTGGAACACCATGCCGATGCGGGCGCCGCGCATGCAGCGGAGGTCCTCCGCCGGCAGCTTCAGCAGGTCCACGCCGTCCAGCATCGCCTCTCCGGCAATGACACGTCCCGGGCGCGGGAGGAGGCCGAGCGCCGACGTGAAGGTGACGGTCTTGCCGGAGCCGCTCTCCCCGACCACCGCGAGGGTCTCGCCGGCATCGACCTCCAGCGACACGTCCTCGACCAGCCGCACAGGGCCCTTGTCGCCCGGCACGGCCGCCGTCAGTCCGCGAAGTGCGAAGGCGGCGCTCACAGCAGCTTGCCCGTGCTGCGCCGCATCTGCGGGTCCAGCGTGTCGCGCAGGCCATCCCCGAGAAGGTTCAGCACGACCACCGTGAAGGCGATGCAGAGCCCGGCCGAGAGGGAGATCATCGGGTTGGTCGTGATCGAGGTCTGCCCCTCCGCGATGACGTTGCCCCAGGTGGGCGTGGGCGGCTGCACGCCGAGGCCGAGGAACGACAGGCCGGCCTCCGCCAGGATGGCCGTGGCCGCGCTGATCGTCGCGACGACGATGACCGGCGGCAGCGCGTTCGGGATGACGTGCCGCACCACGATGCGCCAGGGCGAGAGGCCGATGGCGCGCGACGCCTCGATGAAGGGGCGCGGCCGGATGGTCAGCACGACGGAGCGCATCACCGCCGCCACGCGCGGCGTGTAGGCGATGGCCACCGCAAGCACGATCGAATCCAGCGTGTTGCCGCGCGCCGCCACGAGCGCCAGCGCAAGCAGGAAGGACGGGAAGGCCAGCAGGATATCGATGCAGGCGACCAGCGCGCGCTCGATCCAGCCGCCGGCGTAGCCCGCCACGGCGCCAAGCAGCGTTCCTGCGCCCAGCGAGATGAGCACGACGAAGAAGCCGACCTGCAGCGACACCTGCGCGCCGTAGATCAGGCGGGACAAGACACATCGGCCGAACTGGTCGGTCCCCAGCGGATAGGTCGCGGACGGTGCCGCAAGGTTGTTCATCAGGTCGGTGCGCGTCGGCGAATGCGGCGCGATCCAAGGGGCGAAGAGCGCCACGAGAATCAGAAGCAGCACGCCGACCGCACCGATGACGAGGCCGGGATGGCGCGTGTAGCGCCGGATCGTGGCGCGCCGGCGTGACGCTGCCTCCTCGGCCGCATCCATCTCATCCGAGGTTGCACTCATTGGCGACGGAGCCTCGGGTCGATCGCGCCGTAGATCAGGTCGAGCGCGGTATTGAGCAGCACGACGGCCGCGGCCAGCACGAGCACGCCCGCCTGCACCAGTTGGTAGTCACGCGCCAGGATTGCCTTGAGGATCGTGGAGCCAAGGCCCGGCCTGCTGAACACCGCTTCCACAAGGATCGCATTGCCGAGCGACCAGGCAAAGGTCACGCCGATCACCGCCAGCACAGGGATTAGCGCGTTGCGGAAGGCGAGCTTCCAGACGATGCGCCGCTCAGGCACGCCCATGGCGCGCGCGACCCGGATGTGGTCCTGGCCCAGCACTTCCAGCATGGCGGAGCGCGTGAGCCGCGCGATGTAGGCGGCGACGGAAAGGCCGAGCACCAGCGCCGGCAGCGCCATGTGGTGCAGCCCCTTCCAGAACCCAGGCTCGCTGGCCGCGCCGAGCGCCGGGAAGAGCCCGAGCGCGTGGGAGAATGTGAGGATCGCCACCAGCCCGACCCAGAAGACCGGGAAGGAGATGCCGCCGAGCGCGACGAGCATCACCGCAACATCCGTCGCGCTGCCCTGGCGCACCGCGGCGACGATGCCGAGCGGCACGCCGGCCAGCACCGCGACCAGCATGCCCGCCACCGCCAGGGCGGCGGAGGGCGGGACAGCGGCCCAGATCTCCGCCAGCGCGGGCTGGCCGGTGACCACGGAGCTGCCGAGGTCGCCCTGCGCCGCGCGGGCGAGGAAGACGAAGTATTGCTGCCAGACCGGCAGGTCGAGGCCGAGGCGCGCGCGCAAGGTCGCGAGCGCCTCGGCCGTGGCGAAGTCGCCCAGCATGTAGAGGGCGGGATCGCCCGGGATGGCCCGCATCAGGAAGAAGGCCACGGTGACGATCCCGACCAGCGCGACGGCCAGCTGGCCGGCGCAACGGGCGACGTGGAACAGCATCAGGCGCTGCGCAGCGAGACCGGCGTGACGTTCACCGTGAACAGGCTGTTCTGCACGAAGCCCGCCACCGTCGGGCCATGCGCGATGAACAGCCGGTCCGCGTAGAGCGGGATCACGGGCAGGTCGTCCATGGTCTGGCGCAGCAGGCGGTTGTAGACGGCGCGTCGCCCGGCCAGGTCGGGCGCGCGCGCGGCTTCCGCCAGCAGATCGTCCGCGCGGTCGTAGCGCGAGGTGTTGAGCCCCGGCGGATGGCTGCGCGTGTGATAGAGCGTGACCAGCGGGCTGTCCGGATCGGGCGGACCCACCACGGCGGTGATGCAGGACTGCACGTTGCCGCTGCTGCGCGCCTGGACATAGGCGCCGCGCTCCAGCACGCGCACGGTCGCCTGGATGCCGACCTGCTGCAGGTCGTTGGCGAGGGCGACGGGGAAGCGGTCGAAGGGATTGAGGCCGACCGTCGTGATCTCGAAGCGGAAGTTGGAAACGTTGGCCTCACGCAGCAAGGCGCGGGCGCGATCGGGATCGAAGGCGTAGCGCGGCACGCCCTCCTCGCTGAATTCCTGGAAGGTCGAGGTGAGCACGCTCGTCGCCTCGAACTTGGTGCCGCGGAAGAAGCCGTCGATCAGCGCGCGTCGGTTCATCGCATGCGCCATCGCGCGGCGCACGCGGATGTCACGCAGCGGTCCCGCGGTGGTATTCAGCACCAGGTTGACCGTGTTGTTCGCCGGCCGGTCGAGCACCGTGATGCCCTGCACGCGGCGCAGGCGCTCGATCACCTCCGGCGTCTGCAGCGCGTAGAAGATGTCGAGCTCGCGGTTCTCCAGCGCGATGGCCGCCGCCGTCTCGTCGCGCACGATGCGGAAGACGACCTCGGAGAGGGTGGAGGGACCAGCGAAGTAGTCGGGATTGGCCGAGAGCCGCACCTCGTTCCCCGCCGTCCAGCGCTCGAACACGAAGGGCCCGGTGCCGATCGGGTTCATGCTGTAGCGCTCGCCAATCTCGGTGACCGCGCGACGCGAGACGATCCAGCCCTGGTTGAAGGCGCAGAGCTTGTGCAGGAAGCCGGAGTTCGCCGAATCCAGCACCAGCCGCACCGTCATCGGGTCCGGCGCCTGGACCTCCCGGAGCCCGGCGAACTGGCCGCGGTAGAGGCTGCCGGTCGCTGGATCGAGCACGCGCTCGAAGGAGAACTTCACGTCGTCCGAGGTGAAGGCGCCGTAGCCCTTGTGCCAGGTGACGTTCGGGCGCAGGCGGAAGGTCCAGACGGTGCCGTCGGCCGAGACCTCATAGCCGGTCGCCAGGTCGGGCACGATCGCGTTGGTCTGCTGATCGTACTGCACCAGGCCGTTGTAGATGTGGCTGGCGATGGACTGGTTCTCGTTCTGGAAGATCCGCGCCGGATCCAGCTGCGAGATGTCGGAGCCGAAGCGGACGCGCAGCGTGCGTGCCCCCTGGGCCATCACCGGCTTCCCGAAGGCGCCGCCGAGCGCCAGCCCCGCTGTGCCCGCAAGCAGTCCGCGCCGGCCGAAGCCGGGCATGCGATCGTCACCCATTCCTACGCTCTCCCGTCTTGTTGTCATCATCGGCCGAGGGGTTCGCCGGCCGAAGCTCCTTGGGCCAGTCGCGCGGCAGCCGCGCGCCGGCATTCGCCATCGCTGCGGCCAGTTCGGCTGCGCGCGTTGCCATGTCGCCCGTCATGAAGGTCGTCGCTCCCGCCAGGGCGTGGCGCGCTCGTACGCCATCGCAAGCCGGAACAGCGACGCCTCGTCACCCCGCCGTGCCATGGCGTGCCAATGCAGGGGAAGTCCGCCGGCGGCGAAGCCGTTGCACTGCACGAGGGCGGGCAGGCCCGCGAGGCTGGCGGGGGTCAGCATCGTCTCGCCGGTGTAGGCGGTCGATTCCGGCTCGACCCCGAGCCGCGGCGGCAGGTGCAGCGCGCCCAGGGACAGCACCACGTCGTGCTCCGCGAACAGGGCCTCCATCGCCTCCGAGAAGGCGCGACGGAAACGCTGCGCTGCAAGGTAGTCCACGGCGCGCACGCCGCAGCCGGCGAGCAGCTTGTCGCGGAGCGCCGCGCCCATGCGGCCGGGGCTCTCGCGCAGTTCCTTCTCGTGGATCGCGGCCGATTCCGCCGCGCCGATCAGCCTTGCAGCATCCAGGCAGGTGGATGCCGGCCAGGGCAGCTGCACGTCGGAGATGCGGGCGCCCAGGCGCAACAGGACCGCCAACCCTGCCTCGAAGCCCGCGGCAAGGTCCGCATCGGGCACCGCAAATCCCGGCCCGGCGTCGCGCACCACGCCGACACGCAGGCCGGCGGCACCATCCGTGCCCTGCGCACGGAGCCGCGTGCCGCACACGGCGTCGAGCACGATCGCGGCGTCCTCGGCGGTCCAGGCGATCGGGCCGGGGCGGTCCATGGAGAAGGTGTTGGGCAAGGCGCCGTCCAGCGGCAGGCGGCCGCCCGTGATGACCACGCCGCAGGTGCCGGTGGCGGCAGCCGGCAGGCGCACCGATCCGGTGGTGTCGGAGCCGATGGCGAAGAGCGCCATGCCGGTGGCGACCGCGACGCCCGCGCCCGTGGAGGAGCCGCCGGTGAAGCGCGTCATGTCCCAGGGATTGCGCGCCGGCGGTGCGGGCAGGTCAAAATGTTCGGCGCCGGTTCCCGTGCCGTATTCCCAGGTGGATAACTTGCCCAGCAGCGTGGCACCCGCGCGGCGCAACGCCGTGACGATCGCCGCGTCGCACGTTGCCACACGGCCTTCGCGAAGACGGGAATTGGCGGTGCAGGGCAGGCCCTCGACGTCGAAGGTGTCCTTGATCGCCCAGGGTATGCCCGCCAACGCACCGGCAGCCGCGCCCTGCCGTGCCCTTGCGGCGTCCAGGTGCACGAAGGCATGCAGCTTGCCGTCGCGCGCCGCTATGCGAGCGAGGCAGCCTTCCAGCAGTTCGCTGCCGGACGTGCCGTGCTGCAGGGCCTCCGAGATGGTCGGGATCTCAGCCATCGCCCTGGCGGCTCCAGCTTGCTTCCGCGGCCATCAGTGCCGCCGTGCCGACCAGCTCGTCGCGCAGCGCGGGAGGTGCCAGCTCACGGGCAACCGCGCGGCTGTCGCCGGCCTGCAGCAATGCGGCGAAGGTGCGGTCCATGGCAGCGATCGCGGCGCGCTGCGCATCGCCGGGGTAGATGACGATGCCGACCCGCAGGGCCGCGAGGTCCTGCAGCGACAGCGGCAGCCCGGTCGCACTCATGCTGGCGTTGAACAGCAGTGGCGCCGGCGCCAGCGCCGCGGATGCGCGCGCGATGCCGTCGGCGTCGTCCAGGCCCTCGACGAAGGCGATGTCGGCCCCGCCGGCAAGATAGGCCCGCATGCGGTCGAGCGCGCATTCAAGGCCCTCGGCCTGCACAGCATCGGTGCGCGCGATCAGCAGCGGCCCTCCCGCCGGGCACGCCGCGCGTGCGGCGCGCAGCCGGGCCAGCATGTCGTCCCGCGGCACCACCTGCACACCCTCCAGCAGGCCGCAGCGCTTCGGGAAAGGCTGGTCCTCGAGGTGGAGCGCCGCGACGCCGAGCCGCGCGAGGCAGCGCACGGTCTGCGCCACGTTCAGCGGCCCGCCATAGCCCGTGTCGGCGTCGGCAATCACCGGGACGGCGCCGGCGGCCTCGACGATCTCGGCGATCCGCGCCGACATCTCGGTCAGCCCGATGATCCCGAGGTCCGGCTGGCCTGCGGCGCGCGCGATCGCGCCGCCCGAGGCATGCAGCGCCGTGGCCGCTGCCCGCAGCGCGACCTTGGCGGACAGCCCGTCCCACACGCCCGGGGCCAGCACCGGACGCGCGGCGCTCATCAGCGCGGCGAGTCGGGCGGCGGGCGTGTCCTGGGCCATGGGCGCTCCCGGCAGGCGTGGCGGTCGGGGGACTTGCGGATCGGCAGCGTGTTCGGTATGGCGAACTAAGTTCGGAATAAGACCATGCCGCCCTCTCCCGTCAAGTCCGCCGTGCGCGCTCTGGACGTACTGGAGCTGCTGGCCGCGGAGCCGCAGCCGCCGACGCATGGCGAGATGGCCCGCCATCTGGCGATGCCGAAGTCCAGCCTGACGGAGCTGCTGGCCACACTGGAGCGGCGGGGCTACGTCACCGCCGAGGGGGGCCGCTACCGGCTGGGTCCTGCCCTGCTGGCCCTTGCCGGCACCTTGATCCGCCGCACCGACGTCGCGCGCATCGCGCAGCCAGTCGTCGCCTCCCTGATGCTGCGGACGGGCGAATCCACCGCGCTGGTGCTGCGGCAGGGCGACGACGTCGTGGTGATCTGCAAGGAGAACTGCGACCAGCCGATCCTCTATTCGCGGCAGCTCGGCCAGCGCGGGCCGATCAATGCCTCGGCCGGCGGCAAGGCCATCATGGCCTTCGCGCCCGAGGAGGAACGGGAGGCCTGGCTGCGCTCGGGCGCCCTGCAACGCGTCACGCCCCACTCCGTGACGGACCCGCAGGCGCTGCGGCGCGAGCTCGCGGCCGTTGCGGCCGGCGGCATCGCGTACAGCCGCGAGGAGATGGTGCCAGGGATCGTCGCCATGGGGCTGCCGGTCTTCGACGCCCAAGGCCGCGCCTGCGCCGGCCTCTCCGTCGGGATTCCCATGGTGCGCTTCGACCCCGCGCGCGAGGCGCGCGTGGCGCAGGCGCTGCGCGTCTCGGCGGCGGAGATCTCAGCCGCCTTGGGCTGGCAGCACAGGAGAGCCGCGGAGTGACAGGCGGACAGACCATTGCGGAGAAGATCCTATCGCGCATCTGCGGGCGGCGCGTCGTGGCGGGCGAGATCGTGATGCCGGAGGCGGAGCTGGTCACCGTGCACGACTGGTACACCGTCAACGCCTTCCGCACGCTGGAGGAGTATGGAGTCACCCGGCTGCACGATCCCGCCCGCGTGCTGCTGGTCACGGATCACGAGCCGCTGGCGGTGTCGCCGCAGGCCTTCGCCAGGCAGCAGGCGGTCCGCGGGATCGCGCAGCGCTTCGGCGTGCAGCACCGCGACTCCGGCCGCGGCGGGCTCGGCCACGTCTTCCCGATCGAGGAGGGGATCGTGGTGCCGGGCATGTTCGTCCTGGCCTACGACCCGCACGTAACCAATTACGGGGCGATCGGGGCACTCGGCGTCGCCGTGCTGACCGAGATCCCGGAAGTGCTGGCCTGCGGTTCCGTCTGGCTGCAGGTGCCGGAGACATTGCGGGTGGACCTCACCGGACGCATGCCCTTCGGCGTCTTCGCGCGCGACGCCGCGCAGAAGCTGATCGCGTCGCACGACGCGGCGCTGTTCGAGGATGCCGTGGTGGAGTTCGGCGGGCCAGGCTTGGCGGCCCTGTCGCTGGATGCCCGGCAGACCCTCTGCAATACGCCCGTCGAACTCGGCGCGGTGTCGTCCGTGGTCGAGCCCGATGCGCGCTGCCTGCAGGAGGTGCGCGCCCGGGCGCAGCGGCCCATGCACGCGGCCCTGCCGGATATCGATGCGCGGTACCGCGCGCGGGTCGCGCTCGATCTCTCGGCGCTCGCGCCGCAGGTGGCCCTCCCGCCCACGCCGGACAACGTGGTGGACGTGACGGAGGTGGCCGGCAAGCCCATCCAGCACGCCTTCGTGGGCTCCTGCGCGTCCGGCATGATCGAGGATCTGCGCGTGGCGGCCGCGGTGCTGCGCGGCCGCCAGGTGGCGCCCGGGGTTCGCTTCATCGTCACCCCCGCGACGCAGAACGTTGCCGCGCAGGCCGCGGCGGAGGGGCTGATCGAGACCTTCCTGCGCGCGGGCGGCATGGTCACCGCGCCGGGCTGCGGCGTCTGCGCGGGCGGGCGCATCGGCGGCGTCGCGCCCGGCGAATCCTCGATCGGCACGGGCACGCGCAACGAGCCGGGGCGGCTCGGCGCGCATGAGGCCGTTCTGCACATCGCCGGACCGGCGACGGTCGCGGCCTCCGCCGTGACCGGGGTCATCACGGACCCACGCCCCTTCCTGCGGGACGCCGGCTGGAGCATGGCGGCATGAGCGATCTGGTGCTGCGCGGCCGCGCCTGGGTCTACCCGGACAACGTCGCCATCGATGGCGACCTCATGGCGCTGGAATGGGCGCTGAAGCGTGAGACAAGGCCGGAGGTCCTGAAGGAGCACGTCTTCGCCGGCCTCGACCCGGACTTCCCAAGGCGCGCGCGCCCTGGCGACATCGTCGTCGGCGGCCGGCGCTTCGCGCAGGGCAACGCCCACATACAGGGCATGATCGGCCTCAAGGGCTGCGGCGTCGGCCTTGTTGCGGAGAGCATCCCGATCGGGTCTTTCCGCAACGCGCTCGCCGCCGGGCTGCCGGTGCTGCCGCGCTGCCCCGGGGTGCGGGCCATGTTCGCGAACGGCGAGGCGATCGAAGTGGACTTCGCCACGGCCCGGGTGCGCAACCTGGACCGCGGGACGGAGGCCGGCTTCCCCCCGCTCGCACCACACCTGGTCGAGATGCTGCGCGCCGGCGGCTGGGGCCCGATGTTCCGCCGTCGGCTGGACGCGATGAACGCCGCCTGAAGCAAGGCCAGAAGGAAGGAGAGTGCGATGATGCAGACCACCCGGCGTACGCTGCTCGCGCTCGGCGCCGCCGCCGCGCTGCCCCTGCCCGCCTTCGCGCAGGCCTATCCCACGCGGCCGGTGCGCGTGGTCGTGCCGTTCCCGCCGGGCAACACCAGCGACATCCTCGCCCGGCTGGTTGCCGAGGAGATGCAGTCGCGGCAGGGCGTGACCGTGGTGGTGGAGAACCGGGCCGGCGCCTCCGGTGCGCTTGGCGTGCAGGCGGTGACAGGCGCGCGGCCGGACGGCTACACGCTGCTGGTCACCACCCAGTCGCCGCTGGTGGTGAACCCGCCGCTGACGCGCAACCTGCCCTACGACCCCGTCCGCGACCTCGCGCCGATCGGCGTCTTCGCACGCAACGGCTTCATCCTCGTCGTCTCGCCGAACTTCCCGGCGCGCACCATGGCGGAAGCCGCAGCAGTGCTGCGCGCCGCGCCGCCCGGCCGCTTCACGGCCGCCAATCCCGGCCTTGGCACGATGAGCCACCTGGCGATGGAATTGCTTGGCCTGTCGCTCGGCACGAAGATCGAATCGGTGCCCTATCGCGGCAGCGCCCAGGCACTGACCGACCTCGCAGCCGGCCGCGTGGACCTCATGATCGACGGCTTCGCCTCCGCCGTACCGCAGGCGCGCGGCGGCACGGTGCGGGCGCTGTCGCTGATCCAGCCGGGACGGTCCGATCTCGTGCCGGAAGTGCCGGGCCTGGCGGAGAGCGGGGTGCCCGAACTGGCGGCCATCGAGGCGTTGTCCTGGACCGCGATGCTGGGACCCGCCGGTACGCCGCCCGACATCGTCGCCTGGTGGGTGGACGCCCTGCGGCGCGTGATGTCGGACTCCGGCGTCGCCCGGCGCCTGGCGCAGACCTTCATCCAGGCCTTTCCGCCCGACGCCCCGGATGCCTTCGGACGCGAGATTGCGGCCGACCTGGCGAAGTGGACGCGCGTGGTGCGGGACGCCCGGATCGAGCCGCAATAGCCCGCCGCGGCGCCGCCCTAGGCGCCGACCACGAGGTCAGCGCCGGACAGCGCCAGCCACGGCGAAAGGACTGCCAGCAGCACGGGTCCGCCAGCGCCCGTGCCGTCCGCGTCCCAGGACAGCCGCCCCTGCGGTGCGTGCCAGAGGAACTGGCCGAACGCCCCAGTCGCCGCGGTGCCGACCACGAAGCGGTTCTCCGCCGTGATGTCCATGCCCTGGAGCAACCCGCCCGCGAAGCCTGCCGCGGACACGAGCAGCGTGTCGGCCAGCGGGTCGAAATCCGCGATACCATCGGCGCGATCCGCCAGCGAAGCGTAGCGGAAGGTGTCCGCCCCGCCCCCACCGGTCAGGAGGTCGCCCTGCCTGCCGCCATCCAGCGTGTCGGCGCCGTCTCCACCCAGCAGCGTGTCCGCGCCAACGCCGCCCAGAAGCAGATTGTCGAGCGCATTGCCCTCGATCTCGTTGGCGTCGATGCTGCCGGTGCCGACCAGCGCCGCTCCGCCAAGGCGCAGCACCTCCACCCCCGTGCGCAGGGTGAAGGACACGGTCGAGAGCACCGTATCCCGACCGGCACCGGGATCCTCCAGCACCAGGTCGCGCGCGTCGTCCACGAGATAGACGTCGTCCGCGGCGCCGCCGGCCATGCGGTCCACGCCGGTGCCGCCATCGAGGGTATCTGCGCCGAGACCTCCGCCCAGTACGTCGTTCCCGTCGCGCCCTTCCAGCGAGGCTGCCCCGCCGGTCGTGACCAGCGAGTTCGCCAGCGCATTGCCGACGCCGTGCGACGCCGGCCCCATCAGGACCAGGGCCTCCAGCCCGGTGCCGAGGCTCCAGTCGACCGACGACTCCACCGTGTCCAGGCCGCCGGCACGGGCCGCTGCCTCCACCACCAGGTCGCCGGCGTCATCCACCTTGTAGAGGTCATTGCCCGCCGCGCCGGCCAACCGGTCGGCACCGGTGCCGCCATCGAGCGTGTCTGCGCCGAGGCCGCCGGTCAGCGCGTCATTCCCGCCGAGACCCTCGAGCCAGGCTGCGCCGGCCGCGACAAGGATATTGCCGAGCAGGTTGCCGACGCCGTGCACTGCGGCACCCTTGAGGACCAGGCCCTCGAGGCCGGTTCCCAAGGCCCAGTCGCAGGAGGCTTCCACCGTGTCGCGCCCACCGGCCCCGAGGGACGACTCGGTGACCACGTCGCCCGTATCGTCCACGGCGTAGGTGTCGTGGCCCGTACCGCCGGCCATGCTGTCTGCGCCGGACCCACCCTCCATGCGGTCATGACCGAGTCCGCCGGACAGCGAGTCGTTGCCTGCACCGCCGGCAAGCAAGTCGTTGCCGGCCGCGCCTTCCAGCGCATTGCCGGACGCGTTGCCCTTGAGCGTGTCGTTGCCGGCGCCGCCCCAGGCATCCTCGATGCTGGTGCGCGTCACCGCCGTGAGGCCCGTGGTGATGGCGGCGACGACGTTCGAGCTGTCGGCGCTCAGCGTCACCTGGGCACCGCGACCAAGCTGCGTCACCAGGCCCTGATACGCAGCCTCGTTGCCCAGCGTCACCGCGAAGACCGGGATGATGTTCGCCACCTCCAGCGCCGCCTTGACCTGGGCGATGGCCGGATAGTCCTCGCCGGTGCCGGGGGGCGTGCCGTCCATCACGCCATCGCCGTCGTTGTCAGCCCAGGCGGCTGGCGCGTCGCCCGCCACATGGAACGGCGCGTCGCTGAACAGCACCACGAAGCGCGCCGAATTGGTGCGGAAGCCGGCATCGGCGACGTGCAGCGAGAGCTGCATCAGTGCCTCGATCTGCGCCTCGGGCGCATCGGCGCCGTTGTTCGCCACCATGGCGGTGTAGGCGGCGGTCAGGCTCGCGGTGTCCTTCGACAGGCCGCTCTCCTGCCGGTAGACCCAGTCGCCCGGCGCGCCGAATGCGCCATAGGCCTTGTCCCGGAAGGACGAGACGCCGTAAGCGCTGTCCGGCTGCACGGCCTGCAAGGCGGCGACGATCTGCGGCACCAGGCTCTTCACCATCGGCAGGTCGTCGATGAAGGACCCTGTCAGGTCCTGCAGGAACTGCAGGTCGAGCGGCCCGGCCGCGCTGCCGCCCTGGCCGAAGTCGCAGATCTGCCCGCCGACGGTGCTCTGCCCCTCGCCCGACAGGTCGATCGAGCTGTCGCCGCTCGCGTCGCTCGCGTCGACGGTGTCGTGGCCCAGGAAGTCCTCGACATGCGCGCTGCCGCCACGGATCTCGAAGCGGTCGTCGCCAGACCCGCCGGACAGCGTGTCACGGCCTGAGTCGCAGATCAGCAGGTCGTCGCCATCGCCACCGAGCTCGACATCGTCACCCTCGGCGCCGTCCAGCGTGTCGTCGCCGGCATTGCCGCTGATCGTGTTGCCTTCGGCATTCCCGGTGAGGCTGTGCCCGGTGCCGACGAGCTGGACGCCCTCGATCCCCGTCGCCAGCACCCAGTCCGTCGAGACGACAACCGTGTCGAAGCCGCCGCCCGGCAGTTCCACCACCACGTCGCCACCATCCGTGATGAGGTAGGTGTCGTTGCCGGCGCCGCCATCCATGGTGTCGGCGCCGGCCATGCCATCCAGGGTGTCCGCTCCGTCCACGCCTTCCAGCAGGTCGTTGCCCGCGCCGCCGCGCAGCAGGTTGTCGAGCGCGTTGCCGGTGCCGTGGCGCGCGGCACCTTCCAGCAGCAGTGCCTCCACCTCCGCCGGCAGGACGGCGTCGACCGAGGCGGCGATGCTGTCGATGCCACCGCCGGGCGCTTCCGTCACGGCGTCCGCGGCATCGTCCACCCGATAGAGGTCGTTTCCGGCAGCGCCGGTCAGCGTGTCTGCGCCGCCGCCGCCGTCCAGCGTGTCGGCGCCGGCCGAACCAAGGATCGCATTGGCCGATGCATTGCCGGTGCCCGCCAGCCCAAGGCCCGTGAGGACCAGATCCTCCACCTCGTCGCCGAGAGCGAGCCCGACGGAGGATCGCACCACATCGTGCCCGCCTGCCGCCGTCTCCACGATCACGTCGGCGCCGTCTGCGATATAGGTGTCGTCGCCCGTCCCGCCTTCCAGCGTATCGGCACCGGCGCCGCCGTCCAGCGTGTCCGCGCCCGCGCTGCCGATCATCAGGTTGGCGCCGCCGTTGCCGGTGCCGCGGTGCCCGGCGGCGGCGAGGACAAGGACATCCACCTCGCTCGCGAGGGTGTGGTCCACGACGCTGCTCACCGTGTCCAGGCCGCCCAGCGCGAGTTCCGTGACGCGGTCGCCGATGTCGTCCACGAGGTAGAGATCGTTCCCGGCGCCCCCGGCCATGCTGTCCGCCCCGGACCCGCCATCCAGCCGGTCGTCGCCCCCCGCGCCGACCAGGGAGTCGAGGCCGCCAAGTCCGAAGAGGCTGTCCGCGCCGGCGCCGCCGACCAGCGTGTTGGCGCCGCCATGGCCGCTGCCGGCATGCGCGCCGCCCGCCAGAACGAGGACCTCGATATCGGCGCCCAGCACATAGCCGTCGATGCCGGCCACTACCGTGTCCACGCCGCTTGCATCGACGACGGCGTCGCCCGCGTCGTCCACGAAATAGGCATCGCTGCCGGTACCGCCGGCCATGCTGTCGGCGCCGGTGCCGCCGTCGAGCGAGTCGTTCCCGGCATCGCCGCCGAGCGTGTCGATCCCGGCGGCGCCCTTCAGCGTGTCAGCACCGGTCGTGCCGAGCAACAGGTTGTCGAGCGCATTCCCGCTGCCGACGCGCCCGGTCGTGGTCAGCTTCAGGACCTCGACCTCGTCGGGCAGTGTGAAGCTGGCGGCCGCGAGAACGGTGTCCGCACCCTCGCCCCCCGCCTCGGCCACCACGTCATCCGCCGAATCCACCACGTACGTGTCGTTGCCGTTCCCGCCGGCCAGCGTGTCCGGGCCGCTGCCGCCGTCCAGCATGTCGGCGCCGCCGCCTGCGGCGACGGAATCCGCGCCGTCCAACGCGTAGATGCTGTCCGCACCGTCGCCGATCACGTGCAGCCCGCCAGCGCCGACGCCCAGCGCATCGTCGCCGTTCGTGCCGTAGACGTTGAGGTCCGGTTGCCACGCGGCGGGGGCGTAGAGCACGCTCACGCGCTCGCCGCTCGCGCCGGGGGAGCCGATGATGAGTTCGGCTGCGCCATCGCCGTTCATGTCGGGCGCGACGGCGACGCTGCTGCCGGTCAAACTGCCAGCGGCGCCGACCACCTTCGCGCCGCCGGCGCCGAGTGCGATGGCGGAGAGGTCCACCGGCCCCTTGGCGCCGCCCCAGACCACATAGACGGCGCCGGCATTGAAGCCGCCCTCGTCATTGTGTGACGCGCCGATGACGATGTCGGCGACGCCGTCCCGGTTGAGGTCGCCGCCACCTGCCACCGCGATGGCGGACAGGTCGCCCGCGCCTTCCGGCAGGATCGCGAACCCCCCGGCGCCGGCCGCGACGGCGGCAAGATCGACCTCCGCCCTATCGGCCTTGCCGAAGACGACATAGGCGATCCCATCCGCGCCGAGCAGGATATCCCTGCGCCCGTCGCCATTCACGTCCCCCAGCGCGGCCAGGACGCTGCCGACCCGCTCGCCGGGCGTCGCGCCGGTGATGCGGAAGCCGCCGGTGCCGACCGCCACGGCGGCAAGATCCACCGCCGCGCCGGTGGCCTTGCCGAACACCACATACGCCGCGCCGGCATCCACGCCACCGGCATCGCTGCCGGGTGCGCCCACCAGGATCTCGGCCTTGCCGTCGCCGTTCAGGTCGGCCAGCGATGCGAGGGCGGAGCCCGCCTCGTCCCCCTCCGCCTCGCCGGTGATGCGGAACCCGCCGGCGCCTCCGGCCACGTCGGTCAGCGCGACGGTCGTGTCGTCCCCGTCGCGCCCCCAGACGACATAGGTCGCGCCGGCATCGATGCCCGCAGCGTCGCTGCCCGGCGCGCCCACCAGGATCTCCGCCGTGCCGTCGCCGTTCAGATCGGCGATCGCGCCGAGCGCGTGACCGGCATGGTCGCCTGCCGCCTCGCCGAAGATCGCGAAGCCTTCCCCCGACGCCTCGCTTTCAAGATCGAGCAGGTCCACGCTGCCGGCGACGCCGGTGGACCACACCACATAGGCGGTGCCTGCCGCATCCTGTCCGCCCGGATCGGCCAGCGCAGCGCCAACCAGCAGGTCGGCCAGGCCGTTGCCGTCCTGGTCACCGACGGCCGCGATGGCAACGCCGGCGTGGTCGTCGATGGCGGCGCCGTCGATGCGGAAGGCGCTCAGGTCATCGCCCAGCTTCGTGGGGGCCGCACCCGTCGCACTGCCGAAGGTGATGTAGACGCGGCCGCCGCCCGGCTCCTGGTCGCTGTTGCCCGGCGCCGCCGTGACGACCTCCGCAACGCCGTCCCCGTCGAGGTCGCCGATTGCGCCGACCCAGGTCGAGGTCGGGTAGCCGGTGACGCTGAAGTCGAAATCGCCCGGCTCCTGCGGTGTCAGCACATAGCCGCCGGCGCCGACGGTGGCGGCGTTCAGCACGATCTTCGTGGCGGGAAGCGGCATCCTTGCCCCTCTTGGCGGCTTTTGTGCCACTCGCCTCCGATTGGGCGCGATGCGGCAGGTCCGGCTTGCTAGACCCGCAACCTGACGGCAGCCTGACAGCGGGAGGCATTCGCGCCCGGGATGAGAATTCTGCTGGTCGAGGACGATCCTGCGCTCGGGCGCGCGGTGCGCGAGCATCTGGCGCTTGCAGGCCACGCCGTCGACCTCGTCGGAAGCTGCGCCGATGCCGAGGCCGCCCTGCGTCCCGGCGACCATGCCCTGCTGCTTCTCGACCTCGGGCTGCCGGACGGCAGCGGGCTCGGCGTGCTGCGGGCCATGCGCAGCCGCGGCGACTGGCGCCCCGCGATCGTGCTGACCGCGCGCGACCAGATCACCGACCGGATCGAGGGGCTGAAGGCAGGCGCGGACGATTACCTCGTGAAGCCCTTCGACCTCGGCGAGCTGCTGGCCCGGGTGCAGGCCGTGGCGCGCCGTGCGGCAGCGCGGCCTGAACGGGAGGTACGGGCCGGCGAGGCGCAGCTGAACCTCGATGACCGGCGCGCCAGGCTGCGGGGCGCGGAGATCACGCTGACCGCGCGGGAATGGGCCGTCATGGAACGGCTGCTGCAGCGGCCCGGCGCCGTCGTCTCCCGCGAGCAGATCGAGGAGGCGATCTACGCCTACGGCGCGGAGATCGAGAGCAATGCGGTTGAGGTGTGCATCAGCCGCATCCGCAAGAAGCTTGGCTCGGACGCGATCGACACGCTGCGCGGCGTCGGCTACCGGGTGCGACCCTGATGCGCCTGTGGCCTGGCAGCATGGGCGGGCGGCTCGCGCTGTCCCTTGGGGCAGGCCTCTTCGTGCTCTGGCTCCTCTCCGCGGCGACCGCGGCGCTGGTCGTGGTGCGCGAGCTGAACGAGGTGTTCGACAGCATCCTGCAGGAAACCGCGCAGATCCTGCTGGCCGACATCACCACGCGCCACGCGGCCCTGATCGAGGCCGATCAGGGCGTGGAGGCGATCATCGTGAGCCAGGCGACCCCGCATGACGAGTACATCACCTGGCGCCTGTTCACGCCCGACGGACGGCTGGTGATGCGTTCGCATGGCGCGTCGGAAGCGCCGATGCCGCCACCGGGCTTCGCCGACATCGGGCGCGCGCGCACCTACACCGAGCGGGCGCCCGATGGTCGCTTCCTTCTGTCGGTGGCGGAGCCCCCGGAACACCGTCCGCACACCATCAATCCGACGCTCTGGCGGCTGCTGACGCCCTTGCTCGCCCTCGTCGTTGCTGCCCTCGTGCTCATCCCCCCGGCGGTGCGGCGCGGCTTCGCGCCGGTGGCGCGTCTGCAGGCGGAGATCGCGCAGCGCGGCGGGGCGAACCTGTCGCCGGTGCAGGCGCCGGATCTGCCCGCCGAACTCGCCGCGATGCGGGACGACGTCAACCTGCTGCTGCGGCGGCTGCGCCAGGCGCTGGAGGCGGAGCGCAGCTTCAGCGCGAACGCCGCGCATGAGATGCGAACGCCAGTCGCGGCCACTCTGGCGCAGGCGCAGCTGTTGACGGCGCGGCTTGCTGCGGAGAGCCCCGAACGCCGCGATGCGGAGGAGATGGTCGCGGGACTGCGCCGGCTGGGCAGCCGTCTGGAGAAGCTGCTGCAGCTCGCCCGGGCGGAAGCGGGCGTCGGCCTCCAGCGCACGCCAGTGGATCTCCTCGTTCCGCTGCACCTTCTGGTCGAGGAGTTCGCGGCGCAACCCGACGTGGCCGGGCGGCTCCGCCTCGACGATGGCGGGCTGCCCGCATTGATGGTGGACGCGGATCTTGATGCGCTCGGCATTGCCCTCCGGAACCTCATCGAGAATGCGTTGCGCCACGGCCCGCCCGGCGGCGTGGTACACCTGACCGCCCTGGCGTCCGGCGGCGTGCGCGTTGTGAATGGCGGCGCGCCATTGCCGCCGGAGCGCCTGCCCCTGCTCACCCGCCGCTTCGTCTCGCATGGCGGCGGCGGCTCGGGCCTCGGCCTCTCCATCGTGCAGGCAATCGCCGAGCAGCTGGGCGGCACATTGACCCTTCACTCGCCCGCCACCGGCCGGGAGGATGGCTTCGAGGCCATCCTGGCCTTGCCGCTCGCCGGCAGCGGGACCGGCCGGATCAAGACTGCCTGACGGCAAGCGCCAGGCCCCAGGCCCACTCGCCGGCGGCAGCCGCAGAGGGCATGCTGCGTGCCGGAGACGGAGGAGTGCGGCATGACGAACGCGGTGATCGAGGCCGTCACCGGCTGGCAGGCGGAGCTGGCCGCGATCCGCCAGGACATCCACGCCCACCCGGAGCTCGGCATGGAGGAAGCCCGGACCTCCGCCCTCGTCGCGGGGGAGCTTCGACGGCTCGGCATCGAGGTAACCGAAGGCATCGGCCGCTTCGGGGTCGTGGGGACCGTCCGCGGCACGCGACCCGGCCAGCGCGCAATCGGCCTTCGCGCCGACATGGACGCCCTACAGATACCGGAAGCGACCGGCCTGCCCTACGCATCCCGGAACCCGGGCGTCATGCATGCCTGCGGCCATGACGGACACACCACGATGCTGCTCGGCGCCGCGCGCTGGCTGGCCGCGCACCGCGACTTCGCCGGCACCGTGCACCTGATCTTCCAACCCGCGGAGGAAGGGCGCGGCGGTGCAAAGGCCATGCTGGCCGACGGCCTCTTCGAGCGCTTCCCCTGCGATGCCGTCTACGGGCTGCACAACAAGCCGACGCTGCCGGCCGGCCGCTTCGCCACCCGCACCGGCCCTGCCCTGGCCGCCGCGGACCGGTTCAGCGTCACGTTCCGCGGCACCGGCGGGCATGGCGGCTCCACGCCGCACCTGGCCACCGACATCACGATCGTCCAGGCGCATTTCGTCCTTGCGCTGCAGACCATCATCGGTCGCAACGTCGCCGCGGTGGAGTCGGCGGTGCTGAGCGTCGGCTCGATCCAGGGCGGGTCGCCCGTGTCGCCCAACGTGATGCCGGCGGAGCTGACGATCACCGGCACGGCGCGGAGCTACACGCCGTCCGTCCGCGACATCCTGGAACGGCGCATCGGCGAGCTGGCGCACGGCCTGTCCGCTGCGCATGGGTGCACGGCGGACGTCACCTATCTCCGCGGGACGCCTGCCCTGGTGAACCATGCCGAGCAGACGCAGGTCGCGATCGCGGCAGCGTCGGCGCTGGTGGGGCCGACCGCCGTGGAGCCGAGCTTCGCGCCAGTGACGGGGGCGGAGGACTTCGCGCTGATGCTGCAGGCCTGCCCGGGGTCGTTCATGTTCATCGGCGGCGGCAGAGGGCCGGACGGCACCTCGCCCAATCTCCATACGCCGCATTTCGACTTCAACGACGACATCATCCCGCTCGGCGTTGCCTATTGGGTGAGCGTGGTCGAGCACGAAATGGGCGCGCCGGAGGGCTGAACGGGCAAGAGCCGAAGAGCCGCGCAATGTGCGCTGGACGGGCAGGCACCCTTTCCGTCACCATCCCCCCACTTGGGGGCCTGCGCGGCTGGCCAGGCCGGGTTCAACGGCCGGCACCGTGACGAACGGGAGAGAGTTGGGATGAACGAGGACGATCTCCGTCAGATGATCGGCCGCGTGCAGCGTGGCACGCTGTCGCGCCGCGGCTTCGTGCGCCGGCTGGCTGCCGTCGGCCTCACCGCGCCCATGGCGACGCAGTTGCTGGCCCTGGCCGGGATCTCCCCGGCCTCGGCGCAGAGTCTCCCTGCCTACAGGCCAGGGCGTCGCGGCGGCGGGGGCCCGCTGCGCATCCTCTACTGGCAGGCCTCGACCCTGCTGAACCCGCATTTCGCGGTCGGCACCACCAACCAGGATGCAAGCCGCGTCTTCTACGAACCGCTGGCGGGCTGGGCGCAGGACGGCACGCTGGTGCCGATCCTCGCAGCGGAAATCCCATCCACGGACAATGGCGGCCTTTCGGCAGATGGGCGCACCGTCACCTGGAAGCTGAAGCGCGGCGCCAAGTGGCACGATGGGCAGGACTTCAGCGCCGACGACGTGGTGTTCAACTGGGAGTACGGCCGCAACCCCGCCGTTGCCGCTGTCACCTCGGGCAGCTACCGCGACGTGAACGTGACCAAGGTGGACGACTTCACGGTACGCGTCGAGTTCGAGCGGCCGCAGCCGTTCTGGGCGGATGCCTTCGTCGCCTCTCGCGGGATGATCATCCCGAAGCACCTGTTCCAGAACTTCGCAGGCGCCAACTCGCGCGATGCGCCGGCCAACCTTCGGCCTGTCGGCACCAGCCCGTATCGGTTCGTCAGCTTCACGCCCGGCGATACGCTGCGCGCCGAGCTGAACCCGAGCTACCACATGCCGGAGCACCCGTTCTTCGACACGGTCGAGGTGAAGGGCGGCGGCGATGCCGTGTCCGCGGCGCGCGCGGTGCTGCAGACCGGCGACTTCGACTATGCCTGGAACCTCCAGGTCGAGGACGAGATCCTGAAGCGGCTCGAAGCCGCGGGACGCGGACGCGTGGACATCGTCGAGGGCGGCGACATCGAGTTCGTGATGCTCAACGCCACCGATCCGCACCGCGAGGTGGAAGGCGAGCGGGCGCATATCAGCACGCAGCATCCCGCTTTCCGCGACCCGGCGGTGCGCCAGGCCATGTCGCTGCTGCTGGACCGCAACGCGATCGAGCAGTTCATCTATGGCAGGGGCGGACCTGCAACCGCCAACTTCCTGAACAACCCGCCGCGCTTCCGGTCGACCAACATGCGCTGGGAGTTCAACCTCAACCGCGCGAACGAGATCCTGGACCGCGCCGGCTGGGTGCGCGGGCGAGACGGCATCCGCGCGAAGGACGGCGTGCGCCTGCGCTTCGTCTACCAGACCTCCGTCAACACGCCCCGCCAGCGGACCCAGGCGGTCTACAAGCAGGCGGCGCAGCGCGCCGGCATCGACCTGGAGCTGAAGTCCGTCGTTGCCTCCGTCTTCTTCTCCTCGGACGTCGCCAACCCGGACACCTACACGAAGTTCTGGGCCGACATGCAGATGTACACCACGACGATGCCGCAGGCCGATCCGCAGCTCTTCATGAACCAGTTCGTGTCCTGGGAAATCTCCACCCGGGCAAACAGCTGGCAGGGCCGCAACATCGTCCGCTGGCGCAGCGAGGAATATGACCGCATCTTCCGCGAATCGGAGGGCGAGCTGGATCCGGTGAAGCGGGCCGCGCTGTTCATCCGCATGAACGACCTCATCGTCGGCAGCAACCACGTCATTCCCGTGGTCGGCCGGCCGCGCGTGCGGGCCAGCCTGAACAACCTGCGTCCCGTGTTGTCCGCCTGGGACAACGACTTCTGGCTGCTCGGCCACTGGTTCCGCGAGACCTGAGACGGCAGCGCGCGCAGCGTGACGCAGTATCTCGTCCGTCGCCTGATCATCGCGATCCCGAGCCTGCTCGGGATCAGCGTGATCCTGTTCACCGTGCTTGCACTCGCCCCGGGCGACCCGTTCGAGGAACTCGCGACCAACCCCGCCATCCCGCCCGACGTCCGCGCCAACCTGCGCGCGAGCCTCGGGCTGGATGATCCGATCCATGTCCGCTACCTGAGCTGGCTCCTTGCCATGCTGCGGGGGGAGTGGGGCTTCTCCTTCGTCAGCCGAAGCCCCGTCGCGGATCTCATCCTGCAGCGCCTGCCGACCACCATCGCAGTGATCGGCGCGGCGCAGTTGCTCGCGCTCGCCATCGCCTTGCCGGTCGGGATCTACGCGGCGACGCGCCCCTATTCGATCTTCGACCAGATCGCCAACACGCTGGCGTTCGTGGGGTTCTCGCTCCCGACCTTCTTCACCGGGCTGCTCTTCATCCTGCTCTTCTCGATCTACCTGGACTGGCTGCCCTTCGTGTTCCGCACGCAGATCGACGCGACGGGCTGGCGCTGGTGGTGGGAACAGCTGCGCCAGTCCATCATGCCCGTGCTGGTGCTCGGCCTGTTCCAGGGGGCTGCCTGGACGCGCTTCGTGCGCTCGGCGGTGCTGGACGTGATCCGCCTGGACCATGTCACCACCGCCCGCTCGAAGGGCATTTCGGAAAGCGCGGTGACGATGCGGCATGTCGTGCGGAATGCAATGATCCCCGTGGTGACGCTCGTCGCCCTCCAGATGCCGGCCGTGTTCGGCGGCGCGATCGTGACGGAGCAGATCTTCCGCGTGCCTGGGATCGGCTCGCTGCTCATCAGCGCCATCCTGGCCAATGACACGCCGGTCATCATGGGGGTGACCTTCGTCTTCGCCTGCCTGGTGGTCTTCTTCAACCTTGTCGCCGATGTCCTGTATGGCTGGCTCGACCCACGCATCAGCTACCGCTGACGCGCCCGCCCTCGTCGCGCGCCCGCGCGTCGGCCCCTGGAAGGAGGCCTGGCGGCGATTCCGCAAGCACCGTCTGGCGGTAGTCAGCGCCGCCATCCTCGGAACATTGGTGCTGGCAGTCCTGCTCGGACCGCTGCTCTGGTCGGTGCCGATCGACGAGATCGATTTCACCGCTCGGCTGCAGGGTCCGTCCTGGGACCATCCCCTCGGGACCGACGACCTCGGGCAGGACCTGCTGGCGCGCATCCTCTATGGTGGGCGCATCTCGCTCGCGGTCGGCTTCGCCGCCATGCTGGTCGCCGTCACCTTCGGCGTGCTGGTCGGCGCGGTCGCCGGGATGAGCGGCGGGCGGGTGGATGCAGGCCTGATGTGGCTGACGGACCTGTTCCTCTCGCTGCCGCAACTGCCGCTCTTGCTGCTGATCATCTATCTGTTCCGCGATGCGCTGACGCAGGTGGTCGGCCCGGAGATCGGGGTCTTCATCCTGATCGTCATCGTCATCGGCGGCTTCAACTGGATGCCGGTGGCACGGCTGGTGCGGGCGCAGTTCTTCTCCCTGCGCGAGAAGGAGTTCGTGGAGGCGGCCAGGGCGCTCGGCGCCTCGCGCCTGCGTCTCGTGCTCCGGCACATCCTGCCCAATGCGCTCGGTCCCGTCATCGTCGCGGCCACCATCGACGTCGCAGCCGCGATCATCGCGGAAAGCACGCTGTCCTTCCTCGGCCTCGGCTTCCCGCCGGACATCCCGACCTGGGGACGCCTGCTGTTCGACGCCAAGGACAATCTGGACTTCGCGCCTCACTGGGCGCTGTTCCCGGGCCTCGCAATATTCCTGACCGTCCTGAGCATCAACTTCCTGGGTGACGGGCTGCGTGACGCGCTGGACCCGAGGCGCGTGAAGTGAACGACGGGCGCATCCTCGACATCCAGGGGCTGAAGGTCCACTTCGCCACGGATGACGGCATGGTCCGCGCGGTGGACGGCGTCGACATCGGGATCGACCGCGGAGAGACCGTCTCGGTGGTCGGCGAGTCCGGCTGCGGCAAGACCGTCACCGCCATGACGATCCTGAAGCTGATCGCCATGCCGCCAGGCCGCATCGTGGCGGGCCGGATCCTCTGGCAGGGACGCGACCTCGTCCCGATGGGCCCGGAGCAGATGCGGTCCATCCGCGCGAAGGAGATCGGCTTCGTCTTCCAGGAACCGATGACCTCGCTCAACCCCGTCTACACGGTCGGCAGCCAGATCGCCGAGGCGATCCGCGAGCATGAAGGGCTTTCGCGTCGTGCCGCGCTTGACCACGCGGCGGAAATGCTGCGCCTGGTCAACATCCCGAACCCGTCACGCCGGGTGCACGACTACCCGCACCAGTTCTCGGGCGGGATGCGTCAGCGCGTGATGATCGCCATGGCGCTGTCCTGCAGCCCGAAGCTGCTGATCGCGGACGAGCCGACCACCGCGCTCGACGTCACCATCCAGGCGCAGATCCTCGACCTCCTGGACGAGATGAAGCAGCGCCTTGGCATGGCCGTGCTGCTCATCACCCATGCCATGGGCGTGGTGGCGGAGACGGCGCAGCGGGTCGTCGTCATGTATGCCGGCAAGGTGGTGGAGGAAGCGCCGGTCGCCGCACTCTTCGCGCGCCCACGCCACCCCTACACGCAGGGCCTGATCCGCTCCATCCCGCGTCTCGACATGGCCGCGACGGAGCATCGGCGGCTCGAAGCCATTCCCGGCACGGTGCCCAGCCTGCTGCATCCGCCCGCCGGCTGCCGCTTCGCCGCGCGCTGCCGTCACGCGGTGGAGGCCTGCCGCGCCGAGGAGCCTGCGCTGCGGGAGTTGGGGCCCGGGCACAAGGCCGCCTGCATCCGCGCGGACGAGATCGCATGACGGAACCGCTGCTGCGCGTGACCAACCTCGTCAAGCGCTTCGCGGTGCGCGGTGGCATCCTGCGCCGCACCGTGGCGGAGGTGCACGCCGTCTCCGACGTCTCCTTCGACCTGGCGCCGGGAGAGACCCTGGGCCTGGTCGGCGAATCCGGCTGCGGCAAGTCCACCACCGGCCGGCTGATCCTGAGGTTGATCGAGCCCACTTCGGGCCAGGTCTGGTTCGAGGGGCAGGACATCACCCGCCTCGGCCACCAGGACATGGTCGCGCTCCGCCGCGACATGCAGATCATCTTCCAGGATCCGTATGCCTCGCTGAATCCCCGCATGACGGTCGGCTCCATCATCGGGGAAGCGCTGATCATCCACGGCCTGGCGAAGACGCCGCGCGCGCGCGAGGACCGGGTGGTGGAACTGCTTGAGACCGTCGGCCTCAACGCCGACCACATGCGCCGCTTCCCGCACGAATTCTCGGGCGGCCAGCGCCAGCGCATCGGCA
This sequence comes from Falsiroseomonas oryzae, assembly GCF_027856955.1. Taxonomy (GTDB): domain Bacteria; phylum Pseudomonadota; class Alphaproteobacteria; order Acetobacterales; family Acetobacteraceae; genus Falsiroseomonas; species Falsiroseomonas oryzae. The sequence continues at coordinate 38,325 of NZ_JAPSMD010000001.1, read as the reverse complement.
TCGCGCGGGCGCTCGCGGTTTCGCCCAAGCTGGTGGTGTGCGACGAGCCGGTGTCCGCACTCGACGTCTCCATTCAGGCGCAGGTCGTGAACCTGCTGGAGGACCTGCAGGAGAAGTTCGGCCTGACCTTCCTGTTCATCGCGCATGACCTCTCGGTGGTGGAGCACATCAGCGACCGTGTCGCGGTGATGTACATGGGCCGCATCGTGGAGCTGGCCTCGGCGCGCGACCTCTACACGACACCGCTGCATCCCTACACGCAGGCCCTGTTGTCCGCGGTTCCCATCCCCGACCCGACACTGCGTCGCGAGCGGATCCGCCTCCAGGGCGACGTGCCGAGCCCTCTCGATCCGCCGAGCGGCTGCCACTTCCACACGCGATGCCCGATCGCCAATGCGGGCATCTGCCGCACTGAGAAGCCCGCGCTGCGGGAGGTGCGGCCGGGCCACAGGGCCGCCTGCCACCTGGCGTAGCATCGGTTTCGGTTGGGCGCCGGCCGTGGCCGGGCAGCCACAAGGGAGAACCCGGGCATGAGCGCTCCGCCGGCGATCGGCACCATCACGCCGTCCTCCAACCGGACCGTCGAGAGGACGCTGGCCGCGATCCTGCGCCACTTCCAGCAGCTCGATTCCTGCGTCGCGCGCATCCCCTACTACGGATCCGGAAGCGGCCAGCCGAAGGATGGCTACGATGCGGAGGCCTACCGGCAGGCCGCATGGCAGCTCGGCCATGCTGGCGTCGGTGTCGTGTGCTGGAACGGTACGCGCGGCGCGGCGGTCGGATTGGACGCCGACCGCGCCTTGTGCACGACCATGGCGGAGGCCGCCGGCTGCACGGCGGTCACCGCCGCGCTGGGCACCGCCGCCTTGCTGCATCGGCTCGGCTCCCGCCGCATCGCGTTCGTCACGCCCGGCACCGTGGCCCATGCCGCGGAAGCTGCGGCGGGGCTAGGCGTGGCCTGCGTCGGAGTGCGCGCCATGGCGCTCAGCGACAACGCTGCCGCCGCAGCGGTGCCGATGGAGCGGATCATCGCCCTTGCGCGCGACGTCGCTTCGGAGTGCCGCCCCGACTGCATCCTGCTGTGGAGCACCAACCTGCAGGGATGGCCGGCCATGGCGCCGCTCGAAGCGGACCTCGGAATTCCGGTGATCGATTCGGCGGCCGCGGGCATCTGGGCCTGCCTGGATGCGCTCGGCCTGGATCCTCGGCCGGCGGCTGCGGTCGGCAGGATATTCACGCTCGGCAGCGGAGCGCAGGCCGGCTAGACCGGCGTAGCCCTGACTGTGTTCAGGCCTACGCCGGTCTAGCTTCTCTGGCCCGGCGATTCACGCCCTGAGCGTGCCCACCTTCGGTGTGCACGCTCAGGGCGATCGCGGGCTAGGCCTGTTCGCGGTCCGCCGCCAGACGGGCCAGGATCTCCGGCATGCGCTCCCGCGCGCGTGCCTGCAGCGTGTCGAACAAGCTGTTCCCATGTGCGTCGATGCCCACGGTCACGGGTCCCAGGCCTTCCACCGCAAGGCGGACGAGACGGTAATGCGCGACCAGGTCGTGGCATGCGACCTCTCGCACCTCGCGGATCGCGCTGGAATGCAGCGGTGCACCGCCGCCGAGGAACGACAGATACACACACCCGACCTCCGCCATCGCCTGCGCGCAGCTCGCATCGAGCCCGCCCTTGCCGCCCACGGCGGTCAGGCCGTAATGGCGAATGAGCCGCGGCATCATGGGATTGAAGCGCGTGCTGGTGGTGGGGTTCATGTACAGCACTTCGAGCCCACCCTCGGCCGTGTCGCGGCTGTAGGAGCCGAGGTGCAGCAGCGATCCGCCGGCGATCCGCATCGGCGGATCCCGGCCTTCCTCCGCGCAGGCCAGCAGACGCTGGTGCGTCGGCAACCCGGCGGTGATGACGATCTCGCCGTCCAGCAGGATCATCTCCCCGGCGTGCAGGCTGCGCGCCTCCGCCGGGCTCATCGGCATGCGCATCCGCCGCATCCCCGTCACTCCATCCGTTCCACGCTGCCATCCGGATGCAATCGGGCGCGCGTGCGGCGGTTGATCCAGCAGTTGAAGCAGACCGCCACCGGCGTGTAGCCGTGACCCGCAGCGTAATCCACATGCACAGCAAGCGCCGTCGTGTCGCCGCCCGTACCCATCGGGCCGAAGCCCGTGGCGTTGACGGCACGCAGAAGCCGCTCCTCCATGGCGGCCAGCATGGGTTCTGCGTTCACGCTGCCGACCGGACGCATCGTCGCCTTGGTGGCGATCCGTGCGGCAACGTCGAAGCTGCCACCGATCCCGACCCCGATGATCACCGGCGGGCAGTGCTGCGAACCGGCCTGCATGACCACCTTCATCACATAGTCCTCGATCTGTCCGAGCGAGGGAAAGGAGAAGGTCTCCAGCGCCGCCCACCGGCCGGAGCCGAGCGCCTTGGGCTGGCACAGCATCTCCACCCAGTCCGCACCGCCGGCGACATCCCAGCTCACGAGGGGCATGTCCTTCCCCTTGTAGCCGCGCTCGTTGGTCAGCGGGTTCGTCACATGCTTCAGCAGGGGCGGATCGATCCTGGCCACGAGTTCGTCGAACCCGTCGCTGATCGCCTGGCGGATGTCTCCTTCCAGCCGGGCCGCGGTGCCGATAGTCACATGGTACACGGGCACGCCGGCGTCCGAGCAGACGAACCGTTCCTCCTGCTCGGCCCGGTTCGCGGAGCCGAGCATCATCCGCAGGATCTGTCGCGCACCGTCATGCGTCTCCGTCTCCAACGCGCGCCGAAGCCCGAGCTTGGTATCCGCCGGCACGCGGCGCAGCGACCAGTCGTAGAGCTGGCCGGAGAGACGCTTCACGGCGTCGTAGGTGATCGGCATGCGGACCGTCTCCTCCGGCTGGCCCCGTAATGCGTCAGCCGGCCGGGACTGGACGCGGAGTGGCAATGGGGTATAAGTCATATGACTGACCTTTTGGTCTAAAGGCAAGGGAGGCGCGGCGGCCGTACATGATGACGCTCCATTGGTCGCCGCGCTCCCCATTCGTCCGCAAGGTCATGGTCGCCGCGCATGAGCTCGGCCTGGCGGACAGGATCCGCACCATCCGCACCGTCGTGTCGATGCAGCAGCCTGCGCGCCAGCTCCTGGCCGAGAATCCGCTGGGCAAGATCCCGACGCTTGTCCTGGCGGACGGCACGATCCTCTACGACAGCCTGGTCATCGTCGAGTATCTCGACCACCTGGCCGGCGGCGGGCGCCTGATTCCCCGCGATGGCCACGCGCGCTTCACAGAGCTGCGCCGCCATGCGCTGGCGAACGGCTTCCTCGACATGCTCATCCTGTGGCGGAACGAGCGCGAGAAGACGCAGCCCCTGCCGGCCCTGCTCGACGCCTTCGCCATGAAGAGCGACGCCGTGCTGGCGGCACTGGAGGACGAGACCGAGGCGATGTCGCAGCGTCCGCTCGGCCTTGCGCAGATCACGGCAGCGATCGCCGGCGCCTACTTGGATTTCCGCTTCCCTGACCTGGGCTGGCGAGACCGCTGCCCGCGCTTCTCGGCCTGGCAGGTCCGCTTCGCGGAGCGACCTTCCATGCTCGCAACCCGGATCGAGGACGCCTGAGGCACATGCCTGGCCCCCTCTCCCACATCCGTATCCTGGATCTTGGACGCATCATGGCGGCGCCATGGGCGACGCAGATCCTGGCCGACCTCGGGGCCGACGTGATCAAGATCGAGCGCCCCGGGACCGGCGACGACACGCGCGCCTGGGGGCCGCCCTTCCTCACCGCGGAGGACGGCACGCCGACGAAGGAGGCCGGCTACTTCCTGGCAGTCAATCGCGGCAAGCGGTCGGTGACGCTCGACATCGCCAGGCCCGAGGGCCAGGAGTTGGCCAGGCGGCTTGCGGCGGGCTGCGACGTCGTCGTGGAGAACTTCAAGGCCGGCGCCCTGGCGCGATACGGGCTGGACGCCGCATCGCTGCGCGCCTCGAGGCCGAGCCTGATCTACTGCTCCGTCACCGGCTTCGGACAGACCGGCCCCCGGCGCGATCAGGCGGCCTACGACTTCATGATCCAGGCCATGGGCGGGCTGATGTCCCTGACCGGTGAGCGCGACGGTGCACCCCAGAAGGTCGGCGTGCCGATCGTGGACCTGATGACCGGCATGTACGCGGCCGTTGCGATCCTGGCTGCGGTGGCGCGGCGCGAGCGGACGGGCGAAGGTGAGACGATCGACCTGGCCATGCTGGATGTGCAGGCCGGCATCCTCGCGAACCAGGCCATGAACTGGCTGGTCGGCGGCCGGGTCCCGCATCGCGCCGGGAACCGGCACCCCAACATCCAACCGCAGGATGTCTTCCCGGCCCGGGATGGCCACGTCGTGCTCGCCGTCGGCAACGACGGCCAGTTCGTGAAGCTGTGCGAGGCCATCGCACGGCCGGCCTGGGCGCAGGACCCGCGCTTCGTGCGCAATGCCGACCGCGTGCGGAACGAGGCCGAGCTCACGCGGCTGCTGTCGGAGCGCTTCGTGGAGTTCACGCGGCTGGAGCTGACCACCCTGCTGGATGCGGCGGGCGTGCCGTGCGGCCCGATCAACAGCGTTCCCGATGTCTTCGGCGACCCGCAGGTGCAGCATCGCGGTATGCTGCGGCACCTGCCGCATCAGGTGGCCGGCACCGTGCCCCAGGTGGTCAGTCCGATCCGCCTGCAGGACGCGCCGCTCTCCTTCGACCAAGGCCCGCCCACGCTCGGCCAGCACACGTCGGAGGTGCTGCGTGACCTCGGCCTGGAGGAGGCGGAACTCCTCGCCCTGGCAGCGAAGGGCGTCCTGTGACGGCGCCGCGGATCCCCCTCCCGGCCTCCCGCGAGGAACTCGACACCGCACAGCGCGAGGTGTGGGACAAGGTCGTGGCCGGCCCGCGCGGCACCGTGATCGGCCCGCTACGTGCGGCGATCCACAATGCCGAGCTGGCCGCCCGCTGGTCCGCCATGGGCGAGGCGCTGCGCTTCAACACCTCCCTGCCGAAGCGACTGTCGGAGCTTGCCATCTGCGTCACCGGACGGCGCTGGAGCAGCCAGGTGGAATGGTGGGTCCATGCGCGTGCCGCCGTCGAAGCCGGAATCGCGCCAGGCATCCTGGACGCGCTCCGTGCAGGCCGACCGCCCGCGATCGCCGATCCGCAGGAGGCCGTGGTCTACGACTTCGCCCGCTCCCTGCACCACGACGGCCGCGTGCCCGAGCGGACCTACCAGGCGGCGCTCGACGCCTTCGGCGTGAAGGGTGTGGTCGAGCTCACGGCACTCATCGGCTACTACACGATGGTGTCGATGACGCTGAATGCGCATGGCGTGCCGCTGCCGAACGGCGAGGCCGACCCGCTGGATGCGCCGACCACCGGGCTCTTCCCGCTGCCGGAGCGGATCGCGTGACGGGCCGGATCCCGGCCCCACGTGCCTCGAGGCCGCGCCATGACGTACCGCCTGGCGCCTGCGACGCCCACACGCATGTCTTCGACCCGCGCTTCCCGAACGGCCCATCGCCCTATGCACTGCCCGACGCCACCTTGGCCGCGCACGCGGCTGTGCGCGCCACGCTGGGCCTGACACGCGCCGTGCTTGTGCAGCCGGCCCCGTACGGCCGCGACCCCGCATGCCTGCTGGACGCGCTGGCCCGCGGCGGCGGCCGGTTGCGCGGTGTCATGATCGCCGACGCCTCCATCCCCGACGCGACTCTGGAGGCGTGGCACAAGGCCGGCATCCGCGCGCTCCGCTTCGTCGAGATGCGCGCACCGGATGGACATGGGCGCTATCCCGGCAGCATCGGCGTGGATGCGCTGCGGAGCCTGGCGCCGCGGCTGCGCGCACTGGGTTGGCAGGCGCATGTCTGGGCCAGCGCGGCACAAGCTGCGGAGATGCTGCCCGGACTCGCACGCCTCGGCGTGCCGCTCGTGCTGGATCACATGGCGATGCCTGATGGACCGACGGATCCCGCATTCGACAGGATCCTGGGCCATGTGCGGGAAGGGACGGCCTGGGTGAAGGCAACCTTGTGCCGCGTACCCAATGGCGGCCGCGGCCTGCCGACGCTCCGCCCGCTGCACGACGCCCTGCTCGCTGCCAACCCGGCACGCATCCTGTGGGGGTCGGACTGGCCCTTCGTCCGGCTGACGCCCGAACCCGATGCGGGCGCGATGCTCGACCTCTTCCTGGACTGGACGGGGGACCCGGCGCTCGCGCTGCGCATCCTGGTGGAGAACCCGGCAGCACTTTTCGGCTTCGAGGCGTGACGGCAACGACAGGGGAGGAATGGCAATGCTCGAACGAAGGGCGGCGCTGGCCGCGCTGATGCTTCCCGCCTTGACGGGACGCGCGCGCGCCCAGGCTTTCCCGGACCAGCCGCTGCGCATGATCGTGCCCTTCGCCGCCGGCGGTCCCGCCGACATCATCGCGCGCGTGGTCGCGAAGACGATGGGCGAGCGGCTGGGACGCCCGATCGTGGTCGAGGCGCGGCCCGGCGCCGGTGGCACCATCGGCGTGGACGCGGCGGCCAAGGCGCGCCCCGACGGGCACACGCTGGTGATGGCCAGCAGCGGCGCGGTGGTGATCCTGCCGCATCTGCGCAGCAACATGCCCTACGACCCGCTGCGCGACCTTGCGCCCATCGGCCAGGTCCTGGGCGTGCCGCAGGTGGTCTCCGTTGCCCCGAACCTGGGCGTGAGGAGCCTCGGCGAGCTGATCGCGATGGCACGGGCGCGGCCCGGCCAGCTCGCCTTCGGCTCCGCCGGCATTGGTTCGTCGCTGCACATGGCGGGCGAACTCCTGAAGATGCGCACGGGAATCGACATCACCCACGTGCCCTATGGCGGGGCGGCGCCCGCCGTCACCGACCTGATCGCTGGACGGATCCAGATCCTGATGGCCGACACCCCCGCGCTGATCGGCCAGGTCCGTGCTGGGACATTGCCGGCCCTGGCGGTGACGTCCGCCGAACGCATCGGCGTGCTGCCGGACGTTCCGACGGCGGTGGAGGCTGGCGTGTCCGGGATGGTCAGCGAGACCTGGTACGGTGTGCTCGGCCCCGCGGCCATCCCGGCCGAGCGGATTGCCATCCTGCACGCCGCGTTGCGCACCGCTCTGGACGACGCGGAGACGCGACGGCAGTTGCTGGACCAGGGTGGACGGATCGTCGGCAGCACTCCTGCGGACTTCGCGGCCTTCATCCGCGCGACCTATGCCCAATGGGGCGAGGTCGTACGCGTCACCGGCACACGGTTGGAGTAGCCGCGATGCGACGCCGCCTTCTGCTCCAGGCCGCCGCGCTGCTGCCTCTCCAGCCGGCCGTCGCGCAGCCTGCCTGGACACCGGCACGGCCGCTTCGGATCATCGTACCGTTGGCGCCGGGCGGCACCGCGGACACCATCGCGCGGCTGATCGCCGATCCGCTCGGTGGGCTGCTCGGTCAGCCCGTCATCGTCGAGAATCGCCCCGGCGGCACCAACACGGTGGCCGCCGTCGCGGTGGCACGCGCGCCCGCGGATGGACTGACACTGCTCTATGCACCACCGCCGGTGCAGATCCTGAACCCCCTCATGATGCGCAGCCTGCCCTATGACGCGCAGGCCGACTTCGCGCCGGTCATCGCGCTGATGCGGGCGCCGAAGCTGCTGGTCGTGCGCCCGGACTTCCCGGCGAACAGCGTGGCCGAGCTCATCGCCGTCGCGCGGGCACGCCCCGGCGGCCTCACCTACGCCAGTTCCGGCATCGGCTCCTCCGCGCATCTTGCCGGGGCGCTGCTGGCGCAGATGGCGGGCATCGAGATGCTGCATGTTCCCTATCGCGGCACCGCGCCGGGCGTGCAGGACGTCATGGCAGGCCGCGTGGACATGACGCTCGACACCGCCGCGGCCCTGTTGCCACTCGTGCGCGATGCCAAGCTCAAGGCCCTGGCCGTCAGCACGCGCGATCCCGCCGCCGCGGTGCCGGAGCTCCCGCCCATCGCGCGCACCCTGCCCGGCTACCACGACGCCTCCTTCAACTACCTGCTGGCGCCCGCTCGCACCCCGCCCGAGGCGATCGCCACGCTGAACGCCGCGCTGAACCGCGTGCTGGAAGACCCCGCGATCCGTGCGCGGTTCCTCGCTCTCGGCGCGGAACCGGTGGGCGGCACGCCGGAGGCGCTGGCGGAGATGGTCCAGGAGGAGATCGAGCGCTGGCGCGGTGTCATCGCAAGACAGAGGATCACCATCGAATGATGCCGTCCCGCCGCGCCCTGCTGGCAGCCGCGGTCACGCTGCCGCTGCCGGCACTTGCACAGAGCTTCCCGAGCCGGCCGATCCGCCTGGTCTGCCCCTTCGCGGCGGGCGGCTCCGCCGATGCCAGTGCGCGCCAGCTTGCCGAGCCACTGTCCGCAGCACTCGGGCAGCCGGTGGTGGTGGAGAACCGCCCGGGCGGTGGCGCGACGCTCGGTGCGCAGATGGTGGCCCGCGCGGCGCCGGACGGACACACGCTGCTCTACGGCACGCCGGGGCCGCAGATCGTCAATCCTCACCTCATGCGCAGCGTGCCGTACGATCCCGTGCGCGACTTCGCACCGGTGTCCGGCTACAAGCGCGCGCCCAACCTGCTGGCGGTGCATCCATCTGTCCCGGCGCGCGACGTGGTGGAACTGATCGCCCTCGCGAAGGCCCGGCCGGGCGCGCTGACCTTCGCGTCGTCCGGCGTCGGCTCCTCCTCGCACCTCGCCGGCGAGATGCTGAGGTTCCTGGGCGGCATCGACATCACCCACGTGCCCTATCGCGGAACCGGCCCTGCCATGACGGACCTGCTGGCGGGCACGGTCAGCATGGCGCTCGACACGCTCTCCATCCTGCTGCCGCCGTCGCGCGCGGGCAGCCTTCGGGCGCTCGGCGTGACCACGCCGCAACGCTCGCGCCTGGCGTCCGACCTGCCGGCACTGGCCGAGGCGCTGCCCGGCTTCGACGCCGCGCCCTTCAACTACATCGCCGCCACCGGCGGCACGCCGGCACCGGTCGTCGCGCGCCTCAACGCGGCGATCGTCGGCATCCTGAACGACCCGGGCTACCGCGCCCGGATGGAAGCCCTGGGCGAGGAGGCGACCCCCTCCTCGCCGGAGGAACTCGCGGCCACCATCGCCAGCGAAAGCGCGCGATGGAAACAGGTGATCGAAGCCGCAGGGATACGCGTGGAATGAGCGACGCCTACGAGACGCTGCGGCTGGACGTTGCCGACCTCGTCGCGACCGTCACGCTCGGCCGTCCGCCGGTCAACGCGCAGAACCGCGCCTTCAAGGAAGAGCTGGTCCACGTCTTCGATGCGCTGCACGACCGAGAGGACGTCCGCGCCGTGGTGCTGACCGGCGCCGGCAAGACCTTCAGCGCCGGAGCCGATCTGAAGGAACGGCCCAGCATCGCCGGCCAGCCTGGTGCGTATCCGCGCCACAACCGGCTGACGCGGGATTCCTTCGACTGCGTCATGGATTGCGCCAAGCCCGTGATTGCCGCGGTGAACGGCGCCGCGATCGGTGCGGGCTGCGTGCTCGCGCTCTGCTGCGACATCCTCCTGGTCGCGGAGGATGCCTATCTGGCGATGACCGAGGTGGACGTCGGACTGGCGGGTGGCGTGCGGCATGTGCTGCGACACTTCGGGCAGTCCGACGCACGGCTGCTGATCTACACGGCGCGCCGGATCACCGGACCGGAACTGCTCCGCATGAACGTCGCCTCCCTCTGCCTGCCGCGCGACCAACTCCTGCCCGCCGCCCAGCAGATCGGGCGCGAGATCGCCGGCAAGGTCCCCCTGGCGGTCCAGGCGGCCAAGCGGAGCTTCCAGGTGACCGAATACATGCCGCTGCATGAGGGCTACCGCTTCGAGCAGGGCCAGACCGCCGCGCTCGCCCGGACAGAGGACACGCAGGAGGCCTGGCGCGCCTTCGCGGAGAAGCGCAAGCCCGTCTTCAAGGGACGCTGACGGATGCCGCCGCGCGAAGCCGTCCTGCTGCTGTGTCCCATCCCGGCCGATCTGCGTGCCGCGCTCGCGGAGCGATTCGAGCTGGTGGACGACCGGCCAGGCGAGGGCCCGCGTCCCGGGTTCCGCATCGCCGTCACCACGGCGATCAACGGCGCCGGCGCGACGCAGTTCGAGCGCATGCCGGACCTCCGCCTTCTGTCCAGCCAGGGCACGGGGCTCGAGCGCATCGACCTCGCCGCAGCCGCGCGGCGCGGCATCGCCGTGGCCTACACGCCCGACGTGATGACCGAGGACGTGGCGGACGCTGCGATCGGCCTGATGTACGGGGCAGCGCGCCTCGTCGCCGAGGCCGACCGCTTCGTCCGCGCGGGTCGCTGGGGACAGGAGCGGATGCGCCCGGGCATCAGCCTCCACCGCAAGACCGCCGGCATCGTGGGCCTGGGGCGCATCGGCCAGGCGGTTGCGCGGCGCTGCGCGGGGCTCGGGTTGACGGTGGCCTGGACCGGGCCGAGGCCGAAGCCGGGCGTGCCGTGGGACCACGTTCCCTCCCTGATGGACCTGGCGGAGCGGGCCGACGTGCTGATCCTGACCGTCCCGGGCGGCGCGGACACGGACGGGCTGATCGACGCCCCGCTGCTGCGCGCCCTCGGCCCGCGCGGCATCCTCGTCAACGTCGCGCGCGGCTCCGTGGTGCAGGAGGAGGCGCTCATCGACGCCCTACGGACACGCACGATTGCCGGCGCCGGGCTCGACGTCTTCGCGACGGAGCCGGGGCTCGATCCGCGCTTCCTGGCTCTGGAGAACGTGGTGCTGGCGCCGCATTCCGCCTCCATCACCCAGGAGACGCGGGCGGCGCTCATCGCGCGCATCCTGGACGACATCGAGGCCTTCCGCGCCGGCCAGCCCTTCCTGGACGCCGCGGCGGGCAGGGGCTAACGGTCGGGCCATGCCCATGGCCGCCAACCCTGCGCGCCGCATCGCCCCGGCCATCGACCTGAACAGGAGCGCGGTGTCGCGCTACCTCCAGCTGGCCACCCTGTTCCGCCGCCGGATCGAACAGGGCGCCTGGCGGCCCGGCATGCAGATCCCGACGGTGGACGACCTCTCGGCCGAGTTCGGCGTCGCGCGCGCCACCATACGCCAGGCACTGGACCAATTGCAGGCGGAGGGACTGATCGAGCGCTACCGCGCCAAGGGGACCTTCGTGCGCGAAGCGCCGGCCACGAGCCGCCTGTGGTGCGAGGTCGAGACCGACTGGTCAGGCCTGCTCCGTTCCCGCGAAGGGGCGGAGATCGAGGTGCTCCAGGAGCGGGCCGGCGTCGCAGGCTCGGCCTTGCCGCCCGCTGCGATCGGCACCGTTGCGCCGTCCTACACGCATTTCCGGCGGCGCCACTGGCGCGACGGCCAGCCTTTCCTGGTCGCGGATGTGTATCTGGACGAGCGGCTGCGACCGAAGGTCTCCCGGGCCGATCTGCGCAGCAAGACCGCGCTGAAGCTCGTCGCAGGCATCCCGGGCGTCGGCATCGGCGATGCACGGCAGACACTGACAATCGGAACGGCGGATGTGGAGACCGCGGCAGCGCTGCAGATCCCGCTGAACGCGCCCGTGGCGCATGTGCATCGCGCCGCCGTCGACCAGCGCGGCACCCTGGTCCTGGTCGCGGACGGGATCTACCGCGGCGATGTGGTCCGCATCGACATCAAGCTGCGCTGACGCCGCCCTGCCAGGACGGATGCGCGCTCAGCGCCAGAGGTCGCGAGCGAAGGCAAGCAGCGCCGCCGCCACCGCCGCGGGCTGTTCCGGCAGCAAGGCATGGCCGGCACGGTCGATGATGACGCGCCGCGCCTGCGGGCCCAGTGTCGCCTGCAACTCCGCCTCGGACGGCGGCGGCGCGATCGCGTCCTCCGCGGCGGCAACGTAGAGCAGCGGCTTCGCTGCCGCAGCACGCAACCACGCGCGGTCCGTCGTGGCCTCGCGCGCTCTGCGCTGCGCACGCGCAACCTCGGGGTGCCATCCCGCCAGCCAGACCCGCGCGTCGTGGCCGGGCGCGAAATAGGCGCGCTGGAGATGGCGCAGCCGCTCCTCCGCCGGCAGCGCATGGTCGAAGCTGGCGGTGATGGCGCGGCTGATCTCGGGATCCACGCTCGTGCCCGTCACGGCCGCGAGCAGCGCAATGCCGCGCACCAGGTCCGGACGGTCGTGGCCGAGCACGCGTGCGACCCAGTTGCCGGCCGCATGTCCGACGACGAGCGCCGGGCCGGTCCCGACGGCGTCCATCGCGGCCGCGACGTCGGCCGCCATGTCGTGCAGCGTCGCGCCGGGCGACAGCGGCGCAGAGCGGCCGACGCCGCGCGGCTCCGGCCTGACCAGCCGCAGCCCGCCTGCGAGCAGCGCAGGCGCGATGCCGTCGAAATCCTCCTGCCCGCGCCCGAGGGAGGGCAGCAGGACGACCACGCGGCCCGCGCCGGCGAGAGTAAGCTCCAGCCGCCCGGCGGGTAGCTCGAGGAGGCGTGTGTCGGCGCTGACGGCGTCGGCCTGCGGCACGTCTGTCATCCGGTCCCCTCCTCGCCTGGGTCAGCCGCGCCGATGCCGTCCAGTGCCAGCGGCCTCGCGCGACGCGCAGGACGCACCGTGCCATCCGTCCGCTGCGATGGCCACGCCACAGGTTGGATTTTCGAAGATAGTTGCTTCATCGAACATCCCTGCCTAGGCTGGCGATGTCACGGGGAGGAGGTGCCGTGCCCCCGCGCATCAGGCAGACAGCGGCCGAGGCCGACGCAGTGCTGGTCAGCCAGGACGTCCTGTCGCGGCTGAAGGGCGATATCCTCGACGGGCACTTCGCGCCCGGCGCCAGGCTGCGCTTCGCCGACCTCCAGAAGAGCTATAGCGCGGGGATCGGCACGCTGCGGGAGGCGCTCTCGCACCTGCTGCCGGAAGGCCTGGTCGAGCTCGACGCGAATCGCGGGTTCCGGGTCGCCGCCATCTCCGCGGCGGAACTGCGCGACGTGTCCGCCCTGCACATCGAGTTCGAACGGCGCGCCATCGTCGAATCCGTCCGGCACGGGGAGGATGCCTGGGAGGCCGGGCTCGTCCTCGCCTTCCACCGCCTTGCCAAGATCGAGCGCCTGTCGCGCGAGGAACGCAAGCAGCGCAGCAGCGAATGGGTTGCGGCGCACCGAGACTTCCACCGCGCGCTCGTCGCCGCCTGCCCGTCGCGCTGGCTGCTGCGGCTGCGCGCCCAGCTCTATGACCACATGGAGCGGTACCGGCTGATCTCGCAACGCCACCGCCCCCTGGGTCCTGCCAAGCGCGCCGAGCACGAGGCGATCCGGGACGCGGCAGTCGCGCGGAAGGCCGAGCTCGCCGGTGAGTTGCTGGCCGCGCATCTGCGGGAGACGACCGAGACGGTGCTGCGACACGCGCCGCAATTCATGCCCGCGCCGCCCTGATCGGCGGCGGCGCAGAGGGGAGGAAGCACGGAATGAGCGAACCGATCATCAAGGCGCTGGACGTCGCGTGGATCCGGCTCGGGGCGCCCGATCTCGACGTCGCGGAGACCTTCCTGACGGACTTCGGCCTGCTGCGCCAGGTCCGCACCTCGGACGCGCTCTACATGCGCGGCACCGGCGAAGCGCACCACCTGCACATCACGCAGCGTGGCCCGGATCGCGTGCTCGGCATCGGCTTCCTTGCCGAAAGCGAGGCCGACCTGCATCGCCTGGCTGCCCGGGCCGCCGGCGCTTCCGGCGTGATGCCGCTGAACGAGCCGGGCGGCGGCAAGGTGGTCCGGCTGAAGGAGCACAACGGCTTCACCATCGAGGTGGTGCACGGCGTCGCCAGCGTGGCGAAGCTGCCGGAACGGCACAGCGTGATGAACACCGGCGCGGCGCGCGAACGCCTCGGCGTCTTCCAGCGCATCGACGCGCGGCCGTCCCAGGTGAAGCGCATGGGCCACGCGGTGCTCAGCACGCCCGACATCGAGGCCTCCGTCGCCTGGGCGCACCGGCACCTGGGCTTCGTCGTATCGGAGCACGTGCACGCCGAGGACGATCCCGACCTGCTGCTGGCCAGCTTCAACCGCGCCGACCGCGGCGACGAATTCGTGGACCATCACATCATGATGTTCGGTCGCCACCAGCGCGCCGGGCTCAACCACATCTCCTACGAGGTGCAGGACATCGACGACCTTCACGCCGGCCATGACTGGCTGAAGTCGCAGGGCCACCACCACCTCTGGGGGATCGGGCGCCACCTGCTCGGCAGCCAGATCTTCGACTACTGGAAAGATCCCTGGGGTCGCGTCCACGAGCACTGGACCGACACGGACGTGCTGAACGCGGCGATGCCCGCAAGGAAGGTGCCAAGGAGCCAGGGCCTGCGCAGCCAGTGGGGACCGCAGGCCCCGCAGGAATTCCGCGACGCGGCCAGCGTCTGACGACATCGCGAAGGACACCAGCATGTTCACCCGCCGCACCGCGCTCGGCCTGCTGGCCGCGCCGCTCGTCATCCGCCCTGCGGCCGCCTGGCCGGACCGGCCGATCCGCCTGCTGCACGGCTTCGCGCCCGGCGGCACGGCCGACATCCTGGCGCGGGTCCTGGCAACGCCGATGGCCGACGCGCTCGGCCAGCCCGTGGTGGTGGAGCCGCGGCCCGGCGCCGGCGGCAACATCGCCTCCGCGCAGCTTGCGCGGGCGCCGGCGGATGGCAACACGCTCGGGCTGCTGACCGGCGGACATGCGGTCAGCGCCGCCTTCGCGCAGGGCCTCACCTTCGACCCACTGAACGATTTCGACTTCGTCGCGCTGGTGGTCCGCTACGCATTCGTGGTGGTGGTGCGCGCCGACAACCCGGCGCGCGACCTGAGGGCCCTGCTCGACATGGCGCGCGCCCAGCCCGGCCGCGTGACCTTCGGATCCGCCGGCGTGGGCTCCACGCACCACCTGGTGGGCGAGATGCTGAACGCCACCGCCGGCGTGCAGATGCAGCACGTGCCGTATCGCGGCGACGCGGCCGGCACCACGGCGCTTCTGGCCGGCGAGATCAGCGCGATGGTGACGACGAGCGTCGGCGTGCTTCCGCATGTGCGCAGCGGCGCGGTGCGGTGCCTGGCTGTGAGCTCGACCCGTCGTTCGGGCCTGCTGCCGGAGGTGCCGACGGTGGCGGAAGCCGCCCTGCCTGGCTTCGATGCGCCGACCTGGGCCGGCATCGCCGGCCCGCGTGGCCTGCCGGAGCCGGTGGCGCTCCAGCTGCACGCAACGATCGCGCGCGTCATCGCGGAGCCGGCGATCCGCCGCCGCCTGGACGAATTGCTGGATGGCGAGGTCGAGGCCGGCCGTCCCGGCGACATGCGTCCCTTCGTGGCCGCCGAGATCGCGCGCTGGCGCCAGGTGATCCAGCGCCAGGGCATCCGCATGGAAGGCTGATCAGCCTGGCAGCGGCGCGGGCAGCGCGACACCGAACCGCGCGGCCGCCTCGCCGAGCTGCTTCCAGACGCTGGCCGGCAGCGGAATTCCGGAGACGCGGCGACGCGCGAGCTCGGCATCGCCCCGTTCGCCGGGCACCAGCAGCGCCGGAGCGCCCTCGGCGCGCGGCTGCGCGGCGACGGTCGCGGCCAGGTCGTCCACGCTCTCGGCGAACTCCGCCGGGTCGCCGAAGGCTGCGAGGTCCAGCGCGATGGCGACGCCGTTCATCGCGTAGGTCAACTCGCCCCGCAGCGCCGGGGCGATCACCGGATTGGCGGCGGCGAGGCTCGCCAGGCACTCGATCATCAACGACAAGCCGGCGCCCTTGTGGCCGGCCATGGGTTGCAGCGTGGCCACGGCGGCCGGGTCGGTGGTCGGCCGGCCCGCGGCATCGATGCCCCAGTCCGGAGGAATCGGCGTGCCCGCCTGCTTCGCGCCCAGCACCTTGCCCAGGGCTGCGGTCGCCGTAGCCAGGTCGATCAGCAGCGGCGGGTGCCGCCCCCCCGGCACGGCAATGGCGATCGGGTTGGTGGAAACCACCGCCCCGCGACTGCCCGGCCAGGCCATCAGCGGGACCGAGGCGGTCATCACCAGCCCCGCCATGCCCTGGGCGGCGGCACGCAAGGCGAAATGCCCGACGGCCCCGGCATGGGTGATCCGGCGCGCAACGCACCAGCCCACATGCACGCGCTTCGCCGCCGCGATCGCCTCGTCCATCGCGCGTGCCATCGCGACGGGTCCGGGCCCGCCATCGGCATCCAGCAGTGCGATCCCGCCCGTGGATTTCAGCAGACGCAACTCCGCCTGCGGGCGGATGTGGCCGGCCGCGATCTGCTCGAGGTAGCGGGGGATGCGCATCACGCCATGGCTGTCCACGCCGCGCAGGTTCGCCCACACCAGCGTCTCCGCCCACACGGCGGCCGCGGCGGGCGGCGTGCCGGCCGCGGCCAGGATCTCCCGCGCGAGGCCCTCCAGAGCCTCGGCGGCGATGCGCGCCCGGCTCATCGCGACGCCGGGAAATGCACGTCGAGCCACCCCTTCAGCAGCCCCGCCGTGCGCGGGTTGCCGGCGGCGAGCGGGAAATGGTCGGTGCCCGTGATCAGCACCAGGTCCTTCGGCTGTCCCGCCTTCTCCCACAGCCGGATCGACTGCTCGGTGGGCGTCACGGTGTCGTCGGCGCCGTGCAGGAACAGGACGGGGCGCGGGCTGATCCAGTGCACCACCTCCTCCGCCTTGAAGTCGAACATCGACTGCGCAGTGTCGGCCGACACCTCCATCAGCGCATTGGGCGACAGGTTCTTCCGCAGGTGCTCCTGCATGGGCACCACATCGAAGCGCGGCACGGTCAGGGCCTCGCCGGTCGTCTCCTTGTGGGCGCGGTTCGCCTCCAGCATGCCGGTGAACTTCGCCCAGGCCTCGGGCGTCGGGTGCTGGCCGCGGAACTTGCGCTCGCCATGCCCCCACCCGCAGGAGGACACAACGGCGGCGAAGCGCTGATCGACGGCGCCGGCATAGCAGGCGACGGCGGCGCCGAAGCTGTGGCCGATCACGGCGATCCGCTTCGGATCGACCTCCGGCCGCTGGCTCAGCCAGTTCAGGGCGCTCTTCGCGTCCGCCACCTGATCGTGGCAGAGCACATAGCCGCGCTTCCCCTCGCTCTTGCCGCAGCCGCGGAAATCGAAGCGGAGGACGGCATAGCCGAAGCCCTCCAGCAGGCGCGCCATGATCTCGGCGTGGCTCTTGTCCTTCGAGCCGATAAAGCCGTGCAGCACGATGAAGGCGGGCAGCTTCTCGCCGGGGCGGTGCCCGTCCGGGATATGCAGGTCACCCGCCAGCGTGAGGCCGTCCGAAGCGAAGGTGATCGGCGTGTCCATCGCATGGCCTCCCGCGGCGCGTCGCGCCCGGCCCACCGGGGACCGGCGCGGCGCGGATTACGCCACGGATTTTCGAAACCAACAATATCTTCGAACAGACGCCCCCTCCGCCGGCGCCCCCCGCGTCAGTCCGCGTACTGCCCCGCGGCCTCGATGATCGGACGCCAGCGCGCCACTTCCTCTGCCAGGAACCGCGTGTGGAAGGCAGGGGTGGCGCGGTCCTCCGTGGCCGGTGCCGTCACCAGTTCGGCGAAGCGCTGGCGGAGCCGATCCTCCCGCAGCGCCGCGCGGATGGCGGCCGCCAGGCGCTCCTGCACCTCCACCGGTGTCCCACGCGGCGCATAGAGCCCGTGCCAGGTGCTCATCACCAGCGAGGGCTGCCCTGCCTCTGTCGTGGTCGGCAGGTCGAGGCCCGGAACGCGCTCCGGCAGCGTCACGGCGTAGCCCTTGATGCGCGCGTCGCGCAGGAACGGCGCGGTGTTGGTGGCCTGGTCGCAGAACACGTCGATGCGGCCCGCCATGAGCTCGGTGATCGCCGGCGCGCTGCCGCGGAACACGACGCCGGTCATGGCCGTGCCGGCGGCGTGCTGCAGCAGCATGCCGCAGAGATGGTTCGCACCACCCAGACCGGAATGCGCGAGGTTCAGCTTGTCGCCCTGCCGGCGGATCTCTGCCATGAAGCCAGCGACATCGCTGGCCGGGAAGTCGGGGCGCGCCACCAGCGTCATCGCCGCATCAGACACGAGGCCGAGCGGCGCGAAGCTGTCGGTCACGCTGTAGGGAAGACGCCGGTAGAGCGTGGCGGTGCTGGCATGGCCGACATGGTGGGACAGCAGCGTGTGGCCATCCGGCCGCGCCTGCGCGACACGCGCGGCGGCAATGGTGCCGCCGGCGCCCGTGACGTTCTCGACCACCACGGGGTGCCCGAGGTCGCGGGCCATGCCTTCCGCCACCAGCCGGGAGATCACGTCGGTGGGGCCGCCTGCGGCGAAGGGCACGATGATCGTCACGGCCCGGCTCGGGAACGCGCCCTGCGCCCGCACGGACGGCGCGGCGAGAACGAAGGGAAGGGCCGCCAGCAGCGTGCGTCGGTTCATGGTCGTTCCTCCTTGCCGTCTGTGGTGGTCATGGCGCGGCCTGATTCGGCGGTCTCGCGCAGCGACACGCCGGTCGCCGTCGCTGGCGGATGGCAGCCGTCAGTCGTTGGCCTGCCGCAGCGCCGCGCAGACCGCCTCCGTCACCTGCCTCGTGGTCGCCCGGCCGCCGAGGTCGGGCGTATGCAGCGCCGGGTCGGCCGTCACGCGCTCCACCGCGCGCATCAGGCGCTCCGCCGCCGGCGTCTCGCCCAGATGCTCCAGCATCATCGCGCCGGTCCAGAAGGTCGCGATCGGGTTGGCGATGCCCTTGCCGGTGATGTCGAAGGCCGAGCCGTGGATCGGCTCGAACATCGACGGCGCGTCACGCTCCGGGTTGATGTTGGCGGTCGGCGCGATGCCGAGAGAGCCCGCCAGCGCCGCCGCGAGGTCGGAGAGGATGTCGGCATGCAGGTTCGACGCGACGATGGTGTCGATGCTGCCGGGCCTGATCACCATGCGCATGGTCATGGCGTCCACCAGCATCTTGTCCCAGGTGACGTCGGGGAACTCCGCCGCAACCTCGGCGGCGATCTCGTCCCACATCACCATGGCATGGCGCTGTGCGTTGGACTTGGTGACCACCGTCAGCAGCTTGCGCGGCCGGGACTGCGCCAGGCGGAAGGCGTAACGCATGATCCGCTGCACGCCGGCACGCGTCATCACGGAGACGTCCTGCGCGACCTCGATCGGCAGCCCGCGATGGGCGCGGCCGCCGACGCCGGAATACTCGCCCTCCGAGTTCTCCCGCACGATGATCCAATCCAGCTCGGGGCCGGAGACGTTGCGAAGCGGGCTCGTGATGCCCGGCAGCACGCGGGTCGGACGGACATTGGCGTACTGGTCGAGCGGCTGGCAGATCGCGAGGCGCAGGCCCCACAGCGTGACGTGGTCCGGGATGTCCGGCGCCCCGACGGCGCCGAACAGGATGGCGTCGAAGCGGCGCAGCTGGTCGGCCCCGTCGGCCGGCATCATCACGCCATGCCTTCGGTAGTAGTCGGACCCCCAGTCGAAATCGGTGAAGTCGAGCGCGAAGCCGCCATCTCGCTCGGCACAGACCTTCAGGACCTCCACGCCGGCCGAGATCACCTCGGGGCCGATGCCATCGCCGCCGATGGCCGCAATCCGGTAGCTGCGCATGCCCATCTCCCGGGTCTCCTCGCCTTGCTTCGGGCAGCGGCGTGGTCGTCCGCGGCCGGATCCACGCGAGCTTCCATGCAAGCCGGCCGCAACTACGGGCTGCCAATCATCGCGTCAACTGGTAAAACTCCAGCTTGCATGGAAGAATGCGTGATCCGATCGGCGGGAGGGACCATGGTCAGGCCGCGAAGCGCGACGGCAGCCGCGCCGGCGGCCAGGCCCAGCCTGGTGGACGGCGCCTACGAGGCGCTGAAGGATGCCATCCGGAACAACATCTTCCCACCGGGCTACCAGGGTTCCGAGCAGGAGATCGCCCTCCAGCTCGGCATGAGCCGCACGCCCGTGCACGAGGCGATCATCCGCCTGCAGGAGGAAGGGCTGGTCCGGGTCCTGTCGCGGCGCGGCGTGGTGGTCTGCGCCATCTCGCCCGAGGACATGCGCGAGATCTACGAGGTGATCGTCGCGCTGGAAGCTGCGGCGGCGGAGCTGATCGCCGAGAAGCCCGAGGCGCAGCGCGGCCTCGTCGCGGCAGAGCTCGACGCGGTGAACGCCGCGATGGCGGCCGCGCTGGCACGCGACGACCTGGTCGGCTGGGCGGAAGCGGATGGCCGCTTCCACCAGCTCCTGGTGCAGCGCAGCGGCAATGCCCGCCTCGCCCGCATGTTTGCTACCATCATGGACCAGTCGCACCGCGCCCGCATGCTGACAGTCCGCCTGCGCCCGAAGCCGAGCCTCTCTGTGGAGGAGCACCACGGCATCGCGGAGGCGATCCGGTGCGGCGATGCGGCAGCAGCGCATCATCGCGCGAAGACACACCGCGTGCGCGCGCGGGACCAGCTGCTTCCGCTGCTCACCCAGCTGGGCATGCGCCACCTCTGACCTGACGTACACCAGCCGCCCGGCGCTGCCTGCCGATACGGCGGCGATGCCGTGTGTCGCCTGCCCGTGGCCCATGGTCACCCGATCAGCACGGCAAGCCGCCGGGCAGCGCCCCCGCGGGGCGACCGTCGGGCGACTGGCCGCTTGACCCCGAAGGCCGCGGGGCGATACCACTGCAAGCAACTCCGAACATTTGTTCGCAATCCGATCAACCTTGAAGGCGGCGACAGGGAGGAAGTCCTGCAGACGAAGCCCCCGGACGCAGTCGGCACGGCGCCGCGCGAGCAGGCTTCGGAGAACCCGAAGAACGTCGTGCAGTCCGTCGCGAAGGCCTTCGCCGTGTTGCGCGCCTTCGGCCAGGACGTGCCGGAACTGACCGTCGCCGAGGTGGCGGCACGGACCGGCCTCGACCGCGGGACGGCGTTCCGCCTGATCCACACCCTTCTGGGGCTCGGCTACCTGCGCGGCGTGCCGGACGGCCGGCGCTTCCGCCTGACCCTGAAATGCCTCGAGCTCGGCCACGCCGTGCTCTCCGCCGACGACCTGCCGGGGCATGCCACGCCGCTGCTGCGCGAGTTGGTGCCGCGCATTGCCGACGCGGCGTCCCTCGGTGTGCTGGAACGGGGCGAGGTGATCTACCTCGCCAGGGTGGAAGCGGGGCTGGAACGGCACGGCGTGGTGCGCCGCGCGGGCACGCGGATCGGCGCCTATGCCACCGCGCTCGGCCAGGCGATCCTGGCCTGGCTGCCGCGCGACGAGCAGGTGTTCCACCTCGACAGCGTCCAGCGCGTGAAGCTCTCGGAACGCACCCTGATCGATCTCGACACGCTGCTGCAGCGCCTGGACGAGGTGCGGGCGCGCGGCTACGCCGTGTCGGATGGCGAGAACGCCTATGGCCTGCGGACCGTTGCGGCGCCGGTGCTGGACGCGCGCGGCCTGCCGCTGGCGGGGGTGAGCCTGACCGTCGGGGGCGGACGCTTCACCACCGCGGAGTTCGTGGCGCTGGCGGCACCGCATGCGCAACGCCTGGCGGCGGAACTGGGCGAAGGTGTGCGCCTCTCGCTCGGCGCGATCGGCCTCGGCGGAGCCGCGCGATGAGCGCGCC
This sequence comes from Falsiroseomonas oryzae, assembly GCF_027856955.1. Taxonomy (GTDB): domain Bacteria; phylum Pseudomonadota; class Alphaproteobacteria; order Acetobacterales; family Acetobacteraceae; genus Falsiroseomonas; species Falsiroseomonas oryzae. The sequence continues at coordinate 16,757 of NZ_JAPSMD010000001.1, read as the reverse complement.
GCGCCTCCGCCTGCTGGCCGACGACCTGACGGGCGCGCTCGATGCGACGGCAGAGCTGACCGGCCTGTGCGGCCCGGTGCCGGTCGCCTGGGACGACGCAACGGACCGGACCGGCAGCCTCGCCCTCGACTCCGGCACGCGGGAGGCGCCGCGCGAGCTGGCCACGGCGCGCGTGCGGGCCCTGGCACCGGCGCTGGCCGGCGCGGGGATCGCCTTCAAGAAGATCGACAGCCTGCTGCGCGGCCATGTCGCGGCGGAACTCGCCGCCTGTCTCGCGACGCGGCACTGGGCGCATGTCGTCCTCGCCCCGGCCTTCCCGGCGCAAGGCCGGATCACCCGCGCAGGGCAGGTGCTCAGGCGGCAGACGGATGGCAGCTGGACGGCCGTCGCATGCGATCTGTTGGCCGCATTGCAGGCGGAGGGGCTGCGGCCGGTCCGTGGATCCTGCGACCAGCCGCTGCCAAGCGGCGTCTCGATCTTCGACGCGGAAGGCGAGGCCGATCTCGCGCGCATCGTCACGCTTGGGCGCGGTGCGACGAAGCCGGTGCTGTGGTGCGGCACCGCGGGACTTGCGCGCGCCCTGGCCGGCGCCTCTGCGGCACCGGTTTCGACCGCGCTGCGCAGCCCCGTCCTCGGGCTGTTCGGCTCGGACCAGGCCGTGACGGCGCGCCAGCTCGCGGCCTGCGATGCCTGCTGGACCCAGGCGGCGGACGGCAGCCCCGCGGAGGCCGCGCGCATCGCCGGGCTGCTGGAGGACAGCGGCGCGGCGATGGTGAGCCTCGCCCTGCCCCTTGGCCTGGACCGTGCGGAGGCAGCCCGCCGCATCGCCGCCGCCTTGGCCGGCCTGTTGCAGCGCCTGCCGCGCCCCGGCACGCTGGCCGTCGCGGGCGGAGAGACGCTGCACGCCATCTGCCGCGCGCTGGGCGCGCGATCGCTGGAGGCGACCGGCCTGGTCGCGGCCGGCGTGCCGCGCTCCGTCATGCGCGGCGGCATCTGGGATGGCCTCGAGGTGGTGTCGAAGTCCGGCGCCTTCGGTGGCGATACGCTCTGGCGCGACCTCCTCGCCGGCAACGGCCTCCTCACCCGGAGCATCGACGCATGAAGCCGCGCCACCTCGCGATCACCATGGGCGACCCGGCCGGCATCGGCCCCGAGATCATCGTCAAGGCGTGCCAGGTGCTGGCGCCACGGATCGCGGCCGGCGATCTGCGGCTGCTGGTGATCGGCAGCAGCGGCGCGCTGGAGCGCGCCCGCGCGTCGCTGGCGCCGGGCCTGACCATTCCGGAGGTCACCGACGACACGCCGGACTGGCCGGCCCTGTGCTTCCTCCAGGCCGGCCCGGAAGGCGCGCCGATCGAGCCCGGCGTCCTCTCCGCCGATGCCGGCCGCTTCGCCTACCTGGCGGTCGAACGCGGCGTGCGCCTGGCCCAGGCCGGCCAGGTCGGCGCCATCGTCACGGCGCCGCTCAACAAGGAGGCGCTGAACAAGGCCGGCTACCACTATGCCGGCCACACCGAGATGCTGGCGGAGCTGACGGGCGTGAAGGGCTCCGTGATGCTGCTGGCACACGGCAACATGCGCGTCAGCCACGTCACCACCCATGTCGCGCTGCAGGACGTGCCGAAGCGCCTGACGCCGCAGCGCCTGCGCCTGGTGCTGGACCTGACGGATGAGGCGCTGCGCGCGCTGGGCATCGCCAGGCCGCGCATCGCCGTCGCCGCGCTGAACCCGCATGCCGGGGAAGGCGGCTTGTTCGGCCGCGAGGACATCGAGGTCTCCGCCCCCACCATCGCCCGCGCCGCGGCCGAAGGGCTGGACGTCTCCGGCCCGGTGCCGGGCGACACGGTCTTCGTGAAGCTGCGCGCCGGGCAGTACGACGCCGTGGTCGCGATGTACCACGACCAGGGCCACATCCCGGTCAAGCTGCTCGGCTTCTCGGTCGATCCCGCAACCGGGAAATGGGACGCGCTGTCCGGCGTGAACATCACGCTCGGCCTGCCGATCATCCGCACCTCCGTGGACCACGGCACCGCCTTCGACATCGCCGGCAAGGGCATCGCCAGCGAGCGCAGCCTGGTCGAGGCGATCGAATACGCCGAGCAGCTGGCCGCCCACCGCGCCGCCGCATGACCGCGAGGACAGAGCCGATGACCGACCTGCTTCGCCCCATCGAGATCGACCGGCCGCAACGCATCGCCTTCGGCGCCGGGCTGGTCGGCGAGGTCGGTCGCTGGGCAGCTGGCCGAGGCATCACCCGCAGCCTGGTCGTCACCGGCGCGTCCAACGCCGCGCGCGTGGGCCTGCTCGGACTGCCGGGCGAGGTCAGCGTGTTCGGCGAGGCCAAGCCCGAGCCCGACATCCCGAACCTGCATCGCGCCCTGGCCATGGCCGAGCGCGTCCGGCCCGAGCTTGTCGTGGGCTTCGGCGGCGGCAGCGCCATGGACCTCGCGAAGCTGGTTGCCGTGCTGCCGGGGAGCGGCCAGTCGATTCACGACGTCGTCGGGCCAGAGCGCGTCGCCGGGCGCCGCTGCGCGCTGGTCCAGGTGCCGACCACCTCCGGCACCGGCAGCGAGGCGGGCACGCGCGCCCTGGTGACTGATCCCGCCACGCAGAACAAGTTGGCCGTGCAGAGCCGCCACATGCTCGCCGACCTGGCCGTGGTCGATCCCGACCTGACCCTGACGGTGCCGCGCGACGTCACGGGCGCGACCGGGGTGGACGCGCTGGCTCATTGCGCCGAGGCCTTCACCAACCGCAAGGCCAACCCGCTGATCGACCTCTACGCGCTCGAGGGAATCCGGCTGGTCGGCCGCTTCCTGGCGCGCGCCGTGCGGGATGGCGGCGACCGCGAGGCACGGGCCGGGCTTGCCCTCGCCTCGCTCTATGGCGGCTTCTGCCTCGGGCCGGTGAACACCACGGCGGGCCATGCGGTGGCCTATCCGTTGGGCACGCGCCACCATGTCGCGCACGGCCTGGCCTGCGCCGTCATCTTCCCGCACACCCTGGCCTTCAACGCGCCCGCCGTGCAGGAGAGGACCGCACTGATCCTCCAGGCGCTCGGACTGCCGGCGCACCGGTCGGAGGCAGACATCCTGCAGGCCGCGCACGGCTTCTGCGCGGGGCTCGGCCTCGAGATGCGCCTGTCGCGTCTCGGCGTGCCCGAAGACGATCTCCCCATGATGGCGGAGGACGCGCACGCGATCCGCCGGCTGCTGGACAACAACCCGCGCGACATCAGCCGCGAGCAGATCCTCGCGATCTACCGCGCCGCGCTCTGAGCGGGGAAAGGGATGCGCGCCATGCCGGACACCACGGGCCTGATCGAGCGGCCGGAGGTCCTTGCCCCATCACCAGGAGATGCCGCGCGGGTCGAAGCCTTCATCCCGACGCCCTGCGTGCAGAACCACGCCTCCTTCGTCATGCCGCTGCCCGGCGGGGATCTCGGCTGCGTCTGGTTCGGCGGCACGCAGGAAGGCGTGCCGGACATCTCGGTCCACTTCTCACGGCTCGCGCCAGGCGCCGAGCGCTGGTCGCCGGCGATGCGCCTCTCCGACGACCCGACGCGGTCGGAACAGAACCCGCTGCTCTTCCCGGCGCCGGACGGGACGCTCTGGCTGCTCTGGACGGCACAGGTTGCCGGCAACCAGGACACCGCGATCATCCGTCGTCGCATCTCCGCCGATGGCGGGCGAAGCTGGGGGGCGATCGAGACGCTGTTCGGCGAGCAGCCGGGCTTCGGCACCTTCATCCGCAGCCCCATCGTCGTGCTCGACAATGGCGACTGGCTGCTGCCGATCTGGCGCTGCACCAAGCCACCGGCCGGCGCCTGGACCGGCGACCTCGACACCAGCTCGGTGATGATCTCCTCCGATGCCGGCCGGAGCTGGACGGAACATCCCGTGCCGGACAGCACGGGCTGCGTGCACATGAACATCGTGGACCTGCGGAACGGCCGCCTGGTCGCCTTCTTCCGCAGCCGCTGGGCGGACCACGTCTATCGCAGCGCATCCGCCGATCGCGGCCGCAGCTGGACGGCGCCCATGCCGACGGAGCTGCCGAACAACAACTCCTCCATCCAGGCGATCCGCCTGTCGGACGGACGGCTGGCCATGGTGTTCAACGACAGCAGCAAGGCCGACGCGACGGATCGACGGCTGTCGCTCTATGACGATCTGGGCGGGGCGGAGGTCGCGCCGATCACGGAGCGCAGCGCCTTCTGGGGCGCGCCGCGCGCGCCGATGACGCTTGCAGTGTCGGAGGATGGCGGCCTCACCTGGCCTGTCCGGCGCAACCTGGAAGTCGGCGACGGCTACTGCATGACGAACAATTCGAAGGACAGGCTGAACCGGGAGTTCTCCTACCCCTCGATCTGCCAGACGGCGGATGGCCGGCTGCACATCACCTACACCTACTGGCGACAGGCCATCAAATACGTCCGCGTCGGCACGGACTGGGTGCGGGGATGAGCGCGAGCCCGCACGCACCGTGAGCCGGACGGGAACGACCACGAAGCGATACGCGAGCCGGCGCGCCCATGCCCGGCCGCCAGCCAGGGAGGAAGACGATGCACAGGCGTAGCTTGATGGCGGCCGCAGCGGCCGGGACCTTCGGATTGATCGCCGCACCGGCGGTGCGCGCGCAGGGCGCATGGCCGCATGGGCGGCCGATCCGCGTGATCTGCCCCTGGCCGCCCGGCGCCGCGAACGATGCGCTGGCACGGCTGCTCGGCCAGAAGCTGCAGGAGAAGCTCGGCGCGACGGCGGTGGTGGAGAACCGCACCGGCGGTGCCGGCCTCATCGGCACGAACGCCGTGCTGCAGGCGCCGCCGGACGGATTCACCCTGCTCGCCTCGGCGTTCAACACCGCGGTCATGCCGCTGGTGCTGCGTGGTGCCACCTTCGATCCGCAGCGCGACCTCGAGGTGATGGCGCGCACGGCGCAGGCGCCGCTCGTCATGGTGATCAGCGGCATGCGGAGCCAGCGCAGCGTTGCCGAGGTTGTCGAGGCCGCGAAGGCACGGCCGCGTGAATGGAACATCGCGATCTCCTCGCTCGGCTCCGCCGGGCATCTCGCCACCATCGAGTTCAACCGCCGCACCGGCGCGAACCTCGACATGGTGGCCTATCGCGGCACGCAGCCCGCGCTGACCGACCTGATGGGCGGCAATGCCCAGCTGCTGATCGACCCGAGCTTCGCGCTGCTGCCGGCGACGGCCGATGGCAGGGTCCGCGCGTTGGGGATCGCGACGGCACAGCGCTCCCGCCTCGCGCCCGATGTGCCGACCATGGCGGAGGCGGGCCTGCCCGGCTACCAGTTCCAGTCCTGGTACGGCGTCTGGGCGCCGAAGGGCACGCCCGCCGAGATCTGCCAGCGCGTCAACGACCTGATGCAGGAGACGATGCGCGAGCCCGCCATCGTGGAGCGGCTGACGAGCCAGGTACTGGAGCCGGTGACGGAGAGCATCGAGGACTCGCGGCGCTTCATTGCGGCGGAGATCGCGCGCGCCACGGAGCTGCTGCGCAGCGTCAACTACCAGCCGGAGTGACCGCGGGATTCGCTGGCCGACCGCCGGCGCTGCGCGCTGCCTTCAGATAGCGCAATTGGGCCGAGCAACGTGATCGCCCGGTCACACCCGGGCAGCGCCGGCGTCGCACAATCGACGCCGGCGCTGGCGGAGAACCGGCCGCGGCAGGATGTCTGCCGCGGCCGAAGGTCGTGCCGCCCGCCTCAGGCGAGGTCGAAGCGGTCCGCGTTCATCACCTTCACCCACGCCGCCACGAAGTCCTTGACGAACTTCCCGGCATTGTCGGCCTGGGCATAGACCTCGGACAGCGCGCGGAGCTGGGAGTTCGAGCCGAACACCAGGTCAACGCGCGTGCCGGTCCACTTGACCGTGCCGGTGGCGCGGTCGCGGCCCTGGAATTCCTCGGCCGTCTCGTCGGTCGGGGCCCAGGCCGTTCCCATGTCCAGCAGGTTCACGAAGAAGTCGTTCGTGAGCTGGCCCGGCCGCGTGGTGAGCACGCCATGCGGCGACCCGCCATGGTTGGCGCCCAGCACGCGCATCCCGCCCACCAGCGCCGTCATCTCGGGCGCGGTCAGGCCGAGCAGCTGCGCCTTGTCCACCAGCTGCTCCTCGGCCGAGACCGTGAAGCGCGCCTTGCGGTAGTTGCGGAAGCCGTCGGCCTCGGGCTCGAGCACGGCGAAGCTCGCCGCGTCGGTGTGCTCGGCGGTCGCATCCGTGCGGCCCGGGGCGAAGGGCACGGTCACGTAGTGGCCCGCCGCCTTGGCCGCAGCCTCGATCGCCGCGCAGCCGCCGAGCACGATGATGTCGGCCAGCGACACCTGCTTGCCCGCGGTGGCCGAGGCGTTGAACGCCTTCTGCACGCCCTCGAGCTTCGCCAGCACGGTCTCGAGCTGCGCCGGCTGGTTCACCTCCCAGTCCTTCTGGGGAGCAAGCCGGATGCGCGCGCCGTTGGCGCCGCCGCGCTTGTCGGAGTTGCGGAAGGTGGAGGCCGAGGCCCAGGCGGTCTGCACCAGCTGCGACACGGTGAGGCCGGTGGCCAGGATCTGCGCCTTCAGCGCCGCGACGTCGCCCTCGTCGATCAGCGCATGCGTGACCGGCGGGACGGGGTCCTGCCAGATCAGGTCCTCGGCCGGCACGTCGGGGCCGAGGTAGCGGACCTTCGGCCCCATGTCGCGGTGCGTCAGCTTGAACCAGGCGCGGGCGAAGGCGTCGGCGAACTGGTCGGGGTTCTTGTGGAAGCGCTCCGAGATCTTGCGGTACTCGGGATCCATCTTCATCGCCATGTCCGCCGTGGTCATCATCGGCGGGTGGCGCTTCGTCGGGTCGTGCGCGTCCTCGACCAGCGTCCAGGCAGCGCGGTCCTTCGGGTGCCACTGATGCGCGCCGGCGGGCGACTTGTGCAGCTCCCACTCGTAGCCCAGCAGCATGTCAAAGTAGCCCATGTCCCAGGTCGTGGGCTTGGGCTTCCACGCACCCTCGATGCCCGAGGTGATGGCGTCCACGCCCTTGCCGGACTTGAAGGTGCTGAGCCAGCCGAGGCCCATCTGCTCCATCGGCGCGCCTTCCGGCTCGCGGCCCACATGGTCGGCGGGGCCGGCGCCGTGCGCCTTGCCGAAGGTGTGGCCGCCGGCGACGAGCGCCACGGTCTCCTCGTCGTTCATCGCCATGCGCGCGAAGGTCTCGCGGATGTCGCGGCCGGAGGCGACGGGGTCCGGGTTGCCGTTCGGGCCTTCCGGATTCACGTAGATCAGGCCCATCTGCACGGCGGCAAGCGGGTTGGCGAGCTCGCGGTCGCCGCTGTAGCGCGTGTCGCCCAGCCAGGTGTCCTCGCTGCCCCAGTAGATGTCGTCCTCGGGCTCCCAGATGTCCACGCGGCCGCCGCCGAAGCCGAAGGGCTTCAGCCCCATCGATTCGATTGCGCAGTTGCCCGTCAGCACGAACAGGTCGGCCCAGGAGATGCGGTTGCCGTACTTCTGCTTGATGGGCCACAGCAGGCGCCGCGCCTTGTCGAGGTTGGCGTTGTCCGGCCAGGAATTCTCGGGCGCGAAGCGATGCGCACCGTTACCCGCGCCGCCGCGGCCATCGGCCGTGCGGTAGGTGCCCGCGGCGTGCCAGGCCATGCGGATGAAGAACGGGCCGTAATGCCCGTAGTCGGCCGGCCACCAGTCCTGGCTGACCGTCATCAGCGCCATGATGTCCTTCTTGAGCGCCGCGAGGTCGAGCCTCTTGAACTCCTCGGCGTAGTTGAAGGCCTCGCCCATCGGGTTCGACTTGACGGAATGCTGCGCGAGGATGCGCAGGTTCAGCGCGTTCGGCCACCAGTCCTTGTTGGAGCGGGTGCTGAAGCGCACCGCCGTCGGCGTCCCGTGCATCACCGGGCACTTGCCGGCCTTCTGGCCACTATGTCCGTCCATGTCTCTCTCCGATCATCACTGCGTCGATTGTCTTTGGTTGGCGAACGGCAACCGCGGCGAAGCGGACGACGTTCGCATACAGGGTGCTCGCCGATGCCGCCACCTGAAGCTCGGCCGGCAGGGCAGCGCACGGGCCGGGGCCGCGCCCGGCAGCGACGAGACGCGCCTGCCTTGCGTCCTGCGCTGACGAACCCCGCCGCCCCTCCCTCGGACCGGTCCCCTCGCACCCTGCCTATCCCAACCGAAGGATAGAAGGAAGGGTGGCAACTCAACTAGACTGATAGACAGTCACTATCATGGCAGCGCGACTGACCAGATGAACCTCCGCGACCTCCGCTACCTGCTCGCCGTTGCCGAGCACGGCCATTTCGGCCGCGCCGCCGAAGCCTGCGGCATCAGCCAGCCGACCCTCTCGGTCCAGCTGCGCAAGCTGGAGGAGTTGCTGGGCGTCGTGCTGTTTGAGCGCGGCAGCAAGACCGTCACGCCGACTGCCGCCTGCGAGCGGCTCATCGGGCATGTCCGGACGGCCGTGGCGGAGGCGGACACGATCCTCGGCCTGGCGCGCAGCCTGCGCGACCCGCTCGCGGGCCGGTTCAGGCTGGGCATCATTCCGACACTCGCGCCCTACCTGTTGCCGCTGGTCTTCGCACCGCTGCGCGAGGCATTCGCCGCCCTCGAGGTGGAGCCGTGGGAGGACCAGACGGCTGTTCTCCTGGAGCGGCTGCGCACGCATGACCTGGATGCCGCGCTCCTGGCGACCGACGTGGACGGGCCGGACCTGGCCAGCCGGCCACTCTTCGCCGAGCCCTTCCTGGCCGCCCTGCCGCCCGAGCATCCCCTGGCGGAGCGCCAGGCGGTGGCTGAAGCGGACCTGGCCGAGGACATCCTGGTGCTGGCGGACGGGCACTGCCTGCGGGACCAGGCATTGGCGGCCTGTGGGCGAAGCGGCGCGCTGAGCCGCACGATGCGCGCGACCAGCCTCTCCACGCTGCTGAACATGGTGGCGGCCGGCTACGGCACCACACTGATCCCGGGGCTCGCGGCCGGGGCGGCGCAGGATGCCGGAATCATCCTGCGGCCTCTCTCGACTCGCGCCGGGCGCACCGTCCGCATCGCGTGGCGTGCAAGCTTCCCGCGACGCGCGGCCGTGGAGGCGGTCGGCGAGGTCATCGCCGGCCGCCTGCGCGGCTTCGCCGAAGGCGCGGCAGCCGGTGCCATCTAGCCCTCGGCGAGCACGCTCCGCAGCCATTCCGCCCAGCCCAGCAGCGCACGGTCGCCGCCATGCGGGCCGACCAGCTGCGCGCCGAGCGGCAGGCCGCGCGGACCCGTGCCCGCAGGCACCGTCACGCAGGGCAGATGCAGCGCCGTCCAGAGCGAGTTGAAGGCGGGATCGCCGGTCCAGCCAAGCCCCTCGGGCGGCTCGCCGGCCGTGGAGGGCGTCAGGATCGCGTCGAACCCCTCAATCACCGCCGGGAAGGCGGCGCGCGCCGTGCGGAAGGCGGCACGCGCGGCGGCCAGCACCTCGGCGGGCCGTGCGCGTGCCTCCAGCAGGCGCGTGCGCAGCACGTCGGAGAGCTGCTCCGAATGGTTCGCCAGCTCCCAGGCCAGGGCCTGCGACCCCTCCCCGTTCATGACGATCGGGTGCGCAGCATGGGCCGCGGCGACCTCGGGCGGCATCTCGCGCGCTACCACCTCCGCGCCGGCGCGCCGCGCAGCCGAGGCGGCGCGCTCCATCAAGGCCAGCGTTTCCGGCTGCGCCATCTGCGCCGCCGGGCCCAGGCAGAGCAGAAGGCGCGGCGCGCGCCCCGCCCGACGCTCCGGATCGCCGAGGTCGATGCCGGCGACGGCGGAGACCAGCAGCGCGCAATCGGCGACGCTGCGCGCGATGGCGCCGATGGTGTCGAGCTCCTCGCTCATCACCTTCATGCCGGCGCGATGGATCAGCCCATGCGTCGGCATGTAGCCGACCACGCCGCAATAGGCCGCCGGCCGCAGGATGCTGCCGGCGGTCTGCGTGCCGAAGGCGAGCGGAAAGAAGCCGGCTGCCACGCCTGCCGCCGAGCCGGAGGAGGAGCCGCCCGGCGTGAAGGCGGGGTTGTGCGGGTTCGCTGTGGGGCCGGGCTGGCGCGTGGCGAACTCCGTCGTCACGGTCTTGCCGATCATCACCGCGCCCTCGCCCCGCGCCAGCGCGACGCACGCCGCATCCGCTCGTGGCCGCCAACCCTCCCAGATCGGCGAATTGTTCCCGGTCGGCATCCCGGCGACGTCCAGGATGTCCTTCACCGCCAGAGGAAGCCCGCGCAGCCGGCCGCCGGCCGGCGCCGCATCCGCGGCACGCGCTGATCGCCGCGCGGCGTCGGCATCGAGATGGGCGAAGGCACGCAACGCTGGCTCCCGCGCTGCGATGCGATCGAGGCACGCCTCCATCACCTCCGCCGCGCTGATCTCGCCCGCCTGGATGCACCGAAGCAGCGTTGTCGCAGTCAGGTCCGCCAGGTCCGTCATGCCGTGCACTCCGTCAGCAGGCGTCCGTAGCCCTCGATGCGGTCCGGGATGCCGAGGCTGCGCAGGCAGTGCCAGAAACAGGCCTGGTTCGAGGTGACGACCGGCTTGCCGAGATCCGCCTCGATCTGCGCGATCACGTCCAGCGTGGCCAGGTTGGTGCAGGAGACGAAGATCGCCTCCGCCTCCGGCCGGTCGCAGATCCGCGCCATGCGGTAGACGTGCTCCGGCGGCACGCGCCCGATGGATCTCCGCTCCGCCTGCGTCTCGCCGAGCCGGAGGCCGTGCAGGGACGTGACCTCGAAGCCGTGCCGCGTCAGGAACTCCTCCTCGCGCTCGTTGATGAAGTCCACATAGGGCGTCGCCACCGCGACGCGCTTGACCTTCAGCGCGCGCAGCGCCGCGACGACGGAGCCCGCCGTGGCGATCGCGGGAATGCCGGTGCGCGCATGCAGGTCGGCGACGATCTCCTCCAGCGGGCAGACGATGGAGCCCGAGGTGCAGCCATAGGCGATGATGTCCACCTCGGCCGTCGCCAGGTCCTCCGCGCAGCGCTGCCCCGCCTCGCGTAGCCGGGCGAAGTAGGCTTCGGAGAACTCGCCGGTGGAGGTGGCGCGCGCGGTGTGGATGGTCACCCCGCGCGGGGCGAGGCGCCAGAATTCCGGCTCGTTGATGGTGTTGGTGGACGGCACGATCAGCCCGATGCGCGCCCGCCAGCCATAAGGGCTGTAGGCCGCGACGGCCTTCATGCCGCGGCCCCCGGCCGGCGCATCGTGGCGAAGATGCCCGCCGCCTTCGCGCCGAAGGCCACGGAGTTCTCCCAGAGCTGCCGCCCCTTCTCGGCCGTCGCCGGCCGCGGATCGTCGCGATGGCCCGACGGACTGTCATCGGCCATGTCGGAGAAGACGATGATGTGCCCGCCGTCGAAGACCAGCTTGTTGCCGCCCGGCGAGCGCGTGCCTGGCGCCGGTGGCGGGTTCAGCACCGGCGCCGCCGCGCGGTCCATGAACACCATATCCGGGAACAGGTGCAGCGCAACCGACGTCACCATCTCCGCCGCATGGGCGGTGGGCGACAGCTTCGTCTCGAAGGTGACGCCGCCCTTCTCCCGCATCACCGTGAAGACGTCGATCAGGCCGCCCATCGCACCGAACTTGCGGCGCAGCGTGCGGCTGACGCCTTCCAGCGGGCCGACCGAGGAATTGTGCACGTTGACGAAGAGGAAGCGTCGGAAGCCCTGCGTCGCCAGCCCCTCGCAGGCCTGGCCGACATAGGTCTCGAGCGCCGACATCTCCACGGAACAGGTGCCCGGATACTCCAGGAACATGTGCGAGTAGTTGAAGGGCACCACCGGCACGACCGCGAGCCCGGCCTTCTCGCCCACCTCGGTGGCGAACATCTCGCAGATCCGCAGTTCCGTGCCGGTGGCGAGATGCGGGCCGTAGCACTCGGTCGCACCGACCGGCACCAGGACGGTGTCCTTCTCCTTCAGGTAGGCGGCGATGTCGGCGTAGGGGACGCGGTCGGTGCGCATTCTGTCTCCTCGGGGTGCGCTGCGCGTGGCGGGCTATTGCTGCCGCCAGGGATGGGTCTGCCAGAGCGACTGCAGGTCGCGGTTCATGGAGGCCAGCAGCGCGGTGTAGCCCTCGGTCGGCAGGTAGCGGGCCGGCAGCGCGGCCTGGCGCAGCGCGGCCTGGTACTCCGCGTCCCTGGCCATCCGGTCCACGGCGGCCGCGATCTCGGCGACCACCGGCGCCGGCGTGCCGCGCGGCGCGCCCAGCCCTCGGATCGAGCCCATTTCCGCCGCGATCCCCATCTCCCGCATGGTCGGCAGGTCGGGCAGGCCCTCGATGCGCTGCGGCGACATGACGCCGAGGACGCGCCAATCGGATCCGCCGCTCATGAACTGGCGCGATTCGGCGACAGTGGTCGTCGCCATGTCGATCTGCCGGCCGAGCAGCGCGGTGGCGACGTTCGACGCGCCCTGGAACGGCACGTGCTCCGCCGTGACGCCGGTGGCGCGCGCCAGGGTGAGGAAGGCAATATGACCCACTGCGCCGATGCCGGCCGTGCCATAGGTCATCTGCCCCGGACGCGCGCGCATCGCGGCGACCAGATCCGCCATCGTGCGGTGCGGGCTGGACGCATGCACCGAGATGGTCACGGGATCGTCCACCAGGGCGGCGACGAAGGCGAAGCTGTCCATGGTGAAGCGTGCACGGCGCTCGATCGGGATGGCCATGATGTTGGGCGCGTTCAGCAGCGCGAGGACATGACCATCCGGCCGCGCCTCAGCCACTGAGGCCCAGCCCACCTCGCCGCCCGCGCCTGGCCGGTTGATCACCACGAAGGGCTTGCCGCCGGTGTGCTTGTCCAGGAAGCGCGCGGCGATGCGCGCGGTCAGGTCCACGCCGCCGCCCGGCGGGAAGGGCACGACGATCTCGACGGGGCGCTCGGGCCAGTTCGCGCGCGCGGCGCCGGGCCGCAGCGCGAGCGATGCCGCCGCCAAGGGCAGCAGGCCGCGGCGGGTGAGCGGGATGGATGCACGGGTCATGCTCGCCTCCTGGACTGTGCCGCGTGTCGCGCCTGCCCTGTGGCAGGTCATGCCACGGGCGCATGATCTGCCCGCAAGGTCCGCCCGCCTTGCTGCAAGCTTCCCGCGTGAAACATCACCCCGGCAACTGAAAACCCGTCATGCCTTCATGACGATCTGGAATGAACCTCCGGGCCGGGAAGATGCGCCGCCTCGCTCGGTTGCGCTGCGCCCTGCGCCACCTCGCCCAGCAGCCAGTCACGGAAGGCACGCAGCACCGGCTGGGCTGCCGCATCGTCCGGATAAGCCAGACTGTAGGCCTGCCCGTCATCCAGCGGCAGGTCGAAGGGGACGACGAGCCGCCCGGCCGCCAGCTCCGGCTCCACCAGGAAGCGCGGCATCAACGCGACGCCGAGGCCTGCCGCCGCGGCTTCCGCGACCATGGCATGGTGCTGGTATTGCGGCCCGCGCAGCCCGTCCACGCCGCTCACGCCATGCGCCTGCAGCCAATGCACCCATGCACGCGGCCGCGTGGTCTGCTGCAGCAGCGTGTGCCGCGCCAGCTCCGCCGGCTCGCGCAGCGCGCCGCCGGCCAGCAGGGCCGGCGCGCAGATCGGCACGCGCACGTCGCGCACCAGCGGGTGGATCGTCACGCCAGGCCGTTCCACCGAGCCCATCTGGATCGCCGCGTGTACGCCCTCCCCCGCGAAGTCGAGCGGCCAGGGCAGCGTGGTGTGGTTGCGGATGTTCACCACCACCAGGCGATGCAGCGCCTGGAAGCGCGGCATGCGCGGCATCAGCCAGCGAGCGCCGAAGGTGGGCGAGACCGCCAGGTTCAGCGTGCCGCCGGCGCCACGATGCGCCAGCACCTCCTGCGTCGCGCTCTCGATGCGCGCCAGCGCCGCGCGCACCTCGGGCGCGTAGGCCGCCGCCGCGGCCGTCAGGACCAGGCGCTGGCGGACACGCTGGAACAGCCGGAGGCCGAGCTGCGCCTCCAGCGTGGCAAGCTGGCGGCTGACGGCGCTCTGGGTCAGCGAGAGCTCCTCCGCCGCGCGGGACACGCTCAGATGGCGCGCGCAGGCCTCGAAGGCCTGGAGAAGCGCAGTGGGCGGGGTATGGCGACGCATGGCGCGGATCCGGCAGGTTCATTCCGATCCGTCATGAAGGCATGACGGGTTTTCAGTTGCGAGGGCGATGTTTGGCCATGAAGACTGCGCCATGGGCGGGCAAGGCTCCAGGCACATCATGCGGGATGGGCATGATCCGCTCCAGCAAGGCCGGAAGGCAACCAGCCGCTGGGGACCGCGAGTTACATGGCGCAGTCGAGGAGGCGAGCATGACGGATGCATCGAGCCCAGTGCCCCGCCGAGCCCTGCTGGCCGCGGGCCTTCTCGCCGGCGCGTCCCGGCCGGTGCATGCCGCCTGGGCGCCCAGCCAGCCCGTGCGCCTGCTGATCGGCTTTCCGCCCGGCGGCGCCGTGGACATCCTGATGCGCATCGTCGCGGAGGGCATGCAGCGCGTGCGCGGCCTCACCGCCGTGCCGGAAGTGCGCAGCGGCGCCTACGGCTTCATTGCCGCGCAGACCGCCGCCCGCGCTGCCCCGGACGGCCACACCCTCGCCAGCGCCATCATGGGCACCATGTCGGTCGCGCCGGTCATGCCGGGCGTGCTGGTGCCCTTCGATCTCGATCGGGAATTGACACCGGTGTCGAACCTCGCCGGCACGCCGATGGCGCTGGTGGCGCGGCCGGATGCACCCTTCTCCGACATCGAGGGGCTGGCCGCCTATGCCCGGCAGCGCGACGGCGCCGCGACCTATGCCTCGGGCGGGAACGGCTCGATCAACCATCTCGGCGGCGCGCTGATCGCCAGCGTCACCGGCGTTCGCATGACACACGTGCCCTATCGCGGCGGCGCCCCCGCCGTGCTGGACGTCTCCGCCGGGCGCGTTGACATCATGGTGGCAAACGTCGCCGAGGTGGCCGGCCAGATCCGCGGCGGCCAGCTGAAGGGCATCGGCATCACCGCGACACAGCGCAGCGAGATGGCGCCGGACCTGGCGCCGCTCGCTGCCCGCATCCCACAGCTGGAGATCACCAACTGGTTCGGCCTGGTCGGTCCCGCCGGCCTGCCGGCCGAGATCCGCGACGGCCTCGCCGGCATCTTCGACGCCGTCCTGCGCGACCCGCAGACCGCCGCGACGCTGCGCCAGCGCGGGCTGGAGCCGTTGCCCGAGGCCGGCCCGGCCTTCGAGGCACGCATCCGCCGCGACCGCGAGCGCTGGCGGCAGGTGATCGAGGCCAACGCGATCCGCGGCGACTGACACCAGGGCGATCGCCCACCGCCCCGCAAGGAAGTTCATGACAGCGTCGCTTTCCCTCGGCATCGACATCGGCGGCACCTTCACCGACCTCGTCCTGCTCGATCCCTCCGACGGGCGCGCGGTGATCTGGAAGGAGAGCACCACGCCCGACGACCCGGCGCGCGGCGCGATGACCGGCGTGGAGCGCCTGCTGGCGAAGGCCGGCGCCTCGCCCGGCCGGGTCGGCCGCGTGGTGCATGCGACGACGCTGTTCACCAACGCGCTGATCGAGCGCAAGGGCGCGCCGACGGGCCTGCTCACCACCGCCGGCTTCGCCGACGTGCTGGAGATCGCGCGGGAGCGGAAATACGAGCTCTACGACCTGTTCCTGGAGATGCCGCGGCCCCTCGTCCCCCGCCCCTGGCGGCGCGAGGCGCAGGAGCGGCTCGCGCCGGACGGCACGGTGGAGAAGCCGCTGGATGTCGCCGCCGCGCTGGACGAGGTGGCCGGGCTCGTCGCCCAGGGCGTCGCCAGCCTCGCGATCTGCTTCCTGCATGCCTATGCCAACCCCGCGCATGAGCGGCAGGCGGCGGAAGCCATCGCGCGGCGCTTCCCGCATCTCTCGCTCTCCCTCTCCGCCGACATCGCGCCGGAGATCCGCGAATACCCGCGCACCGTGACCACCGTGGCCAACGCCTATGTCCGGCCGCTGGCCGAAGCCTATCTCGACCGGCTGGAGGCCGAGCTGAAGCGCGCGGGCATCGCGGGCGAGCTGTTCCTGATGCTCTCCAGCGGCGGCCTCACCCATGTCGCGGAGGCGAAGCGCGCGCCCGTGCAGCTGCTGGAAAGCGGCCCGGCCGCGGGCGCCCTGGCCGGCGCCTGGTTCGGCCGGCAGGCCGGGCTGGACCGCGTGCTCGCCTTCGACATGGGCGGCACCACCGCGAAGCTCGCCCTGGTGGACGGGGGCGAGCCGCTGGTCGCCTGGGGCTTCGAGGCGGCACGCACCAAGCGCTTCCTGCGCGGCAGCGGCCTACCCATCCAGATCGCCACGGTCGAGCTGATCGAGATCGGCGCCGGCGGCGGCTCCATCGCGCGGCGCAGCGAGCTCGGCACGCTGCATGTCGGCCCGGACAGTGCCGGCGCGCAGCCCGGTCCCGTCTGCTACGGACGCGGCGGCACGGAACCCACGGTGACGGACGCCGACCTCGCGCTGGGCTACCTGAACGGCGACTTCTTCCTCGGCGGGGCCATGCGCATCGATGCCGGCGCGGCGCGCGACTCGCTGGGCGACCTGGCCAGCCGCATCGGCCTGGACGCGTCGCGCGCCGCCTTCGGCGTGCATGACGTGGTGAACGAGAACATGGCCGGCGCCGCCCGCGTGGCCATCGCCGAGCGCGGCCGCGTGCCGCGCGACTACGCGCTGCTGGCCACCGGCGGCGCGGCGCCGGTGCATGCGTGGCAGGTCGGCGGCAAGCTCGGCAT